>JAAYML010000030.1 GCA_012521395.1 Candidatus Epulonipiscium sp. | reverse complement strand
TTTTAGATTGCAAGCCATAATTGTGTTAAAAGTAAATAAAAGTTATACCAAAATATTATTAATAAAAACTTTTGTTTTTATTTGCATCCTATTTTTTATTTGTATAGAATAATGAATAAGAGTTTTAGTATGGGAGGGAAAGGGATGCGGATTCAATCTTTATCAGTATGTGTTCCTAATAAAGGATGTGTGAATAATTGTAAATTTTGTGTATCCCATATGAGAAATGACGACTATAAAAATATGATGGATGAAAACTTACCTTTTTATGATCTTTATGAAAAAGACTATATAAGAAGATTAGAGTTTGCCAGAGATAATGGTTGTAATACGGTTATGTTAACAGGCAATGCGGAGCCCCAGCAAAACAGAGCTTTTTTACAGAGATTCGGAACCATGAACAGTAATCTGAGTAAGCCTTTCAGATGGATAGAAATGCAGACGACCGGGGTCATGATAGACGAGCCTTATTTAAGATTTTTGCGTAATCATGTCGGTGTAAGTACCCTTAGCCTTTCGGTTTCTTCTTTTGATAATGAACAAAATAGAGATTATAATGGCACAAGTCTTAAGAATAAAGTAGATTTGATTGAATTTTGTAATAGTGTAAAGAAATATGATTTTAATTTAAGAATTTCTATTAATCTAACGGATGCATTTAATGACTGGTCTGCGGCTCGGATATTTAAATATTGTAAAGAGGTATTTAATGCAGATCAAATCACTTTCAGGGTTTTATACCGTTCCGGTTCTGATACAGCTCAGGACAGATGGATTGCCGAGCATAAGGCAAAAGATGAATTAATTGATGAAATAAGAAATTACATATTAAATAAGGGAAGAAAGTTAGAAAAACTGGAATTTGGCGCTATTAAATGGTCGGTGGACGAGATGTCAACGGTATTGGATGAGGATTGTATGAGTGAAGAAGCGAAAGAATCGGTAAAATATCTTATCCTAAGACCTAATTGTAAACTTTATTCTAAATGGGATGATAAAGGTAGTTTGGTTTTCTAATTTTTAATGGTAACCTTATTTGTGGACATATTTTTTTAATTTCCAGATAGTAATATCTTTACTTTATGAGAAACCTATGTAATAATTAAGGTTTGAGTTTATAATTATTTATGCTTGAAAAATATACTAAAAAGTGGGGAAAGAACATGAAAATAGGATTTGATCAAAAGAAGTATTTAGAAGAACAATCAAGATATATTTTAGAAAGGGTTAATAATTATGATAAGCTTTATCTGGAATTTGGCGGCAAAATGATGTATGATTTGCATGCCAAGAGAGTATTGCCGGGTTTTGATGAAAACGGAAAAATTAAACTTTTAGAAAGACTAAAGGATAAAGTAGAGGTTATTATTTGTGTATATGCTGGAGACATCGAAAGAAATAAAATCCGAGGAGATTTCGGTATCACTTACGATATGGATACCTTGCGCTTAATTGATGATTTAAGGAATCATGAATTGCTTGTCAATAGCGTTGTTATTACCAGATATGACGAGCAGCCAGCAGCGAAAATGTTTATTAACAAATTAGAACGAAGAGGGATTAAAGTTTATAAACATAAGGCTATAAAAGGTTATCCGACAGATTTAGATACCATTGTAAGTGATGAAGGCTATGGTAAAAATCCTTATATTGAAACAACAAGACCTATCGTTGTTGTAACAGGTCCCGGACCAGGCAGTGGTAAACTGGCTACATGTCTTAGCCAATTGTATCATGAATATAAAAGAGGAAAAGTGGCAGGTTATTCTAAATTTGAGACTTTTCCAGTATGGAATATTCCTTTAAAGCATCCTCTGAATATTGCTTATGAAGCTGCAACAGCTGATCTCAGGGATGTCAATATGATAGACTCCTTTCATTTTGATGCCTATTCAGAGATAGCTGTTAATTACAACAGGGATATAGAAACTTTCCCTATTTTAAAAAGGATTATTGAAAAGATAACAGGAAAGGATTCGGTATTTAAATCTCCGACGGATATGGGTGTTAACAGAATAGGATTTGGAATTATTGATGATGAAGTGATAAGAGAAGCTTCTAAACAAGAAATCATTAGAAGATATTTTAAAACAGGTTGTGATTATAAAAAAGGTTATGTTGATAAGGAGACATTTGAAAAAGTTAAACTCATAATGGATGAGCTTAATCTGAAAGAAGAAGACAGAAGGGTAGTTATGCCAGCCAGAGAGCGAGCTGCCAGGTTAAAAGAAACTGCAAGTAAAAGCGATATTTGTACAGCAGTAGCTATAGAGATGCCAGATGGAAAAATTTTAACCGGAAAAAGTTCGAAATTAATGGATGCGACTGCGGCGGCTATATTAAATGCTGTTAAGTATTTAGCACATATATCGGATGATATCCTGTTAATTTCACCTGTCATTTTGGAACCTATCAAATACTTAAAAAACGATATACTTAAGAGTGCAAATCCTGCTTTAAATTGTGAAGAAATTTTGATTGCACTTAGTATATGTGCTGCTACAAACCCAGTGGCCCAGATAGCAATGGATAAATTACCATTATTAAATGGCTGTCAGGCACATTCTACAGCAATACTCAACAGAAATGATGAACAAACTTTAAGAAAATTGGGCATTGATATTACTTGTGATCCAGAATATGCTTCTCAGGATTTATATTATAATAATTAATAATAACCCGGAATTCATGAATGAATTCCGGGTTATTTTCATAAACCTAAGAATGCTGAAAAGTAACTTCTTCATAAGGCTGTACTACAACAAATCCCTGACCTCTAAAGAACATTTGAAATGTTTCGCCGCTGCTTCGACCGATGAATGTTCCCAGATTAATATCAGTTTTTAATTCTGGTATAAGGTTTGAAGACCAGGCCACAGTAGCATAGGGATCGGTTACAACAGGTTTATCAGGAGTAACCATTAAAATAAGGGGTTTATAGTGGGTTGTAATAGCTACATAACCCCTGCCACTTAATTGCATATTAAACAGACCACCAGCCATAATACTGGAAACATTTTTAAGGAATTTAATATCCCATTGGATTGAAGGGCTAAAGGCTAATAAATCATTTCCATTAACTGTAATTGCATTGGAATCCAGGTAAATAACAGAGATTCTTTTACCATTATCTGCTAAGAATAATTCTCCTCTTCCCTGGGCTTTAGTCAGGGTTGCTCCTTCACCTGTAATAGATTTCATTATAGCTTTACCAAGCCCGTGTTCCATCATTTTTTCCCTTGTAAATTTAATGACACCCTTGTAGGCAACCATAGAGCCAGTTTTTATCCAGACATCTCCGTTCAAGTCTATTTTGAGCATTTGATCGCTTTCTAATTGAAAAGCTTCAACAACATCTGGTTTTTGTGCATATTTCTGAAGAAAATTTGATAAAGAATAAATACTCATTGAAGACCTCCTTGTAGTTTTATTACCAGGCATAAGCCTTAGTTATGATATAAAGTGCATCGATGGTCTATGTTGATTTGAAGGATCTTTCTCATAAGCTTTTCCAAAAACAAAAGCTTAGTCTATGGGAAGCATTAGAATTCCTTGAAAATTATTTAAACTATTATAAATTATATTATATAATAAAATATAAATTTTTAAAAGTGTAATTATTTTAAAATAATAGCTCTTTATACTAGAATAATTTATTGACAAAATAAAATTAAAATGCTATTATCAAGCTTAAATATAAGGAATTTTTGATCAAAAAATTAAACCGATGAGCAAGAGTAGTAGAAATAATTACTGTATTCAGAGAGTCGCTGTTTGGTGAGAATGCGATTACAAGTGTTATTTCGAATGGACTTGCGAGGGAAGCCCGAAATTTATAGTAGGCGCTTACGGGAACCCTGACCGTTATCAAAAGGGTGTATATGAAAGTATACAAATAGAGTGGGTTGTTTCAACCAATTTGGGTGGCACCGCAGAAGCGATAAGCTTTTGTCCCTTACGGGATAAAAGCTTTTTTTATTAATGAAACAAGGGATGGTTCCGAAACACGGTGACGGTTCCTTGTTTCAAAAGATTAATAAAACAAGGACCCGTCACCGTGTTTCATGAAAAATAAAATAATCAATTAAAGGAGAATGGAAATGTCTAAAGCAAGATTTGGAATTTACGGAGGTCAATTTGTTCCTGAAACCTTAATGAATGCTTTAATTGAACTGGAAGAAACCTACAATCGCTATAAAGAGGATCCTGGTTTTGTTAATGAACTTAATGATTTGTTAAATAATTATGCTGGTCGTCCTTCACTGCTTTATTATGCGGAAAAAATGACTAAAGATTTGGGCGGGGCAAAAATTTATTTAAAAAGAGAAGATCTCAATCATACAGGTTCTCATAAATTAAACAATGTCTTAGGGCAAGTGCTTTTGGCTAAAAAGATGGGCAAAAGCAGAGTTATTGCAGAGACAGGAGCAGGTCAACATGGTGTTGCAACAGCAACGGTTGCTGCCCTTATGGATATGGAATGTGAAATCTTTATGGGGAAAGAAGATACCGAGCGACAGGCTTTAAATGTCTTTAGAATGGAACTTTTAGGGGCTAAGGTCCATGCCGTAACTTCCGGAACCCAGACATTAAAAGATGCTGTTAATGAAACTTTAAGGGAATGGACCAGAAGAATTGCCGATACCCATTATGTTCTGGGCTCAGTTGTAGGACCCCATCCTTTTCCTACAATTGTAAGGGATTTCCAAAGTGTTATCGGAAAAGAAGTTAAAAAACAGATTTTAGAAAAAGAAGGAAGACTACCAGATGTGGTAATGGCTTGTGTTGGCGGAGGCAGTAATGCCATGGGGATTTTTTATGACTTTATTGAAAACAAAGAAGTCCGTTTGATTGGCTGCGAAGCAGCAGGTCATGGCATTGATACGGATAAACATGCAGCTTCTATGACAAAAGGAACCGTAGGAATATTCCATGGAATGAAATCTTACTTTTGTCAGGATGAGTATGGT
Source organism: Candidatus Epulonipiscium sp. (assembly GCA_012521395.1). Lineage (GTDB taxonomy): Bacteria > Bacillota > Clostridia > Lachnospirales > Defluviitaleaceae > JAAYML01. Next base: position 44,743 of record JAAYML010000030.1, on the reverse strand, counting down.
CAAATTGCTCCGGTATATTCCATATCTGCTGGCCTGGATTATCCGGGGGTAGGACCAGAGCATTCTTACCTGAAAGATATTAAAAGAGCAGAGTATGTACCAGTGACTGATGACGAAGCAGTGGAGGCTTTTGAATACCTTGCAAAAGTCGAAGGGATTATTCCTGCCATTGAGAGTGCCCATGCGGTTGCTTATGCACGAAAATTGGCTCCCACTATGGATAAGGATAAAATCATTGTTATTTGTCTTTCAGGCAGAGGAGACAAAGACGTGGCAGCAATAGCACGTTATAAGGGGGTTAATATTTATGAGTAATATAGAAAATGTATTTAAAAAAGGAAAGGCTTTTATTACTTATATTACTGCTGGAGATCCTTCTATGGAAACAACCATTAAACTGGTTATTGAAATGGCTAAGGCAGGAGCCGATGTTATTGAACTTGGAATTCCTTTTTCCGATCCGGTTGCAGAAGGACCCGTTATCGAAGAAGCTCATGCCCGGGCGCTTTCAAAAGGTATCACAACCGACCAGATATTTGATGGCATAAAAGAGATCAGAAAGAATTCTGATGTCCCAATTGTTATCATGACCTATGCTAATCCGATTTTTACCTATGGAACGGAAAGATTTATGAAAAGATGTCAGGAAGTTGACGTTTCAGCAGTTATTGTTCCAGATATTCCTTTTGAAGAAAAAGAAGAGCTTTTACCTTTTTGTCAGGAGTACAACATAACAATGATTTCTATGATTGCGCCCACTTCTAAGGAAAGAATACGTATGATTGCCCAAGAGGCGGAAGGTTTTATTTACTGCGTTTCTTCTTTAGGAGTAACGGGTGTGAGAAAATCCATAGGCAACGAAGCAGAAGAAATGATTAAGCTGGTTAAGGAAGTAAAAGAGATTCCTTGTGCTATTGGCTTTGGGTTATCTACTCCCCAGCAAGCTGCTCAAATGGCAAAAATAGCAGATGGGATTATTGTTGGCAGTGCCATTGTACAGATGATTGCAGAATATGGAGAAAACTCAGTTCCTTATGTGTATGAATATGTTAAAGAAATGAAAAAAGCATTAATGTGTTCATTTTAAAAAATAAGCGAGAAAAAAATGCCGGTATTTGTTAAATACCAGGCATTTTTTATTTTACAGAAATTAAAAATGTTTTATAATGATTTAAAAGGCTTTTGAAATGTTTATTTGGAATAAAATAAAGAAACATTTTCAAATAATAAAGATAAAATAACAATAATATAATTTTCCAGGAGGAATGTTTTTATGCTAAAAATTCCAATAGAAGATTTTATTGAAGAAATTAAAGCAGAAATAATGTCTTATGAAGAACTTGGAGAAAAGAAAGCACTTGAATGGGAAAAAAATTTTATATCTTTAATTCATGAAAAAGATAAATTGATTAAAAACATTGAAGAAGAAAATGGGAAAAAGTATTATTGTTTAGAAGACGAATCAGAATTATTCAGAATCGTTGACATGTATCTCGCTGCTGTAGATTCTGGTGAAGAAAAGGAATACTGGGAAAGATGGATTTAGTTCTGAGGATTACTTAATGCTTTTTTTATTCCGTCAAGAAGAATATTAGCGGTTTGTGAAGCATCTTCAGGAGAATCTACATCAAGGCTTTGTTTTTTAACAATTTCTCTATTCAGGTGAGCCATAGTAGGTTCAACAAGAGGATATATTAATGCCATATTGTCATCAAAATCCGTCAGTTCTACTGATGTAATCTGATTGTCTTCTACAACAACAGAAACATTAAATTGAGCATAATCCAGTGAAACAGGAGCGGTATAGACTCCTGATTCATAAAGTTGTGCGCTTTCTTTTTTGCCAGGAATAAAATAAAATATGAGAACCATCAATAATATAAAACCAATAATTGCAAATAATAATGTATAAATGATTTCTTTTAATTGTAGCACGATTATTTTGGTGGAAGACATAAAAAGCCTCCTTCATATCTTCGTTACAATTTATATATATGAAAGAAGGTATAAAATATGCCTTCAACTATGAAATCAATTGATTAAAGTGGCTTTCTGCCACTTGAAGATCCTTAAAAAAAAGATAAATATTTTTCTTGTTTGGATAAATGGCTTTTTTAAAAATCAGATATTTTTTTTCTGCTGGTTTTTCCAGCAGGTAAAGAAATGTTTGTGAATTTGCATCTGCTTTAAGTTTAGTATACTTAGTCATTTAAATACCCCTTTCTATTTAATTCCTTGAAGAGTTTACCATATATTAACATTATTTTCAATAGAAAGAATTATCGAAAAAAGTAGGGATTTTCTCCCTACTTTACTTGTCTGTATCGGCCTGAGAAATTTCTAAAATTCTTTTGCAGATTTTTTCTGCTAAATCATTGATTTTATCAAAATCCATATTTGGCACGTAATAACTTTCTAATCTATCATGGAATTTTTTAGCTTTTTGAATAATTAAGATGGCCTTTTCAATAAGATCATCAAAAAGTAATTTGTCTTTATCTGTTTCTTCTTTTAAGATTTTCGTAACAGAGCTATCCAAACAACTGGTCAGGTCAATGATATTTGTAGGAATCACTTTTGCTTTATGATAGTCGTTAACTACCGTTATGGCACAACTAAGCTCCGGAATAATAATATCTTCAATTTTATCAACGTCAATCGGAGAATGATAGCATTCCAGGTAAAAACCCCGTATGAGAGCTTCTTCAGAGATTTTGTTCATTAAATCTTTAGCAGAAGCACCTGGTGAATCCTTAATCATATATATTTGTTTACTTTCTCCAATAATGGTATGCAGGTATTCGGTCAGACCGCCTGGGGTTATAGCTGTTCCAAACAGATGTCTGTCTTTTCCTGATTGTTTTGCCACAGGATATTTTTCAAACAGTTCCTTAATGAGTTTATCAGTAAGAAGATTTGCTTTGGCTTTGTTAAAGGCTAGTTTTTCCGTGTTAGTCCAGGCTTCATAGATTTGATAGGCAGCTTTTAAATAATTATAGGCTTTGTTAAATACTCTTTTTATTTCTTTGTTTGTTCTTATAATTTCTTCTTTATGAATTTTGATGCCTTCTTCATTCCAGTAATCACCCAGATTTAGGATTTCATCGACTGCTCCAGGGCTAATGGGATCTACAACATGGGGAGCAGTACCGTCTAAAATAGCCACTTTTAGAGGAACAATAACGATCGCATCTAAAGAGTTATTATCTGATGAACAGTGATGATATTCAAGGTTATAACCTAAATTAAGAAATCTATCGCTGATTTTTTTCATAAATGAAGACTTCCCTACCCCTGGTCCGCCTTTTATAATAATGATTTTATTGGCTTCTTCCTGAAATAGTATATTATTATAAAAAGACATAAAACCCTTAGTTGTATTGCCTCCAGGAAAAACATGCTTAATGCGTCCTTTTTTATCCATGAACTCCCTCCTTTAATAATAAAAATTGGGGTATTAAATAAATGTCCCTAAGGAATTCCTTAGGGATATTTGTTATCCAATTTTTAAATTTAACCTTAAGCGGTCAGCAATAAGAGCGATAAATTCGCTGTTGGTTGGTTTCCCTTTGTTATTATTTATGGTATAACTAAAAAGTTTATGCATGGTTTCAACACTGCCCCGGTTACAGGCAACTTCTATGGCATGGCGGATGGCTCTTTCTACACGGCTTGAAGTGGTGTTAAATTTTTTAGCGATAGAAGGATAGAGTTCTTTTGTAATACTGTTAAGGACGTCCAGATCATTTACGGCCATGGTAATCGCATGACGTAAATAATGATAGCCTCTTATATTGGCAGGGACACCAATTTCTCTAAGTATGTAGGTGACTTCACTTTCTAATTGGTGAGGGGAAGGGATCTGATTTCCATAATTGTTTTCAACAGGGTTGTTTGCTGTCAAACTTTTTGGAGTTATTGGAGCAAGGTCTGTAAGTTGTCTTATTCTCAACATTAATGTCTCCATATCAAAGGGTTTTGCAATATAATATTCTGCACCAAGACGCATTGCTTTTTGAGTCACTTTATCTTGATTAACTGCTGATAACATAATGCAGATTGGGATCTTTTTTATATTTGATGAATGGAGTTTTTCTAATACACCTAAACCATCTAAGCGGGGCATAATCGTATCTAATATCACAACATCAGGAACTTTTTCTATAATCATATTATAGGCTTCTATTCCGTCTTTTGCTACCCCAACCACCTCCATATCACTTTGTTTTTTGAAATAATCTTCAAGAATCTCACAAAATTCTTTGTTATCATCTGCCAGTAATACACTAATTGTATTTTTCACAATGAATCTCCTTTCTCTTAAGTCATTTTCTTTTTCTAAATACAATTTATATACAAAAATACCATAAAAGAATATTACAATATGGAATTATACCATAAATGTAAAAAAATTCAAATAGATAAAATTAATATCCTATATCCTTTCTTATGAATTTGTCATTTTGTATATGAAAAATATACATCTTTTAGTAAAATTATACAAATCATTTATAGAATTGAGTTAGTTTGTTAAATTTTAAATAAGATAATAAGATTGTTTTTATCTAAAATATTCAGAATATGTTTCCTAAGATAAAGTCTTTTGATATAATTTATTTATGTAAAAGAGTTGAATATTAAAGTCTTTTCAAAAAACCATTGGGGGGGTAAAAAATGAATACGAGCCAGGAATTTTTAGAAAAAATCATTGAAAATGTCGAAAAAGTTATTGTTGGGAAAAGAGATGTTATAGAATTAACGATTATTGCATTAATATGTAATGGCCATGTTTTAATAGAAGATGTACCAGGTGTAGGAAAAACAAGTCTGGTTTCTGCACTGGCAAAAAGCCTGAATGCTTCTTTTAAAAGAATTCAGTTTACACCTGATGTATTGCCTTCAGATATAACAGGTTTTTCAATATATAATCAGAAGACAGGAGAATTTGAGTTTAAGCCAGGTGCTATTATGAGTCAAATTATTCTGGCTGATGAAATTAACCGGACATCACCTAAAACTCAGGCCAGTTTATTAGAAGTTATGGAAGAAAACCAGGTCACTGTTGATGGGGTAACTTATCCATTACCAAAACCTTTTATGGTATTAGCCACCCAAAACCCTGTAGAATATTTAGGAACCTATCCTTTACCAGAGGCAGAATTAGACCGTTTTTTTATGAAATTTAGTATTGGTTATCCTACCAATTATGAAGAAGAGAGAATACTTAAAAACTTCCAGAAAGAAAACCCTCTTGAAGAATTACGAACAGTTGCAGACTACAATGAAATTTTAGAAATTCAAAGGCAGGTTAAAGAAGTATATGTGGATCCGTTAATTATTTCTTATATTGTGAATATCGTCAATGAAACCAGGAGACATCCGGATTTAATTTTGGGTGCCAGCCCCAGGGGTTCTTTGTCTTTGTTTAAGGCAGCTCAGGGATGGGCTTTTTACAAGGGACGAAACTATGTTATACCGGACGATGTGATTAAAATGGCGATTCCGGTTTTGTCCCACCGCTTAATTATTAAACAGGAAGCCAAATTAAGAAATGTTTTTGCTGAGGCAATCATTGAATCCATTATTAAAAATAAGGTCAGAGTGCCAATAATTAAATAAGATTTGCACTCTTGAATGAGCGGAGGTTGTGATAATGTGGTAAAGACGAAGCCCCTATATTTTATTATTTTTCCTGTCATTTTAGTATTTATTTACTTTTTCCAGGGGGAGATTCCTTCCATATACTTTTATATCCCTCTTTTCTTGGTAATTATTTCTTTTATTTATGGTGGAATGCTTTGGTTGTTGATTAAATATACTCAAAAAATTGATAAAAAGAATTTAATAAAAGGAGAAAAAATTCATTTTAATTTTAGTATTCATAATGAATTTTTTCTGATATATCCTTTTATACGAGTTGTTTTTTATGAAATGGATTATATTTTTGGCAGGCAGACAAAAGCTTTAGAATTTGCACTGAATCCCTTTAGTCATAAAAGTTTTGAATGTGAGTGGGAATGTAAATATAGAGGAGATTATACAGTAGGTATCGATTATATTGAAATAAAGGATTTCTTAGGTTTGTTCTCTTTTTTTTACTATATTAGAGAGCCAAAAGAAATAAAGGTCTATCCCAGAATTAGCATGCTTAATTATTTTAATTTAAATACTTCGTATATTTCAGAGTCAGACAGCATTGTAAAAAGCAATAAAGAAGACATGTCAAATATATCCGATATCAGAAAGTATGTTTATGGTGATACTCTAAGAAAAATTCACTGGAAGGCAACAGCAAAAAGAAATGAATTGATGGTTAAAAATTATGATAATACTGCCCAGATTTACGTCAATTTATTATTAGATTTAAAAGAAAATCATTTTGGTGAAGAAAAAAATATGATTATTGAAGACCAGGTAATTGAATGTATTGTAGCGGTTACCCATTATTGTCTCCGACATTGGATTCCTGTTAAATTAGTTTATTATAATGAAGGGATAAAAAGCATTGAAGGAAAAAATGCTTTAGATTTTGAAATATTTTATGATTTCATGCGAAAAGCGAAATTTAATCAAAATATTAACTTTTCTGACGTGATTAGTACATATTTAAGTAATGAAATGGAAAAAAGCAATTGGATTTTATTTACGGTTAATTTAGAATACGATTTATATGATCAGTTATATGAGATGTCTTGTGCGGGCTATAATATTATACTGATTTATATATCGCCGGAAGATCTTGTTACAATCAATAAAGATGAAGAGGAAAAAATTATTGAGGGTTTAAAAGATATTGGTGTTAAAGTTATTAAAGTAAACATCAGGGATGATATAAAACAGGTTTTGGGGTGTAGCTTATGATGAGGGGGAAATTTCATGAATTTTTAATTGACTTTTTTTTGATGTTTCTTGTAAGTTTTTCTTTTGCTTTTATGGGGCTGACTGATGTGGGGTTTAGCCCTGCCCCCCTGTTTATTATCAGAATACTTGTAACAATACTTTTGATATATTCTATAATATTTATCAATAAAAAAACGACTGTTTTAAGTTTAACTATATCAATGTTTTCTCTAGCGATATGGATTATCTATATTTTAAAAACAGGCAGAGCAGAAATTGTATTAATTAAACATTATAGAGTTCTGATATGGTTATATGAGTATATTTATAATGATATTTCGGTCAATTGGACTTATGCGAAGGTATTATCCATATTAATCTGTAGTTCGATTTGTCTCGGAATATATCTGTTTACAAAAAAGAAATGGCATTATCTTATCCTTACATTGATTGGAAGTGCATATTTTTTATATTTATGGTATCTTGACTATCTGACTGTTCCCTGGACCATGTATTTATTTTTATTCTCTTGTTTGCTATATTTCTTCCGGCACAGATATTATAAATATGGTAAATTAATAGAAAAAGAGAATATCGTTGCATTCAAATGGTTTATGTTATGGGGAATGCTTATAAGCACAATAGTATTTATTTTTTCTTATTATTATTCCCAAAAGCATGTTATTCAATTGCAATGGGTGAGAAATATTGTTGATAAGTATACAGCAGAGCCGGCTTACTATTATGAATCAGATACTTTTTCAGTCATGTCTGCTTGTTTTGGTGAAGGAGACGGCAGGCTTGGAGGCAATTTAACACCTAATGAAATTTTAGTTTTAAAAATATCGTCTCCCCAAAGGGTCTATTTAAAAGGAATTATGAAAGATACATATACAGGTCATAGTTGGCTATATAAAGGAGAGCCATACGATTCTTTCCATAAGACATATGTGGGTGCTTTGGAATGCAGGGAAGGAATTAAGATTTTGTCAGATGAGAATGTTGATTTTGAAAAGTATTTCGAAGAATGTGATTTAGAAGTAGAGTTTCAAAATATTATTACAAAGACAATTTTTGTTCCGGAAAATTTAATTAAACTGGAAACAGATGAACATGTTACAGACAGGGGAGACGGAATATTTTTAGAAAATGCAAAAGGAAAGGGTTATCGTTATTCTGTCAAATTTTATTATCCAAAAAAAGTTCAGGAAGATTTTATTGAGTTGATAAGAAAGAGTAAAAAAGGCTTATACAAGGAAAGATATAATCAAATTATTCAGGATAGAGAAAGCATCGATGAGCATAGTAAGCTTTTGTTGGAGCAGCTTATTGAACAATCTGAAGATATCAATGAACAATATTTAAATCTTCCTGAAAGTCTTCCCGAAAGAGTCAGGGATTTGGCTTATGAGATTACAAAGGACAAAGAGACGGATTATGATAAGGTAAAGGCTATTGAAGATTATTTTTTGACAAACTTTCATTATACTTATAATCCAGGAGATGTTCCTTTGGGAAGAGATTTTGTAGATTATTTTTTGTTTGATTCAAAAGAAGGCTATTGTACCTACTATGCTACGGCGATGACAGTACTTGTAAGAAGCATAGGTCTTCCTGCAAGATATGTAGAGGGTTATTGTCTGACCAGAGATACCTGGAAAGGAAAGAATGAATATTGGGTAACCAATATGCAGGCACATGCATGGACAGAAGTATATTTTGAAGGGATAGGCTGGATTTCTTTTGAGCCAACGCCTCCTTACAGAAGAGAGTTTGACGAAAACTATGGAAACCAAAACATATCGGATTTTTACAGGAATTATTATCAAAATCTTTTAGATAGGACAGAGGAAACGAACATAAATAATGAAGTTAGAACTGGTTCCGAAATTAAAATAAATATAAGAATAAAAGCGTTATACATGCTTCTATCTATTTTTATCATTTTAATAATGATTCTTGTCATGAATCTCTTTAAAGTCCTTTTAAAAATTAGAAAAATGATTCATGGAGATGGGAAAGAGTCCGCTATATTGATTTATGAGGAATACTTGAAAATTGCAAATTTATTAGGATATCCAATTAAAGAAACAGAAACGCCTTTGTTGTATTCTGAAAGGGTTCACAAAATATTTAACGATGAAGAAATAACACCTTTATTCTTAAAAGCAAGGTATAGCCCAAATGCTTTAAACCATGAAGAAATGGCAGTCATGTATAATTTCTATAAGAATTTAATAAAAGATACAAAGGATAAAATTGGAAAATACAAATTTTTTATTTGGAGATTTATATTAGGGAAAATATGACAAAAAGGGGCATAAGGCTCCTTTTTTTGTCTCTTTTCATAAGAGGATATAGATTTTTGTAATATTTTCCTATATAATGATGATGTATAAATTCTGTTTTCCTGGCAGAAGTTTTTCAAATCATAATAAGAGGGGGATTTATATGAAAGGGGTCAAAAGCTTTTACATATTGATGGCTTTTTTACTGCTTTTCTTATTTTCATTTCCTGATATCGTTCATGCTGTGGATATACCTTATGAAGTAAGAATTGGTCTGGAATATAAATATAAAAATACAGATAGAATTAATATATATAATAAAGAAATCCTGGCAGGATATGATACGAAGAGTGGTTATATACCTGAAGCTATTATTAAATCAGATAGTGGTTTTTACATGGTTCCATCTTATTCCTATTATGTTTCCTATAATCAATCTTTTGACAGTTATGAAGAAGCACTTTATTTTTCTCAGGAATTAAAATCAGACACTTTTTCTGCTTTCCCGGCTAATTTTTATTTGGCAAAGTGGTATGTTTATGTAGGGGAATTTAACTCATATCAGGAAGCGGAAGCTGCTGCAAATCAATTAAGTGGAAAAACAGGGAGGGTTTTTATTGTTAAAGAGCCTAAATCAAGCCGTATAGCATTAAAAAACCATACAGGTACTTTGGTTGTATTTGAAGGAGAAGAGGGATATCCTCAATTTTATGGTGTTGATCATTCACCATATCAAGGTCTTATAAATTTAGGTGAAAGGCAATATCGGGGAAAAATGGAGTTTGGAAGATATGACGGAAAGGGGATTACAGCTGTTAATGTCCTGCCTTTTGAAGAATATTTATATGGAGTTGTTCCTGCTGAAATGCCTGCATCATGGGATATCGAAGCGTTGAAGGCTCAGGCTATTGTAGCCAGAAATTATGCAATAAATTGCATGGGAAAGCATAGTGCTTCAGGATATGATTTATGTGATGGGGAGCATTGTCAGGTTTATAAAGGCTACACCACAGAAACAGAAAGAAGCAATCGGGCTGTTGATGAGACGGAAGGAGAACTTCTGTATTACAATAATGAATTGGTAAGTACTTTTTATTTTTCTAGCAGCGGAGGTTGCACTGAAAACTCAGAAGATGTTTGGGTTACAGCTCTTCCTTATTTAAGGGCAGTAGAAGATTATTACGAACTGAATACTTATACTTGGACAAAAAGTTTTAGCAGAGAAGAAATAGAAGTGTTGCTAAAAAATAATGGCAAAGATATTGGAAAAATATTAGATATTCAAATTGGATCTTATTCAACTGGTGGCAGAGTAATGGAATTGACCATTATTGGGAGCAATGGTTCAGTGACATTAACAAAAGAGAGTATCCGTAGTTTTTTCAAAAAAGATGGTGCTTCATTAGATAGCAGGAAGTTTCAACTGGTTAAGGGAGGAACCACTAATCATTCTTATTTTTCAGTTATTGGTGGAAATTCCAAAATAAATTCAAATATATCTTTAAATCAGATTTATGCTTTGGGAGCCGACGGCAATATCACAAATTTATCAGGTAATCTTGCTTCTATAGTAGCAGAAGGAAAAAATGGGCAGGAACATTTATCGCTTGTTCATTCAACTTCTGCTGAGGGAGATTTTGTTTTTGTAGGACGAGGCAGGGGTCATGGTGTCGGAATGAGTCAGTGGGGTGCTAAAGGCATGGCAGAAGCAGGCTTTAATTACAGGCAAATACTGGCCCATTATTTTAACGGTGCAGAAATAAGATGAAATAAGATATTAATACTCTTTTTGTAGCAGGTTATTTACCACAATAAAGCAGTAAAAGCTGTGGCACAAGGGTTATATGACAAGGATAATGACATAGAAGACTTTGATATTGAAAATGAACGGAATGTTTCAATTGATAAATATTTACCCGGAAATCTTTATGAGCCTTACGAAAGAGGGGATATATTACTGAGTTTTTGCTTATACACTTCAGTAGAAAAGGCTGGAGAAATATGTACAATATGGGGTGAAATCCAGCCAATATTGGAAGAAAACTGTAAAGAAGGGGTCTGTTTTCAAAAAATAAAGTACAAATACCAGATAAATATTGTTAGTTATGGTCAAAAGCGGATTATTTTGAGAAAAAAAAGATGTCAAAATGAATATTATCTGTTAAAAATGACTTGTAATCAGGATTATTTATATTATAAAATAAATCCGGTAGCCATTATATGGAATATTCTACCGGACTTATTTTTTTGATTTGTTTAATTGATAATAGTGGCAAATTTTAGTATCATATAAAAAATATATTTTGGGGGGAGTTGAATGAATAAAAGTAATATCTGGTTTGTCCCAAAAGTGATAGGAATATGGCTTTTATTTGTAGTATTCCCTGTGATTAATCAAGTATTGGCCAAATTAATGGATAAAGAAGAACAAATTACACATTTTATATATGGAACGATGTTTTGTGGTGTATTACTTACCCTTTTTTTTGCTGTACTGCTGATGCTTACTTATAACCGGGAAAAAACGCTTAGGAAATATTTTATGCGAAGAAGAAGAACCCGGATAGAAACCAGGGATGGTTATTATCAATGTCTTTACTGCGGCAATGAAATGGTTAAACAGGAAGATATTATATGCTCAGTATGTGGTGTAAGATTTTTATAATTTGTTGTTATGAAAGCCATTTGACGAAAACTTTATAGCATAGATTTTAGTAGAATGGGGTATTTTACGATGAATGTACATGATTTTTATTATGAATTACCAAAGGAATTAATTGCTCAGGATCCTTTAGAAGACAGGTCTGCCTCGCGGCTTTTAGTTTTGGATAAAAACACAGGTCAGATGGAGCATGATTATTTTAAAAATATTTTATCTTATTTAAATCCCGGGGATTGTCTTGTCATCAATGACACCAGGGTGATTCCGGCAAGATTAATTGGTGCCAGAAAAGATACAGGGGCAAAAGTTGAAATTTTACTGCTGACAAGAAAAGAAAATGACAGGTGGGAAACATTGGTTAAACCAGGAAAGAAAGCCCGCCCGGGGGATGTGATTATTTTTGGAAATGGTGAATTGAAAGCGGAAGTTGAAGAAATCATTGATGATGGTAAGCGTATTGTTCATTTAATTTATCAAGGTATTTTTGAAGAAGTACTGGATCGTTTAGGGGAAATGCCTCTACCTCCCTATATAACCCATCAGCTAAAAGACAAGGACAGGTATCAGACTGTATATGCAAAACACAGGGGTTCGGCAGCAGCACCAACGGCAGGGCTCCATTTTACAGAAGAATTATTGGAAAAGATAAGAAATAACAATATTGTTATTGCCAATGTCACTTTGCATGTCGGGTTAGGGACTTTCAGACCTGTAAAAGTTGAAGATATTACAGAGCATAAAATGCATTCCGAATACTTTTGGATTGAAAAGGAAGAGGCAGATAAAATTAACCGGGCAAAGCAAGCAGGCGGACGGATTATTGCAGTTGGAACGACCAGTTGCAGAACCCTGGAATCTTGTGCAGATGAATCTGGCATTATACGCCCTCAAAGTGGTTGGACGGACATTTTTATTTATCCTGGCTATCAATTTAAAATTGTAGATGCTTTAATTACAAATTTTCATTTGCCTGAGTCAACATTAATTATGCTGGTTTCTGCTTTAGCCGGCAAAGACAATATATTAAATGCATATAAAACGGCAGTAGAAATGCGCTACAGGTTTTTTAGCTTTGGAGATGCAATGTTTATCCGATAGCATCTTTAATGATTCATTAAACTTTTTATAGTATCCTTCGTATCTATTGATATGAATGGGATGATGAGGAGGATATTATATGAGCAATGATTATAACAGTCATGAATTACCAGCCAGTAACGGTGGAAACAGTGAAATCCTGCCAGATAATGGACCAGTTCCAAATTCTGATGAAAATCAAAACGATGATTTCTTGCCTAATCGGCCAGGGAAAAAAAGAAATTGGATACTGATAGCAATCATTGCTTTGTTATTATTAAATAATTTTGATTTGACGGGGAAATTATCTATGTTTTGGGGAAAAAGTGTTAATATTGAAGAAAATATTAATGATTGCAGTCATTTGTTTTTGAAAGCAAAAAACGGCTCCATTAAGGCAAAAGGATATAATGGTGAAAAAATTAAGCTGACAGTTCGTTATAGCAAAAGTTTTTTTGGAGGCAATGTTGATTTTAAATTAAGAAAAAATGGTAAAGAAGCCAGATTAGATTATGATGGAAAAGTTTCTGGTTTATCTATTGAAGCGTCTATTCCTTATGATCAGTTTTCTTCAATGACTTTACAGTCCAGTAATGGAACAATAGAAACAAAGGATTTAAATATTTTAAACACTCATATTAAAACTTCTAATGGCAGTGTGTCTGTTGACCAGTGGACGGGAGAAAAATTAACGATTGAGACTTCTAATGGAAGAGTTAATTTAACAGATGTTTTAGGAGATGAAGCCGAGATAAAAACCTCCAATGGGGCGATTGATTTTAAAGCAAAAGAATTTGTAAAAGATAAGGAATATGATTACTCATTTAAAACTTCTAACGGCAGTATTCATCTGGATTTGCCAAAGGATAATCAAATTGCTTACAAAATAAAAGCTAAAACCAGTAATGCAACGATTCATCATAATTTAGACCATTTTATCGGGGAAGACGATTCAGATAGCAGGGAATTAAGCGGAAGAACCAGTAATTATGATGAAGCCGCTACAAAAGTAAATATAGAAATGAAAACGAGTAATGCTTCCATTACTATAGATTAAACAACCTGCAGGGAATCCTGCAGGTTATTTTAATCCAGTAAGGCTTTTTTTATCAGATCAATTCTGGAAAAAATTCTTTGGAACAGATAATCAACCAGAGTAAGGGCAGTCATTGCTTCAACGACAACGACCGCTCTTGGTACAATAATGGGGTCGTGTCGCCCTTCCACCTGAATATCCGCGTTTTCTCCATTTTTATTAATCGTTTGTTGCATTCTATGAATGGAAGGTGTGGGTTTTATTGCAGTCCTGAACACAATAGGGAAACCATCACTGATACCGCCGGAAATTCCACCCGCATGATTGGTTAATTTTGTGATTTTTCCATTCTCATCATATCTAAAAAAATCGTTGTTCTCCCAGCCTGTCTTCTTAGCGGCTTCAAAACCGCTGCCAAATTCTAAACCTTTGACGGCACCAATAGAAAATATAGCTTTTGCAAGCATGGCATCCAATTTCTCAAAGACAGGCTCTCCGACACCAGTTGGCAGGCCTGTTATAATACATTCAATGATACCACCGGCGGAATCTTCATTGTCCATGACATTTTGGACGTAATCTGCTGCTGCTTTTGCTGCTTCTTTATCAGGCATGGCCAAAAAATTATTGTAAATTTCGCTTTTATCAAATTTGCTTTTATCAATTTCAACAGGTCCAATGCTTAAAGTGTAGGCTGTTATGTCCACATTAAATTCTTGCAGGATTTTTTTTGCAATAGCACCAGCAGCAACTCTTGCAGTGGTTTCACGGCCTGAGGAACGGCCTCCCCCGCGATAATCCCTGAATCCATATTTTTGGTCATAAGTAAAGTCAGCATGTCCGGGCCGGTATAATTTCGATATTTCTGAATAGTCGTAGGATCTTTGGTTGGTATTATATACGATTAAAGAAATAGGGGTTCCAGTTGTTTTTCCTTCAAAAACGCCTGATAAAATTTCTACTGCATCTTTTTCTTTTCTGGGAGAAGCAAAAGGTGAATTGCCAGGTCTTCGTCTATCTAAATCTTTTTGAATGTCTTCTTCACAAAGTTCAATGCCGGCAGGGCAACCGTCAACGACAACTCCCAGGGCTTTACCATGAGATTCGCCCCAAGTAGAGATTTGAAAATGTTTACCGAAGATAGAACCTGCCATGAAATGTCTCCTTTCGTTGAGAATTTTTTAAATTTTATCATTGATTGACTTCTTTTTCAAGCCTATAAAAATTTTTATACAATCATAAATTCCCCTTGAAAAAAAAGTTCATTCACTGTACACTGATATATAGCTGCATGCTGGTATGCTTAATTTGTTAATTGCTTTGGAAAGAGGAAGAAAAGATATGTATAAGCTATTAAAGATTGAAGGAAGAGCTAAAAGAGGAGAATTTCATACACCCCATGGCATCATTCAAACGCCCGTTTTTATGAATGTAGCTACCGTCGCTGCGATTAAAGGGGCTCTGTCGAGCATGGATTTAAAAGATGTTAAATGCCAGGTGGCTCTTTCCAATACATATCATCTTCACCTTAGACCAGGCGATCAAGTGATTCATAAATTAGGTGGCTTACATAAGTTTATGGTTTGGGACAGACCTATACTGACGGATTCAGGCGGTTTTCAGGTCTTTTCCCTGACTTCCTTAAGAACGATTAAAGAAGAAGGTGTTTACTTTTCTTCTCATATTGATGGCAGAAAGATTTTTATGGGACCTGAAGAAAGCATTCAAATTCAATCCAATTTGGGTTCTACGATTGCGATGGCTTTTGATGAATGCCCTCCTTATCCTTGTGATAAGGCTTATATGACCGCTTCTGTTTCCCGGACAACGAGATGGCTGAAAAGATGCCAGGCAGAACTTAGAAGACTTAACCAACTGGATACAACGGTTAATAAAAATCAGATGTTGTTTGGTATTAATCAGGGAGGGGTCTATAAAGACATCAGGATTGAACATGCCAAAGAAATTTCTGAGCTTAATTTGGACGGTTATGCCATTGGAGGTTTGGCGGTAGGAGAAAGCCATGAACAGATGTATTATATTTTAGAGGAAACCGTTCCATATTTGCCGCAAGATAAACCAACCTATCTGATGGGTGTAGGAACACCAGAAAATATTTTAGAATCCGTGGAAAGAGGCGTGGACTTTTTTGATTGTGTTTTACCAGCAAGAAATGGCCGGCATGGACATGTTTATACAAACAAGGGCAAACTGAATCTTTTTAATGCTAAATATGAATTAGATTCAAGTCCAATCGATGAAACTTGTACTTGTCCGACTTGCAGAAATTACAGTAAGGCTTATATAAGGCATTTACTCAAAGCAAAAGAAATGTTGGGGATGCGTCTTTGTGTTCTCCATAATTTATATTTTTTCAACAACATGATGGAAGAAATACGGCAGGCATTAGACAATAATAATTTTGCTCATTATAAAAAATTAAAATTAGAAGGCTTTCAAGAAAAAGAGGAGGAATCAGAATGAGTCAACTATTCGTTTTAGCAGATGCGGCTGCTAACAATTCGGCAAATACAACATCCGCAGGTGTCATAACGACATTTGTATATTTTGGAGTTATTATACTGATTATGTGGTTTTTTATTATAAGACCTCAAAAGAAAAGAGAAAAAGAAATCTTAGACATGCAAAATAGTGTTAAAGTGGGCGACACCGTTTTAACCAATGGTGGTATCTATGGAAAAGTAGTTGATGTAATCAATGATTTGTGTATTGTAGAATTTGGTCTTAACAAAGGCGTCAGAGTACCACTGCAAAAGAATTATATTGCAGCAATTAAAGAACCTGATATGACTGCCAAAAAAGAAGAGACAGAGGAGAAGATAAAGGAAGTAAAAGAAGAAAAGAATAAAAAGGGAAAATCAAAAAAGAATAAAACAAATGAGAATAAAGAAAATGTAAAAGAAATACAAGATCAAATAGAAGAAACTGAAATAAAAGAAGAAAATTAATTTTAAAATAAACACATCCAGCTTTATACATGGATGTGTTTATTTTTTTAACCTTTTTTTCATTTCTTCCAGCAGTTCGTATGGAATTTTAAGATTTCCCCTTCCCGTACCCAAATCAATTTGTCTTTTGTTTTTTCCATGGAAGTCACTGCCACCTGTTATAAAAAGATTATAATGATGTGCCCATGAGCGTAATTTGGCTTCTTCTTCATTTGTATAAAGAGAGTAAATGGCTTCTATACCATCCAGTCCTTCTGCTTTTAAAATTTTAATTAAATCTTTAATTTCTTCATCAGATAAATCATACAGGGTAGGATGGGCTAAGACAGCTAAACCTTTTGCTTCATGGATAAAGTGAATACATTCCTTTGGAGAATAGACTTCTCTTTGAACATAAGCAGCTTTCCCCGGGGACAGATACAACTGGAAAGCATCTGTTATAGTGGCTGCATAGCCTTTTTCCTGCAGAAGTTTTCCAAAATGGGCTCTGGAAATTAAGTCTTTGCCGGCAACGCTTTTTAATTCCTCCAGGGTTATATCAAAGCCCAGGTCATTTAATTTTTCAAGCATTTTTTGATTTCTTCTTTTTCGTTCCTTTTGAATCCATTGAAGACGTTCCAAAAAGTAAGGATCTTTATAATCTATAAAAAAACCCAGAATGTGAATTTCACGGTCCTGGTATTGTGCAGCCAATTCGATTCCAGGAACAATTTCAATTCCCTGTTTTTGGCCTTCAGCAAGGGCTTCTTCTATACCATCAACCACATCGTGGTCTGTTAAAGCAAAAGCAGCCAGATTTTTTTCTTTTGCGTATAAAACCAATTCACGTGGAGATAAGGTTCCATCCGATGAACTAGAGTGCACATGAAGGTCGATGCATTTCATGGAATAACCACCTTTCAAAAATCTATCTGCCTTTATCATAAATGATTAATCATAATCGTACAATAGTAAAGAGATAAATTATAGCTGTGCTATAAATTGAAATGGAGGCAAAAATGTCAAAAAATAATTATAAAGCGGTGCAGACGACAAAAAATGAAAAGGAATGGAGACTGTTTGAAATCCTGAAAGGCAATGTAATTGCTTATATGATTACGGCTATCATTTTTATTGCGGCTGCTTTATTATTGACTTATACGGGATTGCCTGAAACTAGTATTTCCCTTATTGCAATTCTTACAACCATTATTTCTGCTTTTATAGCCGGTTATGATGCAGCAAAAGGAGCAAAAGCCCGCGGCTGGTTTTGGGGAATGAGTTCAGGTATGGTATATGCAATTTTATTAATTCTTATTGGGAGTTTAGTTGGAAAAAGCCTTGCGCTGACAAGCAGGACAATTACTTTATTGATTATTGCCATAGGAAGTGGGGCTTTAGGAGGTATGATAGGGATTAACGTGAAAAAATAATAGCTTTTCAAGAATAATAAAATGTGTTATAATAGGTAAGCTGATGGGGCCAATGTACATAATAACTTCCGTCTTATCTATTATTTGAAGGAGGCGTATTTGATGAAACATGTAAAGACTTTAAATGCGGATACATTAAAGAAAAGCATGTCAAAAGGTGGCTGCGGGGAATGCCAGACATCTTGTCAATCTGCTTGTAAAACTTCTTGTACAGTAGCCAACCAATCTTGTGAAAACAATTAATTTTGGCAGTGGCAATTATGCTACTGCTTTTTCAATGAAATGATTTAATTAACTATATGGAGTGAAAGAAATGATTCATAAATATTCTATAGATGGAATGAATATTGTTTTAGATATTTATAGCGGTGCGGTTCATGTAGTCGATGATATTGTCTATGATTTGCTGGATTTTTATAAAGAAATACCTAATGATGAACTTATTGAAAAGTTTAAAGAAAAATATGAAATCGTTCAAATTGAAGAAGCCATAGAAGAAATCGAAAGTTTAGAAAAGGAAGGTTTATTATTTACAGAAGATGCTTATGTTGATTATTTGACTGAATTTAAAAACAGGAATCCTGTTGTAAAAGCTTTATGCCTTCACGTAGCCCATGACTGTAATTTGAAATGTAAGTATTGTTTTGCAGGAGAAGGAGCTTATAAGGGCAGCCGTTCTATAATGACTAAAGAAGTTGGTATAAAAGCCATAGATTTTCTTATTGAAGCTTCTGGTAATCGCCGTAATTTGGAAATTGATTTTTTTGGTGGAGAGCCCTTGTTAAATTTTGAGCTGGTTAAAGAAATCATAGAATATGCAAGAAGCATTGAGAAGGAACATAATAAAAATTTCCGTTTCACCATAACAACCAATGGACTTTTATTAAACGATGAAATACAAAATTATATTAATGAAAATATGCATAATGTAGTATTAAGCATTGACGGCAGGAAAGAAATACATGATAAAATGCGCTATACTAAAAATAATCAGGGCAGTTATGATCTTATCCTTCCTAAACTTAAGAAGATGGCTGAAAGCAGGAAGCAGCAAAACTATTATGTAAGAGGAACTTTTACAAGAGAAAACTTAGATTTTGCCCAGGATGTGATTCATTTAGCAGATTTAGGTTTTCAACAGATTTCTGTGGAACCCGTGGTAGCCCC
Organism: Candidatus Epulonipiscium sp.; assembly: GCA_012521395.1. Classification (GTDB taxonomy): domain Bacteria; phylum Bacillota; class Clostridia; order Lachnospirales; family Defluviitaleaceae; genus JAAYML01. The sequence goes on along the minus strand of JAAYML010000030.1, from coordinate 25,292 downwards.
TTTAGAAATGCCTTACGCTTTAAGGGAAGAAGATTTGCCAGTTTTATTTAATCAATATGAAGTATTAGCTAAAGAACTGATTCGAAGAAATGAGGAAGGACAAGCCTTTAATTTCTTTCATTTTATGATTGACCTTTCTCAGGGACCTTGTGTAGCAAAAAGATTAGCAGGTTGTGGTTCGGGCTCTGAATATCTGGCAGTTACACCAGAAGGGGATTTATATCCTTGTCATCAATTCGTTGGTCTTGAAGATTTTAAGATAGGGACAGTCTTTGAAGGAATAACTAATCATGAACTTCAAAAACAGTTCCAGGACTGCAATGTTTATGCAAAAGAAGAATGCCGCTCTTGTTGGGCAAAATTTTACTGCAGTGGGGGCTGTGCGGCGAATGCATATCAATTTCATAAAGATATCCATATACCTTATAAAATTGGTTGTGAGTTAGAAAAGAAAAGGGTCGAATGTGCCCTTTATCTGAAAGCTAAATTAGCAGGTTTGTAAAATAAAGCTATTAATTTTCTTTAATGGTAAAATGTAATAAAAAGATGTAAAAATATTGACCTTTTTTTTGATAAAGCATATAATTAACTTTGTGTATTTACAATGAAGGGAGATAAGGACAAATGAAGGTTAAAAGCGGGTTGATATTGTTATTAACACTAGTTATTACCGGCTTGATGGTATTTACAGCCTTTTATGGATTTGGTGTAAACCATTATTTAGGAGCTGACAATATAAGATTAGGTTTGGACCTGGCAGGTGGGGTTAATATTGTATATGAAGCAGATAAAGAAAATCCTACCAGTGCGGAAATGGCAGCAGCAAAAGAATTAATTCAAGGTCGTTTGGACAGAGGCAATTATACAGAAGCAGAAGTATCTATAGAAGGGGAAAAACGTCTGCGTGTTGATATTCCAGGTGTTGATGACCCTGAAAAAGCCATTGAAGATATTGGTTCAACAGCACTTCTTCAATTTATTAGTCCAGAAGGAGAAGTTATTCTAACAGGAAACGAAGTTAAAGATGCCAGAAGAGACGTTATTACGGATAATAATGGTATTTCAAGACCGGTGGTTGTAGTAGAGTTTAATGATAAAGGCCGGGATGCTTTTGCTGAAGCAACACAAAAATACATTAATCAAGTTATTGTGATTGCCTTAGATGAGACGATTATTAGTTATCCTGTTGTTGAAGACGTTATTACTACAGGTACTGCATTTATCAGCGGGAATTTTTCAATTGAAGAAGCTGATGAATTGGCTGCCAGAATAAAGGCTGGTGCACTCCCTTTTAAATTAAATGTTCTTCAAAGCAAAAGTGTTGGCGCGAAATTGGGTACCGATGCACTCAACACCAGTTTAAAAGCAGGCTTAATTGGTATTATTCTGGTTTTACTGTTTATGTTGATCTTCTATAGAGTATCTGGCTTAGCTGCAGATATTGCATTAATCTTTTATTGTGGTACAATCATTGTTATTTTAAGTGCTATGGAAGCAACTTTAACCCTTCCAGGTGTAGCAGGAATCATTCTTTCTGTTGGTATGGCAGTGGATGCTAATGTCATCATCTTTGAGAGAATAAAAGAAGAATTAAATAGTGGCAAAAGTATCCGGGCTGCTGTTGATGCGGGATTTAGTAAGGCTTTCTCAGCAATTTTAGATGGCAATATTACCACTTTAATTGCTGCAGCAATCTTATTTTGGTTAGGTACCGGACTTATTAAGAGTTTTGCACAAACCTTAGCTATCGGTATTATTCTTTCAATGTTTACTGCTTTAGTTGTTACACGAATCATAATAAATCAGTTTGTAAACATTGGCCTTAAAAATCCAAAACTTTACTATGCAAATAAGGAGGCCTGAAGATGGATATAGTAGGAAGCAGAAAAATAACCTTTACCATTGCAATTATTGTTATTTTAGCTGGACTTTTAGCGATGCCCATTAATGCAGGGATGGGCAAAGGAATTTTAGATTTTGATGTTGAATTTGTTGGCGGAACAGTAATGGAGATTCATATTGGACAAGAATTTGATATTAATAATGATATAAGACCAATTGTTATAGATATTACCGGAGATGACAGTCCACAAATAACAAGAATTGATAATCAGGGAGTTGCCATTAAAACAAAATCCATCGATACCAAGACAAGACGGGAATTATTTGATGCCCTTAAAGAAAAGTATCAATTGGATGAAAATGAAGCTTTATTAAATGCAGAGGATGTATCCGCGACTATTGGTACAGAAATGCAACTTAAAGCAATAAAAGCATTAGTTGTTGCTTCAATTTTAATGTTGATATATATTACTTTTAGATTTAAAGACTGGAAGTTTGGTCTTAGTGCAGTTATTCCTTTGCTGCATGACGTACTGGTTGTTCTTGCAGTGTATTCTATTTTACGGGTTCCAGTCAATAATTCATTTATTGCTGTTATATTAACTATTTTAGGTTATTCGATTAATAATACCATTGTTATCTTTGACAGAATCAGAGAAAACAAGAAAAGCGTAAGCAGACAGGAATTAAAAGAATTAGTAAATCAAAGTGTTAATCAAACCATGACACGTTCTATTAATACGACCGTAACAACCTTATTGACTATTACCGTTTTATATTTCCTTGGTGTACCTTCTATAAAAGAATTTGCCCTGCCTCTTATTGTAGGATTGATTGCAGGTACTTATTCTTCAATCTTTATTGCAAGCCCAGTATGGTATATGTTAAGCACTAAAAAAACAAGAACGGCTAAAAGCCAGGCATAAAATGAAGATATAAAAAACCTTCGGCCCGATTTGAGCCGAAGGTTTTTTTAGCGGTTATTTCTTTTATTTAAAGCTGCTTGTTTCTCGTTTGAAACTTTTAGAAAATCTTTTAACATGTCTTCTAAACGATCTTTTCCTGGAGAAGCTTGGGTACTATTAACAGTATTATCAGCAGCTTTTGTTTCAGAGGCTTCTTTCATAGAAAGAGATATTTTATTGTTTTTTTCATCTATGGACAAGATTTTAACTTTAACTTTATCTCCTACTGAAACGGCCTCATGAATATCTTTTAAATAACCTTGACTGATTTGAGAAATGTGAACTAAACCTTGAGTGGATTCATCTAAAGTAACGAATGCTCCAAAAGGTTTAATACTGTTGATGGTGCCTTCTACTATCTGTCCAACTTGAAATTTTTCTGACATATTAACACTCCTATATAATATTGCTATATTATTATAGCACATTGCTACAGTTTTGGGTACATAAAAAACGAATTATGACATTTAAGATAGACTTTTTTTTATCCCTGACATATAATATTTTTATGTGAAATATGAGGATATATAGAATGGTGATAGGATGATAGAATCAAAATATTTATGGATCAATAAGGGACAATTTTTTGATGAAACAGATGAATTAGAGAAGACAGGTTTGTTGCCAGTAACCGTAAAGGTTTTAAAAAATCGAGGGATAAATAATATTGATGATATGGTTGCTTTTTTAAATCCAGATTATTCAGGTCTGTACAATCCTTTTTTATTAAAAGACATGGATAAGGCAGTAAACAGGATTTTAACTGCATTGGAAAAGAAGGAGAAAATGACAATTTACGGGGACTATGATGTAGATGGCATTACAAGTACATCTATTCTTTTTTTGTTTTTAAAAGAAAATGGAGCGATGGTTGATTATTATATACCCAGACGTCTTGAAGAGGGTTATGGTTTAAATCCTGAAGCCGTTCATAAAATAAAAGAAAATGGCACGGATTTAATGATTACCGTTGATACAGGAATTGCTGCGGTCAATGAAGTAGCTCTGGCAAAAGAATCAGGTATAGATGTTATTATAACAGATCATCACGAATGCCAGGAAGAAATTCCAAAAGCAGATGCGGTCATTGATCCTAAGCAAAAGGATTGTAGTTATCCTTTTAAATCTTTGGCAGGGGTTGGGGTGACATTTAAATTAATTCAGGCTTTAGCCCAAAAACTAAATAAGGCAGAAAGCATTTGGAAATACATGGATATCGTTTCAGTTGGTACGGTGGCAGACATTGTACCCCTGGTTGATGAAAATCGAATTTTTGTAAAAAAAGGTTTTGATATGATTCCAAATACCCAAAATACAGGCCTAGAGGCTCTTTTAAAAGTATCGGGCTATAAGGGGGGAACGGTGACGGCCGGCTTAATTGGTTTTGCTGTAGGGCCCAGGCTTAATGCCTCAGGAAGAATTGGTGATGCGAAAAAAGGAATAGAATTATTTATTACAAAGGATAAAGAAAAGGCAAAAATAATTGCAGATGAATTAAATGAAGAAAATAAAAAGCGGCAGGCTATTGAGCAAGAAATATTAGATGAGGCCATCCAGCTTATTGAAAGAGAAGTCGATTTTCAAAAAACAAAGGTAATTGTCCTTGCTGGGGAAGGCTGGCATCAGGGAATTATAGGAATCGTTGCTTCAAAAATTGTTGATAAATATTATCGGCCAACGATTATGTTGACGATAGAAAATGGTGTTGCTAAAGGTTCTGCCAGAAGCGTTGAAGGCTTTAATCTTTTTGAAGCCCTTTGTGCAAGCAGCCAGTTTTTGACAAAATTTGGTGGTCATGAAATGGCCGCGGGTTTAACCATGGCTGTTGAAAATATTGAAGCGTTTAGAATGTATATTAATGAATATGCTAATAATAAAATGGATGAAGAAACCTTAATTCCTAAACTATATCTGGATGATTGCATTCATATTTCAGAAGTATCTTTGGAACTTATTTCGCAGCTTAAAAAAATGGAGCCTTTTGGGATGGGCAACCCACAGCCTGTTTTTTCTATAGAAGGAGAAATAAGTAATCTTTCTCTTTTAGGAAAAGAAAAACAACATTTAAGAATCGTTCTGGAAGATTCCAATGAAACCATTGATGCGGTAGGTTTTGGCTTTGGTGAGTATTATGACAAGCTTTTACCAGGGCAGAAAGTTCTTGCTGCTGGCTGCCTTGATATCAATGAGTGGAATAATACGGTAAAAGCTCAGTTAATGATTAAAGATTTAAAAAGCACCATAGAAGACGAAATCAAATTTCATTACTATTTTTCTTTGTATAAATTATTTTTATCTTTAAATGATGAATGTACTAAAATAGATTTTCAGTCTTTTGAAGAGCTTTCTGCAGATGATATTTTAAATGAAGATAGTCTTATTTTAATTCAGGATCTGGAACTTTTATTGGAGTTGCTTCGATATTTTGGCAATGCAAAAATTATGTTTAACAACAGGTCTAAAATTTGTTATACTAATAAATATAGTTTAAAAAACAAGATAGAAATTATCGTCAATCCGATTATGGAAACGATTGATTTTTCAGCTTACAAAAGAATTATTATATCAGATGCCTTATGGGTAAATAAGACTTTTTCGATTGCCAAAGATAAAAAAGAACGTTTTTTTAAACTTGAAAAAAAGAGATTTAGCAGTCATAAAAGCTTTAGTCCATATAGCTTAGAGCGTAAAGATTTTGAGGTGCTCTATAGGTTTTTGGCCTTATTAAGCCGTTTAAAACAAAATTCAATTACAATGGATGCCCTTATCAAAGAATGTAATAAATCGTTTAAGACTAATCCTTTTAAGATACTTCTGTCGTTGGATATTTTTATGGAATTGGGTCTGATTCAATACGAATATAAAAATGATAAACTTTCTTTTGAAATTGTTTCTGGTAAAAAAATATCCTTAGAGGATTCAAAGATCCTGCAAAAATTAAGGAAATTAAATGAAAAAACATAGGAGAAAACAGAGGGGGAAGGAAAAATGGATTTTAAATCACTTATAAGAACGATACCGGATTTTCCGGAAGAAGGTGTTTTGTTTAGGGATATTACACCCGTCTTACAAAACAGGGAAGGCTTAAAAGCTGCTATTGATCAGATGCAGGCCTGCATAAAGGATATAGAATTTGACCTTATTGTAGGACCTGAGTCAAGAGGTTTTATTTTTGGAGTTCCTTTAGCTTATAATTTAAATAAAGGTTTTATACCTGTTAGAAAAAAAGGAAAGTTGCCTTATAAAACGCTGCAAAAAGAATATGCCTTAGAATATGGTACTGCCATTGTTGAAATGCACGTAGATGCCATTCAGCCAGGCCAAAAGATTGTCATAGTAGATGACTTACTTGCAACTGGTGGAACTTCTAAGGCAATTGTTGATTTAGTAAAAGAAGCTGGCGGAGAAGTTGTAAAGCTTGTTTATCTGATTGAGTTAGAAGCATTAAAAGGCAGAGAGGCTTTAAAAGGATACAATGTAGAATCAATAATTAAATACTAATAAAAGACACTTTCTTTTTAAGAAAGTGTCTTTTATCAATTTAAAGCCAGGCTTCAATTAAGCTTTATAGAAAGAGGTAAAAGAATGGATATTCCTATTCTGTATGAAGACGGACATATCATTGTCGCTTTAAAACCACCAAAAATTCCTTCCCAGGCTGACAAAAGCGGGGATAAAGATATGCTTAGTTATTTAAAAGAATATTTAAAAGAACAATATCCTATGGCTCAGAATCCCTATATTGGACTTGTTCACCGCCTGGACAGACCCGTTGGCGGACTGATGGTATTTGCTAAGAGCAAATGGGCGAATGCAAAACTCTCGGAGCAAATACAAAATAAACAGTTTAATAAAGAATATTTGGCTGTGGTAACCGGAAAACCTGAAAAAGTACAAGGAGAGCTTGTGGATTATCTTTTAAAAAATCAAAAACTCAATTTATCAAAAGTGGTTTCAAAGGAGACAAAAGGTGCCAAAGAAGCCATTCTTGAATATGAGTGTTTAGACAGTGTTGAATTTGAAAATGAAGGATGGTTAAGCCTGTTAAAAATTGTATTAAAGACGGGCAGACATCATCAAATCCGCGTTCAGTTGTCTCATGCTGGTATACCTGTTTGGGGAGATAACAAATATAACCCTGCTTTTGTAAAAAGAAGAGAATGGACCCAGATTGCTTTATGGGCATACAGTTTGTCTTTTTATCATCCTAAAACGAATCAATTGTGTTTATATATAGAAAAACCTGAACAGTATCCCTTTAACCAGTTTAACATGTAGTTTGTAAGAAACGATTATTTTCCGTGAAACAGATTTTTTGACAATCTTGCATTTAGCAATGATAATCAATATAATAAAAAGAAATGCTTATTGCAGATATGATTCTGTATTGTGAATGGGGGAAGAGTATGTCTGACCAAATTATTTATGAAAAGTTAATATCTCTGCTTAAGTCATATCATCCCTCTAATGATTTTTCGTTAGTTGAGAAGGCTTATCGTTTTGCCAAAGAAGCCCATGAAGGTCAGCATCGAAAATCAGGAGAACCTTATGTAATTCACCCTCTTGAGGTAGCGGTTATTTTGGCAGAGTTAGAATTAGATATAGAATCCATTACTGCCGGAATACTTCATGATATTCTGGAAGATACGGATCATACTTTTGAAGAATTGGCAGGTCTTTTTGGAGAAGAAGTGGCACGGCTGGTGGATGGCGTAACCAAATTAGGTAAAATTAATTTTTCTTCAAACAATAAAGAATTGCAGAAAGAAGAAATCCAGGCAGAAAACTATAGAAAAATGTTTTTAGCCATGGCACAGGACATTAGAGTGATTCTCATAAAATTGGCAGACAGACTTCATAATATGAGAACCCTTCGCTTTATGCCCCCGGAAAAGCAAAAAGAGAAAGCTAATGAAACTTTGCATATTTATGCACCTTTAGCACATCGGTTAGGTATTTCGAAAATTAAAGTAGAACTTGACGATTTGGCTTTAAGATATCTTGAGCCAGAAGTTTATTATGACCTGGCAGAAAAAATTGCAAAGCGCAGGATAGAACGGATAGAGTATGTTGAACGCATTGTAAAAGAAGTTAAAACAAAATTAGATGAAGCAGGCATAAAAGCAACAGTAGAAGGAAGACCAAAGCACTTTTTTAGTATTTATAAAAAAATGATTGGTAAAAATGTCACATTAGATCAAATCTATGATTTATTTGCTATTCGTGCAATTGTGGAAACGGTTAAAGACTGTTACGGGGTTTTAGGGATTGTCCATGAAATGTATAAGCCAATTCCCGGAAGGTTTAAGGATTATATTGCCATGCCTAAACCCAATATGTATCAATCCCTTCATACAAGCCTAATCGGGCCTGAAGGGGAACCTTTTGAAGTGCAAATCCGAACCAGAGAAATGCATAAAGTTGCAGAATATGGGATAGCAGCTCACTGGAGATATAAAGAAGGCAAAAAAGGAACGAAGGTTACTGACAAATCTCAGGATAAAACAGAAGAAAAATTGGCATGGCTCAGACAAATTTTGGAATGGCAAAGAGAAATGTCTGATAACAAAGAATTTCTTGATGCTTTAAAAATGGACTTAGATATATTTAGCGATCAGGTATATGCTTTTACCCCGAAAGGAGACGTTATTAGTCTGCCTTATGGTTCAACGCCTATTGATTTTGCTTATATGATTCATAGTGCCGTTGGAAATAAAATGGTTGGTGCAAAGGTCAATGGTAAAATTGTTACCTTTGATTATCAAATAAAAAATGGAGACAGGGTTGAAATTTTAACTTCCCAAAATTCAAGAGGACCGAGCAGGGATTGGCTTAAAAACGTAAAGAGTTCCCAGGCAAGAAGTAAAATTAACCAGTGGTTTAAAAAACAGTATAAGCAGGAAAATATTAACCGTGGTAAAGAGCTTCTTGAAAAAGATGCAAAAAAACGGGGTTTAAATATAAACGATTTATTAAAAGCCGAATGGATAGAAAAAGTTTTAAGAAAATATGGTTTTCAGGACTGGGATGCCGTTTGTGCTGCCGTAGGTCATGGCGGTATTAAGGAAGGGCAAGTGATTCACCGCTTATATGAAGAATACAGAAAAGAAAATGCGAAGAATTTGATTAAAGAAGAGACGATCACCATTCAGGATGACAGTAAAAAACCTGTTAAAAAATCAAAAAGTGGCGTAGTGATAGAAGGTGTTGGAGACGTGGCAGTGCGTTTTTCCAAATGCTGCAATCCAGTACCTGGTGATGAAATTATAGGTTTTATTACAAGAGGAAGAGGTGTATCGATCCACAGAACCGACTGTATCAATATTCTTAATATCAGTGAAGAAGAAAAAGACCGCTTAATTGAGGCTGAGTGGCTTGTTGCCGAGAAAGATTTTAAAAATATTACTTACCAGACTGAAATTAAGGTTATTGGAGAAGACAGGATGGGCTTAATTGTTGACATTTCAAGAGTTTTGACAGAAGAAAAGATACCTGTAAAAGCCCTCAATGCCAGAACAACCAAAAATAATGAATCGATTATTAATATTACTATTGAAATTAGTGGTATACAGCAACTGGAAACCATTATCAAAAAGATCAGGAGTATACCTGGAATTAATGATATCATTAGAACAACGACTTAGGAGGGCCAATATGATATTAAAAGTTCTTTCCGTTGGGTTAATTGGTACCAATTGTTATATTTGCGGAGACGAAGAAAGCAAAAAAGGCGTTATCATAGACCCTGGTGCTGATGCAGAGTTCATTATTTCTGAGTTAAAAAAAGAAAATTTGGACATAGAATATATTTTGATTACTCATGGTCATTTTGACCATATTGGTGCCCTGGAAAAAGTAAAAGAATTCACGGGTGCAAAAGTCCTTATTCATGAAGAAGGTGTAGCTTATTTAGAAGATGCTTATCTCAATCTTTCAAAGGCATTTTTTGATAAGGAGTTTGTAAAAAGTGCTGATGGAACTCTAAGGGATGGGGATATGATTGAAGTTGGAAATTTATCTTTTAGAGTCATTCATACCCCTGGTCATACTTCGGATGGTGTAAACTATTATGAGGAGAAAAATGGCATCCTATTTTCCGGTGACAATTTATTTAGAACTTCTATAGGAAGAACGGATTTTCCTGGAGGCGATATGCATCTTTTGGTTTCTTCAATTAAAGAAAAGCTTTTGAGTTTACCGGAAGATGTTGTGGTTTATCCTGGTCATGGAGAACCTACAAGTATTGGTTATGAAAAGCAGAATAATATTTATTTAAGTGAAAACAGTTAGGATGGAAAAGATGACACCTTATGAATTAGTTGGTCATACACACAGTTATCAGATAGAAAATATTTTAAGACTTTATGAAAAATATATAGAAGATATTTCTATAAAAAGTATTTTAAAGGAAAATATTTGCAGAGCTGAAATCTATAAAAATAATCATCTGCTCATCTATAAAGAAGAGAAAGACATAAAAGACCCCAGGCTGCAAAAGCAAAAGCTGGCCTCAGTCTTATATCAGGCTTTAGTAGAAATGACAGGAAAAGAAATGCCCTGGGGTTTTTTAACTGGAATCCGGCCTACTAAAATCGTCCATGAAATGATGGAAGAAAATTTAACCGATGAAGAAATCAAGAAGCGCTTGCTAGAATTTTATTTTATAAGAGAAGACAAAATCCAATTAATGATGGAAGTTGCAAAAAAAGAAAAAGAAATCTTAGATAAAAATAAGGATAACGAATTAAGTATCTATATAGGAATTCCTTTTTGTCCAACGAGATGTTTGTATTGTTCTTTTACTTCTTATGCCATAGATAAGCGGGAAAAACAAGTGGAAGATTATTTAGATGCTTTGGAAAAAGAAATTTTATCGAGCAGGAAATATTTAAAGGATAAATTCATCAGGAGCCTCTATATTGGTGGCGGGACACCTACTTCTTTAAATGCTGCGCAGCTTGAAAGATTATTAATTCAAATTAATAAATCTTTTTTTATGGATGAAATAGAAGAATTTACGGTTGAAGCAGGAAGACCTGATACGATTACGAAAGAAAAATTGAACCTTTTAAAAAAATATCATGTCAATAGGATTTCTATTAATCCTCAAACCATGGATAATGAGACTTTAGTAAGAATAGGCAGAAAACATAACAAAGAAGATATTATTAAAGCTTTTTATATGGCCAGGGAACTTGGCTTTGATAATATTAATATGGATCTTATTTTAGGTTTGCCTGGTGAAGACAGAAAAAACCTTTCTTATACCATGAGCCAGATTCAAAAATTGTCTCCTGACAGTATAACGGTTCATACTATGGCCATAAAAAGGGCTTCAAGGCTTAAGGAGACTTTGGATGATTATTCTCTCATTGATGAAAATGAAATAGAAAAAATGATTGAGATGAGTTATGAATCAGCCATCCAAATGGGAATGCAGCCCTATTATTTATATAGACAAAAAAATATGCTTGGCAATTTTGAAAATGTAGGTTATGCAAAAGTTGGTAAAGAATCTGTTTATAATATTCAAATCATGGAAGAAAAAGAAAGCATTCTTGCTCTGGGAGCAGGAGCTATTACCAAGCTTGTAGATAAAGAAAACAATAAGATAGAGCGGATTGCCAATGTGAAAAATGTAGATGAGTATATAAAAAGAATTGACGAAATGATACTTAGAAAAGAAGCCGGGATGGATTTTTTTGAAAAATAGTTTTTATAATTTTATAATTTAAGTTAAAATAAATGTTAAAGTAAATTTTAAAATAAGTGGATTTTTATGGCTTTAAACATAAGGAGGTAAATATATGTTGACAAAAGCTCCTCGGGGAACAAAAGATTTATTTGGGGATGAAATGAATGCATGGTTGGAAATGGAGAAAATAATAAGGGACTTATGTAAGGATTTTGGTTATGGTGAAATCCGGACTCCTGTTTTTGAACATACAGAGCTTTTTCAAAGAGGCGTTGGAGAGACGACTGATATTGTACAAAAAGAAATGTATACCTTTCAGGATAAAAAAGGCAGAAGTATTACTTTAAAACCAGAAGGCACTGCCGGGGCAGTCAGGGCATATCTGGAACAAAAATTATATGCAGGTATTCAGCCCACCAGATTATACTATATTACCCCAGCTTTCAGATATGAAAAGCCGCAGGCAGGTAGAATGCGACAATTTCATCAATTTGGGATTGAACTTTTAGGTTCTGATTCTCCAACGGCAGACGCAGAAGTCATAACGGTTGCCTATGAACTTTTAAAACGTGTGGGAATAAGTAAAGTTAAACTGCATATAAACAGTTTAGGCGGACCAGAATGCAGAAAAAAATACAATGAAAAGTTGAAAGAATATCTTAAGGACAATTTAGATCATCTTTGTGAGACTTGCAGGGACAGGTTTGAAAGAAATCCTTTAAGAATTTTAGATTGCAAGACAGAAAGCTGTAAAAAAATTGTTTCTGATGCCCCCACGGTTTTAGATGTTTTGGGCGATGAATGCAGGGCGCATTTTGAAAAAGTTAAGGCCTTATTGGATGAAATGGGGATTCCTTACATTATAGATCCGGGCATTGTAAGGGGATTAGATTATTATACAAAGACTGTTTTTGAATTTATTTCCACAGATATTGGTGCCCAGGGAACCATTTGTGGTGGAGGCAGATATAATAACTTGGTTGAAGAGTTGGGTGGACAACCAACACCAGCCGTTGGCTTTGCCGTTGGTCTGGAGCGGCTTTTACTGGTTATCGAAGCAGAAAATGGCAAGAAGACCTATCCGGTAACAAAGGATATTTTTATTGGTTCTATAGGAGATGCTGCTCTCCTTAAAGCCCATAGTTTAATATATCAGCTCAGACAAGCTGGTGTTACGGCTGAAGGAGACCATTTTAATAAAAGTGTTAAGGCACAAATGAAGTATGCAGATAAAATTGGGGCAAAATATTCTATGATTATTGGTGATGATGAAATCAATAATGGAAAAGCCATTCTTAAGAATATGGAGACAAAAGAAGAAAGAGAAGTTCATCTCGATGAACTTGTAACGACGATGAAATCTATACTTTAATGATTGAATGGAGGAGTATTATGGGAGAATCAATGCTTGGCTTAAAAAGAAGCCATTATTGTACTCAGGTGAATGAAAGTCTTATTGGACAAGAAGTTGTTGTTATGGGCTGGGTGCTAAAAAGAAGAAACCTTGGGAGTTTGATTTTTATAGATTTAAGAGACAGAACTGGTATTTTGCAAATTGTTTTTGATGAAAAAGACTTAAATGCAAACGATTTTAGCAAGGTTGAGAGCTTAAGAAGTGAATTTGTTATTGCAGTAAAAGGGCTGGTTCGTAACAGAGAAAGCATTAATCCCAATTTAGCAACTGGAATGATAGAAGTGGTGGCAAAAGAATTAAGAATTCTTTCTGAAGCAGAAACTCCGCCTTTTGCCATAGAAGAAGGCAGTAGTGTAAAAGAAGATTTAAGACTTAAATACCGTTATTTAGATTTAAGAAGACCAGATCTTCAAAGAAATTTAATGCTGCGTCATAAAGTGGCGCAGTCTGTAAGAAAGTTTTTGGATTCTGAAGGCTTTCTTGAAATAGAAACCCCTATGCTGGCCAGAAGCACACCAGAAGGGGCAAGGGACTATCTGGTTCCCAGCCGTATTCATAAAGGAAGTTTTTATGCCTTGCCTCAATCACCTCAAACCTTTAAACAATTATTAATGGTTTCAGGTTTTGATAAATATTTTCAGATTGTAAAATGTTTCAGGGATGAAGATTTAAGGGCAGACAGACAGCCGGAATTTACACAAATTGATATGGAATTATCCTTCGTGGATGTGGATGATGTGATTGATGTCAATGAAAGGCTTCTAAAGACTGTATTTAAAGAGGCCCTTGGTATTGATATTCCCCTTCCCATTCCAAGATTGACTTATCAGGAAGCTATGGACCGCTTTGGCAGTGATAAACCAGATATCCGTTTTGGTCTTGAACTGGTTGATATTTCTGATGTCGTACAAGATTGCGGCTTTAAAGTGTTCGAAGAGGCTATTGCCAATGGCGGCAGTGTACGCGGTATTAATGCAAAAAACTGTGCGAACTTTTCAAGAAAGCAAATAGATGCTTTGGTGGAAGTTGGAAAAACTTATGGAGCCAAAGGAATTGCTTGGCTTGCTATTGGTGAAGACGGCACCATAAAATCTACTTTTACCAAGTTTTTATCAGAAGAGATTTGCCAGGAAATTATCAAAGCTATGGATGGTCAAAAAGGTGATTTGCTTCTTTTCTGTGCCGATAAAAATTCTGTCGTATATGATGCTCTTGGCAATCTTCGTCTTGAAATTGCTAAACGTTTAAATTTAATTAATAAGAATGAATACTCTTTTGTATGGGTAACAGAATTTCCTTTATTAGAATGGGATGAAGAAGAAAACAGATATGTAGCAAAGCATCATCCCTTTACCATGCCCATGGATGAAGATATTGAATTATTAAATACAGACCCTGGAAAAGTAAGAGCAAAAGCTTACGATATTTGCCTGAATGGCGTTGAATTAGGCGGAGGCAGCATTCGTATTTACCGAAAGGATATTCAGGAAAAAATGTTTAATGCTTTAGGTTTTACAAAGGAAGCTGCTTATGAAAACTTTGGCTTTTTATTGAATGCCTTTAAATATGGTGTACCACCTCATGGTGGTTTGGCATATGGCTTTGACAGAATGATTATGTTGATGACGCAGGCAGACAGCATAAGAGATGTTATCGCATTCCCAAAAGTAAAAGATGCTTCTTGTCCTATGACAGATGCACCGGGAAAAGTTACCGAACAGCAGTTGGATGAGTTGGGACTAAAGCTTGATGAGAATAATGAATAAAAATTCTTCGCTTATGCGAAGAATTTTTTAAGTCTCGTATAAACAGACTTTTTTACAGGAAATGAGTATATATAATTAAATAATATTTCTTATATAATAAAGATAAAGATTTTTATTTTACTGCCTTATGTAAGGAAGATACAGGAGGTAATCATATGAGTAACAGGAAAAATCAAATATTGGTAGGTCTTATTATTGTTGCGATGGGGCTGTTTACTTTATTTGGGCAATGGATTAATATTCCCTTTATCCGGAAAAATAATTTATTTGGCTTGTTTATAGCAACGACCCTTTTACTGCTTTATTGTACAAAGAAAAAAACCTGGGCCCTTGTTGCAGGTATGTTTATAGGTTTTTTTAGTGTCCTGGGCATTTTCCCAAATGTAAATTTTAATACCGCTACTTTCATTGCTCCAATGGTTTTTATTTTGCCAGGTTTTATTTTTATCATATTGTATTATTCTAAATACAATATTGGTTTTTTAATTCCTGGTTCGATTTTAATGTGGTTTGGTATATTTATTTTTTTAGTAACCAGCGGTTTGATGCGGGGAATGATGATTCCAGTTGCCTGGTTTGGAAGTCTGGGGGCAGCTTTCTTATCCATGTATTTATTAGGTCGGCATAAGATAGGAAAGTGGCCTTTGATTCCAGGAGGAATCTTGCTGGGAATGGCATTTTTATTATTTGCAGGCGCATCTCTGGGCTTTATCTTCAGGTTAGGACCTAAGTTAATTCCTGTTACTCTGATTATTATTGGTTTATTCATTGTTATTAAAAGCAGAAAAAGTAATTAAAAGCTGTAGCATATCTTAACACCTTTCCAAAAATGAATAATTGACAAAGAACTTTGCTGATTGTAAAATTAACATCTGAAGGAGAGATGTTATGCTACATGCTTTTTCAAGAACTGAATTATTATTAGGTAAAGAAGCCATGGAGAAACTATACAAAAGCAAAGTTGCTATATTTGGCATTGGCGGCGTTGGAAGTTTTGTTGTAGAAGGTTTAGTCCGTTCTGGTATAGGAAAGTTTATTCTAGTTGACGATGACTCGGTATGTTTAACCAATCTCAACCGCCAATTACATGCGACCAGAAAAACGGTTGGAAGAGCAAAAGTAGAAGTGATGAAGGAACGGATTTTAGAAATCAATCCCAGGGCGGAAGTTAAAGTTCATCAGACATTTTTTCTTCCTGAGACATCTGAAGAAATTATTGATGATGATTGTGATTATATTGTGGACGCTATTGATACAGTAACGGGCAAAATAGAGCTTGTTTTACAGGCCAAAAGAAAAAATATACCTGTTATAAGTTGTCTGGGAGCAGGGAATAAACTGGATCCGACTAAATTTGAAGTGGATGATATTTATAATACTTCCATATGTCCTTTAGCCAAAGTTATGAGAAGAGAATTAAGAAAACGAGGAATAGAATCTTTAAAAGTGGTTTATTCAAAAGAAGTTCCTATTAAACCCAAAGAAGAAGAAGTGATGACTTGCAGGGAAGGCTGTATTTGCAGCAATAAAGAAAGAACTTGCCTGGAAAAAAGACAAATTCCAGGAAGTGTTTCTTTTGTTCCATCTGTTGCAGGTTTAATTATTGCGGGAGAAGTTGTAAAAGATTTGATTTCCAGGTAATGATGATAAAAGGTGGTTTTGCTTTATGAAGTATAGAAAAAGAGGAGAAGTTGGTCAAGTCATAGATGTTAAGCAAAATATTGCCATTATCAGTATGACGAGAAATGAAGCTTGTCAGCAATGTGGTGCTTGTAGTCATGGACACCGGAGTGAAGAAATGATATTAGAAGCAAAAAATTTATGCAACGCCAAAGTAGGAGACAAGGTTGTCATAGATTTATCTTCTTCTGATTTTCTAAAAGCAACGTTTATTATGTATGGCTTACCTTTAATTTTATTGTTTACAGGATTTATTATAGGTTATTATGGTTCTTATAAATTAGGTTATACGTCCTTGCAGGAGCCAATGGGTGTATTATTTGGTTTTCTTTTTATGACATTTTCTTATTTTTGGATAAGAGCCAACGAAGAAAAATGGGAAGGTCAAAACTACCGTCCAGTAGCTGTAAAAATTGTAGAAGAATAAAAATAAAATGTAAACCTCCTTTTATTTATAAAATGAAAAAGGAGGTTTTCTTTATTAGCTATTTTCTTCCTCAAAACTAAATATCTTTTTAAAGATAGAAGGTTTATTGCCTTTTTCTTTTTTATTTTCCCCACTGTCTGTTGTAATAATCAGGGGGGCTTTTCTGGTTTCTAATTCTTTTTTTAATATATCCATCCCTTTTTTGAGGGCAGTATTTTTTTCTTCAAGTTGTTTGATTTTTTCATTTTTCTTAGTCAGTTCTTCTTCAAGTTTTTTTATCCGCTCTTTTAGTGCAGTCAATTCTTTTTTTTGCTGTTCATTTATTTTGCTAAAGTCGTAAGCCGTTTTAGAAATATCTTTATTTTTAACTTTTAAAGAATATTTCAATTGGTTAATTTGGTTTTCCTTTTCCCGTAATTGCTTTTTACAAATATAGATTTCTTCATAAAGTTGATTTAAGTGAATTTTAATTTCATTCAAGTAATTATCGACTTTTTCTGTTGCGGGGATAAAAGTATGATTAATTTGGATATTTGTTCCATTGATTGCAGGAAAAACTTCTGGCAGGATAAGAAATTTTATTTGAGGATTTGTAAGAATATAGATTTCATTACATAACAGGCGTTTTTCTTCTTCAGGAAAGTTACTTTGATAATGGGCTTTAAGGATAAGGGCAGGTTCTTCTATCAGATGAATAGCTGCTTCTGAAAAACTGTTTCCCCTGTCAGTGGAATAACAGCTATAGAGTTTGTCTTGACAAATCCAGGCTGCCCAAAGATGATCGTCAATCATAAACAAGGAACATGAGCTTATATCGGCCTTTTCGAAAAGTTTTTTTGCCTCTTTCCACTGATTATCCGTTTTTGACCTGAAATAGAGGGTTGAATAGTGTGCTTCTTTTTTAATGTATAGATTAAAAAGTTCATCTTGACTTGCCAGTATGGATTCATCTGTAAAGGAAAAGTGACTTTTATCAAAGCTCAGAAAATCTGACCAGTTTTTAGAGGAAGCTGAATATTTTTTATAACCCAGTTGATAGTACTCACTGTATTTTTGATAAGAAATAAAAATGTTATCCTGGTTATCTTTGTAGACTGTAAAGGGTTTTTTATCCAGGGGATAAATGTAGTCAATAAGGGCAGGGGTTTTCCATTGCTTTCCGCTGGTGGCTTTTTGCTCTACTAAGGCATGCCTGTTGCTGTTTGGATCTTTTAAGTTATAAAACAAGTAAAAGTTATCATTTTCTATGATGGCATCAAAAGAAAGAGAGTCAATAAAACCATTTTTACTGTAAAGCAGAACCTGAGATTCCCATTTGCCTGCTGTGTTTTGGTAAAGGATAATATTACCGGAACTATCCTGGCAATAAAGGTATATATTGTCCTGCTTATCCAGATAAACAGAAAAATTTTTACTTCCGCTGCTGTAAAGCCTTTGTTTTTTTGACCAGTGGTCATTGTCACAGGTCATGTAGCAGATACCCTCTGAATCGTCATAAAAGAAAGCCCATAAATTACCTGTACTTTGTTTTATAATGTGGTAGTTTATTCTTTCTTTTGTCATGGAAGCCCTCCATTCCGCCTATTTGGCTGAATTTTTTATATTATAAGCTTGTATTAAAATTGAAATTTAGAAAAAGCAATTTAAACTAGGGCAGGACAAGATCTGCCCTAATTCATTTATATGATTTGTAAAAAAGAAATAATACTATTTATATTTTTTCTTTTTCTTTTTTTTCATCTTCTTTAGGAAGCTCAACCTGTTTCTGATTTTCGGTACTTATTTTTGCTTCTGAGATTTTTTCTAATTGCTTAATTCTTTTCTTGTGAAATTCTATTTCTGATTTTGCTTCTTTATATAGATTACGCCACTTTTTACCTTCTTCTTGTATTTTTCTTGCTAATTCTGCCAGTTCGTTATATTGATGGCTTATATCCATTTGAATATTTGTCATCTTTTCTAACTCGTCTTTAAGACGATGATTTTCTTCTTCCAATTTTCTTTTAGATACAGAAATATTTAATTGCTTTTTAATATGTGTAAGATATAGTTTCAATTCATTATTGACCTTTAAATGAGGATGGATGCCGTCCATATCCAGGTTATAAAGAAGAACAAATTGAGGGGGATAATGACTGATACCGTAAAGCTGGTTGCAAATTAATGGGCTGTCAGAGAGCTTGTTCTCATAATAATGTATGCTTGCACCAGAATCTTGTATAGAATTGTGAATTGTTTCTGAAAAACTATCTCCCATATCAACGGATAAAAGGGATTTAAAAGTACCATTTTCATTCCAGTTAATCCATAAAGCATCTTGATAAATGAATAAAACCGGCTTAATAAAATAACCACAGGAATATAAAGGGTGACTGTTGGACCAGCCTTCTTTATTATTTTTATAAATTAACTGATATTGTCCATATTGCTCCTGAATATAGAGCAAGTGGCAAATACCAGATTGATCCAAAATCAATTTACAATACTTTACAGGAAATTTTGATTTTACTGGCTGATAAAAATCAACCCATTTATTTGACTGAGGATTTAAAGCTTTAATGTTGATTGTATAATCGTCTTGCTCTTTACTAATCATAGAAAGCAAAACATTATCTTTTTGTCTGATGCAATCAAAATTAATTTCACGGTTAGGGATTTCACCTAAGGGGACAGGAGCGCAATAGGGCTTTTTAAGCAGTTGATAGATTAGTTCTGTATTTTTGGTAGAAGGGTTATCGGCATAGTAAAGCAAATGGACCTGGTTTTTGAAGGATAAAGCGAATATATCGCTAATTTTAAATTCATTGGCGTAATCGTCCAGAATGATTTCTTTTTCTATTTTATTTGATAAAAGTTGAAAATGGATGATTTGACTTTTATCATTTTTTGCAATGACATGTAAATTACTATTCTCATCTAAAAAAGCGGAATATTCATAAGTCCCATTGGCCAGTAATAAATTAGGACGAGAAGTATGATCATCCATAAAAATTTGATAATATAAGCCTTTTCTGGGACTATAATTAACCATTATTAAAGTCCCGTCAGGATTTTTTAAAAAGCATGCCATATTAAACCTCCTAAACTCCTTTTTATCATATTATGTATATTCAGGAAAATATTTTTTATGTTTAGTAACACAGTCGACAATTTTCACATAGTATAATATTGAATTTAAATCATTAAAAAAATAAGGAGGGAATTATTTATGGCATGTTGTAATAACAACCAGGTAAGAGGCAGATTCTTTCAAAGACCCACAGCAGGTGAATGTCCTGTATGCAAACCAGATGAAATCATAAATCCTGCAGAAGACGCATGTGTTTGCCCACCATTAGGAGAACCTAAATTATTAACTGTAGCTGCACCAGTTGTATTTGACGAATGTGGAATTAATCTTTGCAGAGTAGTGGATAATTTAGATAAAATATTTTGTAATGTGGATTTCGAAAGAGACGATGTTCAAGGCATTGAATTAAAGGTTATCGACATTGATTTTAATTTTTGCAATGATGATGGCTCTAATGTTGAAACCTTAGTAAGAAGACCTAATTGTGTAAGGGTAACCTTAACAGAAATCGATGTAACCTTTGCAGCTAAAGTTATCGACAGAAATTGCAGGGTAATTGACGAAGAATGTTTCACGATTAGATATTTGCCTGGCAATGAAGAAGATCCTTACTTTGACAATGATGCAAATCCAGTCTCAATTTCTGTTGATATTTATGCACCTTATGGCGTTTCTTACAACTTAAACGGAGATTGCACTCCTGTAATCAGCTTTTTAGGTTTTGTTGAAAATGGTTCTGAAGGAAACAATGCACTTCGTCAAGGTCTTGTGGCTCAAGCTTTAGCAAAGGTTGTTAATCTGGATATTGATTCCTTATCTGCAGCGATTGGCTTAACCATTTATCTGAAATCTATCTACTTCGTGCAATATAAAATACCTCATAAGGGTCTCTGTGTTCCACCTAAATGTATTCCAGTGGATATTGAAGCAGAAAATGCATGTCTTGACTTTGTTGAAGGAGATCTTCTTGAACAAAGCATTCAACCTCTTGAACTTTGCTGCAAGCCTAAATCCATTAAACATGGATTTTCAGCAGTAGAAGATCCTACTCCTGCAGAAGAATGTGGAAAGAAAAGATCATAAACGGGCCTGAAAAGACAGATAAAAATACACTTCTCAAATTTGAGAAGTGTATTTTTATCTAAGTTTTATAATACTTTTATTTCCTGAAATTTTCTTCAAAATGGCACATTATTTTTATCAAAACATATTATGGTATTGAGTAAGAACATAAAAATCAATTAATTAAAAACAGAATTAAGGGGGAAATTATATGGGTAGACGAGACGACGAATGTATTATTGCCTTAAAGGTATATGACCAATGCAGACAACAGGACTGTTTGACACCTGAAATGCTGGATAGAGTATTCTCGTTAGAATCTGGAGAATGTGTTGTAGGTGATCAAATCATTGCTGCAGGAAGAGGCTCTATTATTAATCTACCAGTAGGAACAGTGGATATTGCTGTAAAAGACTTTAAGATTTCAAAAATTGAAACGGACAGAAAACAAGATGTATTTAATCCAGACTACTATTTTGTACATGTGAAGTATTTCTTTAAGTTTAAACTTAGCTTTTTAGATGGCGATGGATGCCCGATTGCCATTACATGCGACGGTGTTGAAAGAGATGCCATGGAAGCAGGCACTGCTTTCAAGAAAACAGTAAAATTGTATGGAAGTGAAGGTTCAGACATTGCTATTTCCAGCAATTTATTTGCTCCGGAATCTCATGTTTTGGAAGCTGCACCTTATGTATTGGTAGAAGCAAAAGCTATGCTTTTAGATGCACAAATTGATACAAACGATGGCTTAACTTGTGAGTGCGGCGAGGAAGCAATAGGAGAAATTAATTTGACCATTGGCTTATTTACAATTATAAAACTATATAGGTTGGTTAATTTATTGGTTGAATCCAGTGGCTTCTGTGAACCAGAAGAATGTGATGAAGTTGCTTCTGTGGATCCATGCAGCATTTTTGAAAATATGGATTTCCCATTTGATATTTTTAATCCGCCTCAAAAAAATGATGCACGATGTGGAAGACGCGGTTCCGGTTCTGACAGAGACGATTATGATGAAGATTAAAAGTAATTAGTATTTATAATTTTATGAATGCCTGAACAATATTATGCATAATTTGCAAAGAATAAGGGGGTATTAATTTGAGTAAGTGTAGAGAACACAGGAGAGACTGTATCGACGATAAAAAATGCATTATATCCAATGCCATTAACGGGCTTCAAAAAACTTTAAATTCATGCTGTTGCTGCGTTATAAGAAAATTAGAGGAACTTATCAATGAACAAAGATCTGCTTTTTGTATCGCTAATTCCGTTTGTGAAGCAGCAGAAGAAGGAGACGCTGAGATTGCTGTAATATTACCGGCAAATTCCTGTATCACAGAAATCTTTGTTTCTGGCAGAAGTGCTGATGATTTTGATTCCATACTTATAACGGTTAACAATGGCACAGAAAATATTTTCTGTCAAAGATTTTATGTAGCAGAAGATGCTGGAGTTGCTGGAGTAAACTTTGAAACGGCTTTAACACGACCGCTTTGTGTAGGAGCAGGGGGAGCGACCGTAACGGCAACAATTGAAGGCGGAACTGCTGATGAAGGTTTGTTAACGGTTGTATATTGTGAGAGTTGTTGTTCAGCAGAAGAATAAAAGAATAAGAAATTAAGTGGGGAATCATCCCCACTTAATTTTTTATAGAAGCGCCTGTAAAAGTTACAGGACCTATAATATTGATGTTATCCTCATTATCGAAGGCTTGCGCGGTCAAACAGTAAGTGATTTTTCTACAAAATCTTCTGTTTGGTTGATCCACATGGGTAAAAGTCGTTGTCCTGGATGTTCCATTACCCTGACCATTGTCGGCGGTAGAAAAAATCAATTCTCCTGTATCTGGCTGACCTCTCCAGATGGAAAAAACTAAACGGGACGGATCTAAAGAAAAAACGGAAAGACTGCCTATCGTAGCGCTTAACCAGACAAGGGGCGATTCTTTAGACACAGGGACTGTAATACAGGAGAGGGTGACAGGCTCACTGGCAGGCGGCAGTATGACGGGTACTCTGGGGTCCGTACTATTGGATGTGTTGGGCCTTAATATATCAAAAATAAACTGAATCAGTTTTCCTAAACGGATTTTTAAGGGATTTGCCATTTCAGACCTCCTTTCTTTTTTAATTTGAATCAAGAATTTCTGCAGCAGTAAAGGTAATGGGTCCAATGATATCGATACTTTCAATATCAACGGCTTCTACGGTTAAAGTATAGCTGACACAGGAACAGGTCTTTTTTTGCGTATCGACATGATTGAGATTGGTTGTACGAAATGTTGGTTCACCTGCATCCCCCTGACCACTGTCAGTTGTTGTGTAAATCAAGTTTCCTGTATCGGGATTTCCTCGGTATATTCTGAAAATCATAGCGGCAGGTGGGTTGGAGGCGTCCGGACCATTGACTCTGAAACCTACAGTAGCACTTAACCAGATGAAGGATTTTTCTTTTTGGACCGGTAAGCGAATGGTTGATAAGATGACTTCTCCTGTTGTATTGTCCAGAGGAATGGGTACTCTGGGATCCGTACTGTCAGAAATATTGGGATTTAGGGTATCGTATGCAAAGTTGCTGAGTCTTTCAATATTAATTTGAAAGCTTGAAGACATAGATAACCTCCTTTCATTTATGATTCATACTTAGATACTGACAGCAATAAAGCTAATGGGCCCATTAAAGGTCAATTGAGTTGCTACATTGCTTTCAACCGTCAAGTAATAGGTGATTCTGGAGCATTTTACATTGATAAGCTGATCGACAGTGGTAAAACTACTGTTACGAAAAGTTCCGACTGTTATACTGCCCTGACCATTGTCTGCTGTACTAAAGATTTCAAAGTCATTACTTGGATGGCCTCTCCAAATTCTGAATATAGCAGCAGGACCTGTTAAATCTGATCTTGCACTAAATCCCAGGCTTGCAAATAGCCATACAGCGTTTTTTTTCTCAGGGATATCTATGGTGATTTGGGCCAGAATCACAGGGGGATCAGCAGCGGTGATTACAATAGGAACTCTGGAGTCTGTGCTATTTGTTATGTTTGGATTTAAGACGTCAAAAGAAAAATCCCTGATAATTCCATTCGTTATTTGAAATGGCTGTAAGGTATTCATTAAAAACCTCCTTTCTTTGACATTGTTCTAATATATAATATGAAGTTGTCTTACAAAATGTTACGAATTATGTCACAAGATGACGAAAAAATAATGAAGCAAAAAAGGTAAAAAAAAAGTTAGGAAAAATTCCTAACTTATTTTTGACCAATTACCGATATCGCTTTAACAAAGGCCCGGTTGTAATAGGGCTGTGACAAATTATCAATTTTTACACCTTTTGAACTTGTGGCATGGATGAATCGATTGTTACCAATATATAAACCAACGTGAGATACTTTTCCGTTGTTTGTTCCAGAGGTGTCGAAAAAAACTAAATCAGCGGGGCTAAGTTCTTCTCTTTTTACCGGAATTCCGTTCATAGCCTGTTCTTTCGAGCTTCGCTTTAAAGAGATATCAAATTCTTTCATCACGGCCTGGGTAAATCCAGAACAGTCAACACCTGTTTCTAAAGAAGTACCGCCATATTTATAAGGTGTTCCAATAAATTTTTTAGCATAATCAACAATTTGCCTTCTGAATAAATCTTCACTGCTCACTGGGGTAATCTCAGGTAAAAGATGAAGATTAAATCCCTCAACATATTTTGAAAATATCCAACCTGTTTGGTATTTGTAATGAATTCTGTACCAGTCCTGATATCTGCCGGTAACTAAGATAACATCCAACTGATTGGCTTTAGCTAAAACCTTTGAATCAGTATCTGGAAATTGCCATATATTAATTTCATTTTCATTGACGATAGCAAGTCTTGAATCTTTATATCTTTCCATAGACCATTCAGCTTCTTTTATTTCGCCGTAAATCAAGGAATTATTTAAGATAAAAATCATAAAAAGGGTTATTAACCGGTTAATTTTCATTTGATTTAATTTCTCCATATTAGCCTCCCAGAGATTAATGGATTATTTTAGTATTTTTTCTTAGTATGATTAATTTTTTTCAAAACTATTCCATGTTTTCAAAAAGAAAAACAAAAATAAGGATTACTATTGATTATCAGTCGATAAAAGTGCTATTATAACATAAGTACTGTGTATACAACATAAATCGCTATAAGAATTATATTTTTTTTGTAGAGAAAATTCTTAGAGAGAAAAATATTTTTATTTGCAGACCAGTAATGAATTTTTGATGGAGGGATTTTATGAAAAAATTGATTTTAGGTAATGAAGGGGTGGCAAGAGGTGCTTATGAAGCAGGTGTAAGAGTAGCTTCAGCTTATCCGGGAACGCCCAGTACAGAAATA
>JAAYML010000029.1 GCA_012521395.1 Candidatus Epulonipiscium sp. | reverse complement strand
TTTATAATAGTTGAAAAATATTTTATAGTTATATTAGTATTAATAAAATAATTAATACAATGATTATATGGTATTTAATTTTAATCATTGAAAATTTCTTTGGTTGATTTTTTATTTAAAAGGATGAGAAATACAAAAATAACGAGTTCTGTTGTAAGGACCATCACCATAGTAATTGCAGTTGCATTTAATGCTTTTTATTTATTGGAAAGCGATAACGGAATGATCAGGAGGGGTTTATTATGGCAATTGTTGGAATAGATTTAGGAACGACGAACAGTCTGGTAGCTTATTGGTCAGCAGAAGGTGCTAAAATCATCCCAAATGTTTTGGGCAGTCATTTAACCCCTTCAGTTGTCAGCATAGATGAGAATGGAGAAATACTTATCGGAGAAGTAGCAAAGCAAAGATTAATTACGCATCCGGATTATACGGCAGCAACTTTTAAGCGTTATATGGGAAGCAATAAAAAAATTAAATTAGGCGAAAAAGAATTTTTGCCTGAGGAATTATCATCTTTTATTATCCGGTCGTTAATCAGAGATGCAGAAGCTTTTTTGAATGAACCAGTTGAAGAAGCCATTATTAGTGTTCCTGCTTATTTTAATGATAAACAAAGAAAGGCCACTAAAAGGGCAGGAGAGTTGGCAGGCATTAAAGTTGAAAGAATCATTAATGAACCGACAGCGGCTGCCATTGCTTATGGACTTCACCAAAAGAAAGATGAAACAAAGTTTTTAATTTTTGATTTGGGTGGGGGCACTTTTGATGTTTCTGTTTTGGAGTTATTTGAGAATGTCATGGAAGTTAAGGCAATAGCAGGAGATAATTATTTAGGTGGAGAAGATTTTACAGAAATCATATACAAGAAGTTTCTTGAGGATAATCATATTAATGAAAAAGATATCGATAACAAGCTTAAATCTGCATTATGGAAGCAAGCAGAATTATGTAAAAGAAAGTTAGGGACCCAAGAAGGAATAGGGCTTATCGATTATGTAATAGACGGCAAAAAATTTTTATGGAAAATCACACAGGATGAATTTGAAGCCATTGCTAAACCACTTATTAACAGACTTCGCTTACCCATAGAAAAAGCTCTGAGAGATGCTCTTGTTGGTGTTAATGATTTAGAAGACATTATTTTGGTTGGAGGGGCAACCAGAATGCCCTTAATTAAAACATTTATCAGTAAGTTATTTGGACGCTTTCCTGCAAATGATATTGATCCTGATGAAGTTGTAGCTACTGGGGCAGGTATTCAGGCAGGAATGAAAAGCAGGAATGCTGCCATTAAAGAGGTGGTTTTAACGGATGTTTGCCCTTATACTTTAGGAACAGAAATTGCCAAGTTTACAGAATCGGGCTATGAAACAGGGCATTATTCGCCTATTATTGAGCGAAATACGATTATTCCTGCCAGTGTTGTAAAAAGGTATTATACCATATATGACTTTCAGGACAGGGTTGAAGTGGGAATATATCAAGGGGAAAGCAGGCTGGTTGCCCAAAATATTAAATTAGGAGAATTAAGCGTTGAATTGCCTCCTGCCCCGGCTGGTCAGGAAGCAATAGACATCCGCTATACCTATGATATTAATGGGATTTTAGAAGTGGAAGTGACAGTTGTCAGTACGGGAGAAAAACAGAGAATTGTTATAGAAGAAAATCCTGGGAATATGACAAAAGAAGAAATAGAAGAACGATTAAAGCAACTGGAAAACCTTAAAATTCATCCAAGGGATAAAACAGAAAATAAGCTTTTATTATCAAGAGCAGAAAGATTATATGAAGAATGTCTTGGAAAAGTAAGAGAAGAAATAGCAGATGCCATTATAAAATTTGAACACGTCCTGAATAGTCAGGATAACAGGTTAATTGAAAAAGCCGCTAGAATGTTTAAAGAGTATTTAGATGAAATTGAAAAAGGAAATGAGTTTTAAAAGTAGGAGGGATTCAATGAACTGCTGGGAGATATTAGGCATCAATGCTACAGTTGATGTGAAAATCATTAAAAAAGCGTATGCCGAAAAATTAAAAACATGCCATCCGGAAGACAATCCTGAAGCATTTATACATTTGCGAAGGGCTTATGAAGAAGCCTTAAGGCAAACTAAGGTATTAATGATTTCTGAAGATAATGAAATGATGCAGTCAAAGATAAGCCCTTTGTTTTTGAGGAAGAAAGTATTTCTAAATTTCAATTTAATTTTTCAGGAATAAAAATAGATAAAAAAAGTGATTTGTCTGCTCTTCAAATTGCCAGTCAGTTTATGGATAAGGTGAAGGAAATATATAAAAATTACTCCTTAAGAATAGATATCAATCAATGGGGAAAATTGCTCAATAATGAAAATTACTGGAGGCTGGATGTTAAACAGATCCTTTTTACAGAACTTTTTGGATTTTTATTAAATCATTATCATCTTCCTCATAAAATATGGTTGTTATTAGATGAATGCTTTTTATGGACTAAGCAAAGAGAACATTTATACAAAAAATTCGGTGATCATGTAGATTTTTTGCTTGATGAAATAGATAATACCGTTGAATTTAATTACAATTTCCCTGTGGACAAGCCTTTTGATTATGACAGCTTTCTTCTTTACAGGGAGCAGGCTTTTTGGGCTTTGTTTCATGGGAATTTTGAATTGGCTAAAGAAAGCATTGATCAGGCTCAGGCAATCTATAGTGAGGATTATGATTTAATCCGCATAAGAGGTTTTTATTATTGTGAAACAGGAGATTATCAGAAGGCATTAAAGGAGTTCAATGACTTATTAGAGATTAAAAGGGATGATATAGATGCTTATTTCAGAAGGGCAGATTTATACATTAAACTCAGACAGTATAAAGATGCTTTAAAAGATTATCAATGGCTGCTTGAAAGAATTTCTCAGGATCCTAATGCCTTAAGTGGTCTTGCCAGATGTTATATGGCGTTGGGAAATTTATTAGAAGCCAAAACCGTTTTTGAATATATTATAGAGCTTTATCCCTGTGATATCCATGCATATTTACAAATTTACAGCATTGACCAGCAGCTGATTAATCATTACAGACTAAAACTGCAAGAAGAAGCTGAACAGGATAGCTTAAGAATAACAATTGCCCAGCTTCTTTACGAACTGGGCTGGTATGACAAATGTTTTGAAGAGATTCAAAAGATGCTTAATAGTCCTAAAGTTAATTCATCATTATATCTTTTGGCAGGAAAAGCTTTATGTAGATTAGAAAAATACGAAGAAGGACTTGTATGGTTAGAAAAGGCCTTAGATTTGGCTTATATCAATAAAGAAAACGGGTATGAAATATTGGTTGAACGGGGTAATTGTTATTTTGCAATGGATCATTTGGATAAGGCAATATAATGGGGCAGATGTCAATGCAAGATGTAGGGATAAAACTTCTATTTTTGAAGCTTGCTGGGATGCAAGGAAAGAAATAGTCCAAATGCTGATTCAGTATGGAGCAGATCTGAATGTGAAAGATGATAATTCTAAAACCGTTCTTCATCATGCCTGTAATCAAGAAGAAATTCTTGAATTGTTATTGACCAGCGGGGCAGAAGTGAATGCTACAGACGATAGAAATCAAACGGCTTTGCATTTGGCGGCAAAGGGAAACAACCCGAAGATTGTAAAACTTTTATTGGAATTTGGGGCTGACAATAGTATTAAAGATGAAGATGGTTGTACAGCTTTTTACATTGCTGCTCTTTATGGTAAGACAGGAAATATAGAAAGCTTTCTCAATTTTAATCATCCTTTTAATGTCAATGAACAAAATTTTGGTGGGAATGCGCCTCTTCATTATGCTTGTCTTCTTGGTCTTACAGAGTGCATAGAACTTATTCTTCACAGAGGCAATGGGGATGTCAATATTACCAATGCAGAAGGAAGAACACCTCTCTTTAATGTATGTCTGGAATCAGGTCATTACTATTTTGGACCTTATTGTCTTCATAGAAATGTAAACCATGAACAGAATAAGAAAAATGCAGAGATTCTTATTTACAGCGGTGCGAATGTTAATATTTCCGATAACAGGGGACTTACTCCTCTTATGCTTGCCTGCAGGAGCAGGAATGAAAAATTAGTTGAAAGCTTACTAAATGCAGAAGCCGATATAGAGATGACGGATAATCATGGTAATACAGCCTTAATGTTTGCATGCGATAATAATGATCCTGCAATTGTAGAACTATTGCTTTCAAGAGCTGCTAATGTGAACAGTACAAATCATGATGGGATATCCCCGCTTCACTTTGCTTGCCGGGAAGGTAATCGTAATATAGTAAGAATGCTCTTACAAAAAGGAGCAAATCCCCATGTGAAAAATTCTAAGGGCCAGACGCCTTTGGATATTGCTGTGGAACATAATTATAATGCTCTGGTTAAATTATTGTTAGAGTATTAAATTAAAGGTGATGAAAATGGAAAAAACATTATTAGCGGCCATTCAAAATGGTAATTTAGGAATTGCAGAAATGCTTATTGAAAAAGGCTTAAACTTAGATTATAGAGATGAAAAGGGGAATACAGCCTTGCATTATGCCAGTGAAAATGGCTGTAAAGACATTGTGCTGCTGTTATTAAATAAAGGAGCTAATAAAGATTTAGTCAACAATGATAAGGAAACAGCTCTTTTTCTTGCCTGCCAGTCCGGGCAAAAAGAAACTGCAAAACTGCTTATTCAACAAGGGGCAAATGTTAATATTTCAAATAATGATGGGATAAGTCCTTTTCATTACGCTTGCATGAATGGGCAAAAAGAGCTTGCAGAATTATTTATATTGAATGGCGTTGATATCAATTACACGAACAATTATGGAGAAACAGCTCTTCATTTGGCATGTAATAATAACAGAAAAGAAATCATAAAGATATTATTATCAAATGGCATAGATATTAATCATACGACCAATAAAGGTTATACGGCTCTTTTCTATGCCTGTAAAAATACACAGCCTGAAAGTGTACAATTATTGATAGATGCCGGAGCCAATATATACGCTACAGACGATTTTGGACGGACTATACTGCACGAAGCCTGCAGGAATAATAAAAAAGAGATGGTTAAATTATTTATTGAAAAAGGTCTGGATATTAATGCAAGAAGCAAAACAGGTGATACAGCTTTACATGAAGCTTGCATGTATGGTCATAAAGAAATTGTAGAGTTACTGCTTACATATGACCATTTAAATGCCAAAATTGAAAACAGTTATGGCAAAACGCCCATACAATATGCCAGTGAAAAAGGTTTTATGGAAATTGTTGAACGGTTACTGCCTGTCAGCTAGATATCCGCATATGTTTTTAATAAAAAATAATAAAATTTAAAGGAGTAACTAGGATGAATAAAAAGACGATATTTGGAGTTGATGAGTGGAAAATTATTGAAAGTAATTTACATAAAGAAAACTTTAGACTGGCAGAAAGTGTTATGTCTTTAGGAAACGGCTACATGGGAATGAGAGGCAATTTTGAGGAAAAGTATAGTGGAGATATGCTAAGAGGTACTTATATTGGCGGTGTTTGGTATCCGGATCCTACCCGGGTAGGTTGGTGGAAAAACGGTTATCCGAAATATTATGGAAAAGTCATCAACAGTACCAATTTTATTGGAATTGATCTTTTACTGGATGGAGAAGAACTGGATCTGTTTAAGGTTCCTCTTGAAGCATATTATAGAGAATTAGATATGAAAAACGGTATTCTTTACAGAACTTTTATTAGTAATATAAATGGAAAGAGAACAAAATTTGAAGTGACCAGATTTTTAAGTATCGTCCAAAAAGAATTATGTGTTATTTCCTATGAGGCGACCCCATTAAATTATAGCGGGGAGATTACTTTTATTCCTTATTTAGACGGGGATGTCATTAATGAAGACTCCAATTATAATGAAAAATTCTGGCTTGAAACAGATAAGGGCGTAAGTGTTAAAGAAGGTTTTTTAATCATGAAGACAAAAGAAAATCCCTTTGGGGTTCCCAGATTTGCAGTATGTAACAGAATGAAGATAGAAAGCTCTAAGAATTGTGCTATTGAAATCATTGAAAAAGACAAATATGTGGCCAACAAAATGACTTTTAGAGCAAAGGAAAATGAAACGGTCAGAATCATTAAATATATATCGGTTGTGACCTCCAGGGATTATAAGGAAGAAGAACTTGCTCATAAATCTTTAAAACTGATTGGCCAGGCAGAAAAGAAAGGCTTCAGCAGCCTAAAAAAAGAGCAAATGGAAGCATGGCAAAGACGTTGGGAAAAGGCAGACGTTGAAATTAAGGGCGATACGGCTGACCAACAGGGAATTCGTTTTAATCTTTTTCAAATGTTTTCAACTTACTACGGGGAGGATCCCAGATTAAATATTGGCCCTAAAGGTTTTACAGGAGAAAAGTATGGAGGCGCCACATATTGGGATACAGAAGCTTTTGTCTTTCCGGTTTATTTGTCAGTTGCCGATAAAGAAGTCGCAAGAAATCTTTTACTTTATCGCTACAATCAATTAGAAGAGGCTTATTATAATGCCAGGCAGTTAGGCTTAAAAGGAGCCCTCTATCCCATGGTGACCTTTAATGGCATAGAGTGTCACAATGAATGGGAAATAACATTTGAAGAAATCCATAGAAATGCTGCCATAGCTTATGCGATTTATAATTATGTAAACTATACAGGGGATAAGACTTATTTAGAAGACTATGGCATAGATGTTTTAATAGGTATCTCAAGGTTTTGGGCAGACCGGGTGCATTATCATAAGAAAAAAGATGTCTATATGATACATGGGGTAACAGGACCTAATGAATATGAAAACAATGTCAATAATAACTGGTATACCAATACCATGGCAGCCTGGACTTTGGAATATACTTTAGAAGTGATTGATTATTTAAGAAAAATAAAAAAGGACCATAGGGTTGAATTTCACCAGCTAAGTCAGGAAGAAGAAGATAAATGGAGAGATATCATTAAGAAAATGTATTATCCTTATGATAAAGAACGGGGAATTTTCGTTCAACATGATACTTTTTTAGATAAAGAATTAATGACTGTGGAGGATTTATTGGAGGGAGACAGACCCCTTAATCAAAATTGGTCATGGGATAAAATCCTTCGTTCATGCTTCATTAAGCAGGCAGATGTACTGCAGGGCTTGTATCTTTTAAATCATAAATTTACTTTTGTAGAAAAGAAAAGAAACTTTGAATTCTATGAGCCGATGACGGTTCATGAGTCCAGCTTGTCTCCTTGTATTCATTGTATCCTGGCAGCAGAATTAAAAATGGAAGAAAAAGCAGTAGAAATGTATAAAAGAACAGCGCGCCTTGATCTTGATAATTATAACAATGATACAGAAGATGGTCTTCATATTACTTCCATGGCAGGCAGTTGGCTTTCTATTGTTCATGGATTTGCAGGGCTCAGAACTTTTGGTGAAAAATTAGCTTTTTCACCTTTTATTCCAAAGGATTGGGAGCGTTATTCCTTTAAAATCAATTACAGAGACCGGTTAATTAAGGTTGATGTAAACAGGGAGAGTGTAACCATTACTCTGGAAAAGGGGGATCCCTTAAAACTATGGCTATATAATATTGAATATGATCTTATATATAAAATTTCTTGTAGATTAATTTAAAATGGAGGCCTGTAATGCTTAAAGGGGTAATATTTGATTTAGATGGTGTGATTACCAATACAGCAGAATACCATTATCAAGCCTGGGCTTATCTTGGAAAAGAGATTGGAATTGAAATTGACAGGACTTTTAATGAAAAGCTGAAGGGGATTTCCAGAATGGAATCCCTGGAGCTTATTTTAGAACATGGCAATAAAGCTGATCTTTATACAAAAGAAGAAAAGATGGCTTTGGCAGAGAAGAAAAATAATTATTATAAAGAATCAATCAAGCAAATGACGAAAAAGGATCTCTTACCAGGCATTGAAAAGCTTCTTCAGGAATTAAAAGACCATCAGATTAAGATTGCCCTGGCTTCTGCTTCAAAAAATGGTCCCATGATTTTAAAGAAGCTGGAGATAGAAGCTTATTTTGACTATATTGTTAATCCTGCTCATATTAAAAATGGCAAACCTGCACCGGATATTTTTTTGGACGCTTTAAATGGTCTGGGATTAAAGGCGCAAGAAGCCATAGCTATAGAAGATGCCAGGGCAGGGGTAGAGGCTATCCAAAAAGCTGGGATGATTGCAGTAGGCGTAGGTGTTGAGGCAGATGTAATGGTGAATTCCACAGAAGAATTAAGTTATGATTTTTTAGTTCAAGTGTTGGCGTCTTTCAACTGAATTGCTCATAAAAGCATGAAAGACTTGACATATTTATAAAAAATTTATATACTTTGTAAGTAAGCAGGGATTAAAAGAAAGAGAAATTTGCTATATAGCAGGCGTTATCTGAAAGAATAATTTTAAAATCTATAAAATGAAAAAGCGGTGTACCCTACCATATAAGTGGGAGCCAA
This sequence comes from Candidatus Epulonipiscium sp., assembly GCA_012521395.1. GTDB lineage: Bacteria > Bacillota > Clostridia > Lachnospirales > Defluviitaleaceae > JAAYML01. The sequence continues at coordinate 8,356 of JAAYML010000029.1, read as the reverse complement.
AAAAGGGATAATATATAAGACAGCCTTGAGGGCTGTCTTATTATTTTTCTTCTTGTTTTATATAAAGTTTTTCATAATATTCTTCCAGCATTCTTTTAACAGAAAACGTATCTTTTGTTGACAGAATACTGTCTTTCATCATTTCTACCCATTTATCCCGCCTATCATAATAGGTTGGAATAACTTCTTCGGTGAGGACTTTATAAAGGGCTTTTAAGTCATGAGCATCCAATTCTTTTTCATCTTCGCTTTCAAAGCCATCTCCAAATTGCCAGCCATTTACTCCGTGTTTGCAAGCTTCCGGCCACCAGCCGTCTAAGGTGCTGAGGTTCAGGACACCGTTCATAGCAGCTTTCATGCCAGAGGTACCACTGGCTTCTTTAGGCCTTCTTGGATTATTTAACCATACATCGGCACCTCTTGTCAGCATTGCTCCGATGGTCATATCGTAGTTTTCAAGGAAAACTACGGATTGAGGATATTTTTTGGTCATGGCGACAATGTTTTCTACGATTTTTTTACCAGTGTCATCTAAGGGGTGTGCTTTACCAGAGAAGACGATTTGTATTTTTCTTTCTTTAAGTAAAGGTGCTATAACTTTTTCATCGGTAAAGATAAGGTTACTTCTTTTATATGGAGCGGCTCTTCTGGAAAAACCTATCAGGAGTTTATCCATATCTAATTCTACATTGGTGCGTTCTTTGACAAATTCAATTAATTTCTTTTTATTATCCATATGAAGTTTCCATAAATCACCGCCTTTTTCGGCACACTCGATCATACGCTCATCAACCCAGGTAGGCAGGTGAATGCCATTGGTGATGCCAATAATTTCTGAACGATTGTTGATATGTGCCCACATCTTATTGGCCGTTTTGCAGTGCAATTGGGAAACGGCATTGGAGATTCTGGAAAGCCTTAAGGCAGCAACCGTCATGTTAAATGGAGCTCCTCCAAGGGATACCAGCTGTTCTAAAGTTAAACCGTTATTTGCCCCCATATACATGATTCTGTCCAGGTAATGGGATTCATTCCCCTGGATAATAGGGGTATGAGTTGTAAAGACAATTTCATCTTTTGAAGCTGCTACAGCTTCTTCAAAGCTCATACCAGCCTCCATTTTTTCTCTGACGAGTTCAAAGCCTGCAAACAGAGCATGCCCTTCGTTGAAATGATAAACATCGACGTTAATTCCAAGTGCCCTGAGGGCTCGTATTCCACCTATTCCAAGAACCATTTCCTGTGCAATTCTTTCTTCTCCAAACCAGCCATATAATTGACCAGTAATCCAGGCATCTTCATTTTCGGGCAAATCTGTATCCAGCAAGTAAAGAGGTGCATTGTCAAAGCCAGTAACTTCCCAAACTTTACATAAAACATCCCGCTGACGGATTTTTACGGATACGGTGACTCCGGTATCTTTCAAGAAGTCATATTGGTAGTTATAATAGCAATCATAAGGACGTCCATCTTCTCCAATAAACTGGTCTGTATAACCTTGTTTCCACTTTATTCCTATCCCTACAATAGGGTAATTATAATCTTTGGCGCCCTTTAAATAATCTCCTGCCAGAATTCCAAGACCCCCGGCATAGATTTTAAAAGATGAATCAAGACCATATTCCATACAGAAATATGCAACTTTAGGCAGCTTTTTATTAACCATACAGCACCTCCGGAAATTTCTTTATACTTAATCATTATTATATATTCTGATTCAATAATATGCCATAGGTAAAAAAGACGGCTTTTGATGAAATAATTTTTATACATATGGAAAGGATATATATAGATGCATTATGGATAGGAGGAAAAAGTATGGCAGAACAGTACCAAAAAGAGAAAAAATCTATTTTTAGAAGATGGTGGTTTTGGTTATTAGTAATATTACTTATTATTATATTTGGGAGTATGCTGGGTGATGACGATAGTAACAAGGAGCCTGTTCCTCAGGAACAGACGAAGACTCAGGAAGATGTTAATCAAGAGGATAAGGTTGAAGAAGAACCACAAGAAAAGGAACCTGAAAAGGTCCAAGAGCCAGATGAGGAAGTACCAGATACTGCCCAGACACAGCAAGAAGAGGTTTCATTTACAAATGTATTCGTTCAGTCCGATATGGGAATTACTTTGGTTTATGGTGAAGTAACCAATAATGACACGAAGGCTCATTCCTTTACACTAAAGGTTAGTTTTTATGATGAAAATAATAATTTAATCGGTACGGCTGTGGGAGCAGTCAATGATTTAAACGGAGGGGCAACAAAAATATTTGCTGCAACTGGGACAGATGATGTAGCCAATGCTGCAAGTTATAAAGTCCAGGTGGATACGATGATTGAAACAAAAGAAAATCAAGATGAGCTGATTAGTTTTTCCAATGCGCTTGTAAGGTCGGATTTAGGCATTACTACAGTAGATGTGGAAGCTACCAATAATGATACAAAAAGCCATACATTTACGGTCAATATAGGTTTTTATGATAAAGACAACAAACTAATCGGCGTAGCAACAGGTGCGATGAATGATTTAGGTCCCCAGGAAACTAAAACCCTTTCTGCAATTGCCAATGGGGATTTATCAACGGCAGCTTCCCATAAAATCTTCATAGATACCATGGTAGAATAAAAAATGGAGCCTGTCTTTCCAAATGGATAGACAGGCTTTTAGCGTAATTAATTATAAATTTTTTTGGTATTCAGGATTCTTATGGCATTTAGAATAGCAATCAAGGCAACGCCCACATCGGCAAATACGGCTGCCCACATACTGGCAATACCCAAAGCTCCGAGAACTAGTACAAAGCATTTTACACCCAGGGCAAAGATAATATTTTCCCAGACAATACATTGGGTTTTTTTGGCAATTCTAATAGCAGTTGCAATTTTTGAAGGTTCATCGGTCATCAGGACTATATCGGAAGCTTCTATAGCAGCATCAGAACCTAAAGTACCCATTGAAATACCGATATCTGCCCTGGCAAGAACGGGGGCATCGTTGATTCCATCGCCGACAAAGACCAGTTTTTCTTTTGCTCCTTTTTCTTTTAAGAGTTCTTCTAATTTTTCCAGTTTATCCTGGGGCAAAAGCTGACTGTAAAATTCATCAATTTTAAGTTCCCGAGCAATAATTTCAGCAGTAGAATGATTGTCTCCTGTTAACATGATTGTTTTTTTAATGCCTAAAGCCTTTAGTTTTTCTATGGCAGCAGGAGAGTCTTCTTTTATTTCATCGGAAATGACAATCTTTCCTTCATAATTGCCATTAAGAGCAATATAAACAAGAGTTCCTGTGTTATTTGAATCAACTTTAATATTATGCTTAGCCATTAATTTTTCATTGCCTAACAGAAGTTCGTTGTCATCGATGATAACTTTAAGGCCATAGCCTGAAATTTCATCCACTTGCTTTATTCTGCTTTTATCAATTTCTTTTCCATAGGCCTGTATAATTGAAAGAGCAATGGGATGATTTGAAAAACTTTCAGCTAAAGCGGCATATTCCAGTAACTGTTCTTTTGATAAATTTCCCCTGGTCTGGATTTCTGTAACTTTAAAGATTCCTTTCGTTAAAGTCCCTGTTTTATCAAATATGATGGTATGAGCATTGTGAAGGGCTTCTAAATAATTGCTGCCTTTAATGAGAATACCTTCTTTTGAGGCCCGACCTATTCCTCCAAAAAATCCAAGGGGAATGGAAATAACCAGGGCGCAGGGACAAGATATAACAAGGAAAATCAGAGCCCGGTAAATCCAGTTGGAAAAGCTTGCACCCGGGATAAAAAGAGGAGGAATTACGGCTAAAAGGGCTGCAATAGCTACAATTACAGGCGTATAATATTTTGCAAATTTAGTGATAAAATTTTCGGTTGGTGCTTTTTTTGTACTGGCGTTTTGAACTAAGTTTAATATTTTGGAGACAGTAGATTCAGCAAAAAGCTGAGTAACTTTAACCGTTAACAAGCCTTCTTGATTTATAGATCCAGAAAGCACTTCATCATTCACTTTCACTTCTCTGGGGAGAGATTCTCCTGTTAAAGCGGAGGTATCAAGGCTGGAATTTCCTTCAATAATGATACCGTCAAGTGGAATCTTTTCACCAGGTTTTATGATGATAAGGTCTCCAACTTTTACTTCTTCAGGAGCTACTCTTTTGATTTCGTGATTGATTTTCAGATTAGCATAATCTGGGCGGATGTCCATTAAGGCTTTAATGGATTTTCTTGATTTATCAATTGCCATATCCTGAAAGAATTCTCCAATTTGATAAAAAATCATTACAGAAGCAGCTTCAGGAAATTCCCCGATTAAAAAGGCACCTACTGTGGCAATAGACATTAAGAAGTTTTCATCAAAAATTTGTCCTTTAAGGATATTCTTCATAGCTTTCAGCAGAATTTCTGTTCCTACAAATAAATAGCTAACAATAAAAAGTATATTTTTAAACAAATCAGAAACAGGAAGCAAATAAGCTAAAAGAAAAAGCAATATACTGCTTGCAAGAAGGATGCTTTTGATTTTATTTTCTTCTTTTTCTTCTGTTTCTTTTTCTAAATTGCTACGGACAGAAATATTGGATTCTATAGATTTTGCAATTTTTGTAGTTTTATCTATAATCGTATCTATTTCATTTTCATCGTGGATTTCCAGTGTAAGTTTTTGACTGATAAAGTCAAGCTGGGCATTTTTAACTCCGGGAATATCTTTCACTTTATTTTCAATTTTTAAAGCACAATTTGCGCAATCTAAACCTTCCAGTAATAATTCTTTTTTTACCATATAAACCTCCTGACTAACTATTCCTTAACGTGTTCTAATCCATGTGCAAAGATTTGATTGACATGGTCATCATCCAGGGAATAGTAAACCACTTTTCCTTCTTTTTTATATTTAACTAATCTTGCTTGTTTAAGAATTCTGAGTTGATGAGAGATAGCAGACTGACTCATATTAAGAAGTGCTGCAATATCACAGACACACATGGGAGAAGCCGATAAGGCGTAGAGTATCCGTATTCTTGTACTGTCTCCAAAGACTTTAAACAATTCAGCCAAATCATATAAATTTTCTTCTGGGGGCATATTTTCTTTAACTTTATTTACAACATCTTCATGAATAATAGTACAATCGCATTTTTTAATATCCTTATTTGCCATTGATTTTCTCCTTTCAAACAAATATATGAATAACTGTTCATATGTACATTTATATTATATTACCAGACTTATAAAATGTCAAAAAAAAATCTTGAATAAACAAGATTTTTAAAATATTAAAATTTGTTAAAAGAGGAGGGAATTTCTCTTATGATTAAAGGGTGTTATGAACAAATGAGACAATCATGTATACGGGAATATTGGTTATTGAACCAGTGGAATAAATGCCATCATATTTGTAGGAACCATAACCTCCTCCATAGAGATAATGGCCGTATTTACCGCAACTGTTTCCAAGAGGACAAGAAGGTGCGGGACCCTTTCCTGTTACTAAGGTTACATAATAAGGGTTAACAGCTATCAGAACACCTGTAAAACCTGAGCCAGACTGACCGCCGCTGGCCGTATAGATGGTAACTGTTTCTCCAATATAGCGGCTTAATTGATTAAGGATTCCACCATATCCATAGCCGTATCCGTATCCACAGGACATTATTTAGCCTCCTTTTACTGGATTAATCATTAAAGATTTTTATACCGCATTGTGAACGAAAGAAACAATGGTATCTATAGGAATATCTGCAATAGAGCCCAGAGTGGAAACTGGGTAACCGTTCCATCCACCAGCAGAAATTGCCCCTGGTTTATCAGCCGGATAATAGGAACCATAAGGATTATGGCTGCCACATCCATAGCCAGGATTGAAATTTGCACAGGAGTTACCAAGGGAACAGCCTGGAGGAGGACCAATACGGGTAAGAAGTCTTACACAGCAGTCTGTTACTCCAAGAATAACACCTGTAAAGCCCGAACCAGATTGACCTCCGCTGGCAGTAAAGATGGTAACAGTTTCTCCGATGTGCTTTGAAAGAAGAGCAGCAAGATCTCCTCTGGAGAAAATATTAGCTTGCGGCATATCATTACCTCCTTTATTTGTTGTTATACTATAATATATGGGGGCTTTTATCAAAAGGTTACGAATAAAGTCAAAAAAATAATTTTTTTTTATAAAAATGTATTTAAACAAGTTGGGAAAGAGCTCTTGGGAAGGGGCAAAAGGACTTGCTAAAAAATGATAAGAATATTAAATATTAAGTTGAATTCTATGTTACAATAGGGGTAAAATAAACGATAGAAAGTGACACAAGGGAAGCGAAAATATGGAGACAATGATAATGAAAATTGATTATGATGATATGGATTTAAGTATTATTAAAGAAGCTGCTCAAATCATCAGAAATGGGGGAATTGTTGCTTTTCCCACGGAAACCGTTTATGGTTTAGGCGCAAATGCATTGGATCAAGAAAGTGTTAAAAAAATATATCTTGCTAAAGGCAGGCCTTCTGATAATCCACTGATAGTTCATATTTCTTCAATTGAAGAACTGTATCCTCTGGTAGAGTCTATAAAATTAAAAGCGAAAATTTTAATGGACTTATTTTGGCCAGGACCTCTTACCTTAATTTTCCCTAAATCCAAGATTATTCCTGATTCTATTACGGCAGGACTTTCAACGGTCGCTGTCAGAATGCCGGATAATAAGATTGCCAGAGAATTAATTAAATATTCAGGCGTTCCTATAGCTGCACCTTCTGCCAATATTTCTGGTAGTCCCAGTCCGACAAAGGCTGAACATGTGATTAAGGATTTAAACGGGAAAATTGATATGATTTTAGATGGCGGAAGTGTAAGGGTTGGTCTTGAATCAACCGTTTTGGATGTGACCAGGGATACTCCTGTGATTTTAAGACCTGGTGGTATTACAAAGGAAATGTTAGAAAAGGCTATAGGGGAAGTTTTAATTGATTCTGCAATTATCTCTGAAAAAGAATTTGTTGACACACCTATGGCTCCAGGCATGAAATATAAGCACTATTCACCAAAGGCAAAGCTTGTTATTGTGGAAGGAGAAATCAATAAAGTCATTGAAAAAATAAATTCCCTGGCTAAAGAAAATAAAGAACAAAAATTAAAGGTAGGAATCATGGCGACAGAACAGACCAGGGAAAATTATCAGGCGGATTTGATATTATCGGTCGGGGACAGAGATAAAGCAGAAACCATTGCAGCAAAGCTGTTTGACACCTTGAGAGCTTTTGATGAAGCAGGCATTGATATTATTTTTTCAGAAAGTTTTTCTTATGAAGAAATTGGTTTTGCCATTATGAACAGACTAAAAAAGGCAGCCGGCTATAATATTTTAAGAGTCTAAAGGTGGGGTGCATGGTGGATTGTAAGAAGAAAATAATATTTTTATGTACAGGTAATACTTGCAGAAGTCCTATGGCAGAGGCCTTAGCAAAAGACGAAGCCCAAAAAAATTCTCTTGATTTAGATATCCGTTCAAGAGGCATTGCAGTATTTTTTCCTTCCCATGCCAGTCCCCATGCTATTGAAGCAATGAAAGACTATGGCATTGATTTAAGCAGGCATATATCAAAAGGGATAGAAGAAGAAGATATTCAAAATGCAGATATTATTTTAACCATGACCAATGCCCACAAAAGAGCATTGCAGGACAGATTTCCAGAAGTTCATGGAAAAATTTTCACCTTAAAAGAGTTTGTTGGGGAATCAGGAGATATAGAAGACCCTTTTGGGGGCAGCCTTGAACTTTATAAAAATTGTGCAAAAACGCTTAGTGAATTGATTAAAAAGCTGATGATAAAATTAAACGAAATGTGTTAAATTATGGTTTGCTATGCGGTTATAGAAGTGGTATTATTTAATAAAAATTATAGTAATGGAGGGCTAGAATATGATAGCAATAGGAAGTGACCATGGAGGATATGCTTTAAAAGAAGAAATCGTAAAATACTTAAAGGAACAGAATATCGACTATAAAGATATCGGTTGTTATTCTGAAGAGTCCTGCGATTATCCGCAATATGGTAAGGCAGTTGCTCAACTCGTTGCGAGTGGGGAATGTGAAAAAGGTATCCTTATTTGCGGTACGGGAATAGGTATATCGATTGCTGCCAATAAAGTTAAAGGCATCAGGGCAGCTTTATGTCATGATTGTTTTTCAGCTCAGGCGGCAAGGGAGCATAACAATGCGAACATATTAGCTATGGGCGCAAGAGTTATAGGTCCCGGACTTGCAATTAAGATTGTAGAGACTTTTTTGGCTACTGATTTTAGTAATGATGAAAGACATGTAAGACGTATTTCACAAATTGAAGAATAATAATTGAAATTAT
>JAAYML010000028.1 GCA_012521395.1 Candidatus Epulonipiscium sp. | reverse complement strand
TTGGTTATTGGTTTGGGCCTTTTGAAGGAATCATTGCCGGAATAACCCATGGAACTTTACAGCTTCTTATAGACGGTTATGTGGTTCACCCAGCACAACTACTGCTTGACTATCCTTTAGCCTTTGGCGCCTTGGGGCTTTCTGGTTTTTTCAGAAAAGGACAAAAATCCATTATCCCAGGTTATATTGTTGGTTCTACTGGTCGCTTTATTTGTTCTTTCTTATCAGGCTGGATTTTCTTTGGTTCTTATGCCTGGGAAGGTTATAGTGCTGTCGCTTATTCTTTCCTGTATAATTTGTCTTATATCGGTATAGAAATGGCTCTTACTCTTGTTATTCTTTTTATTCCTTCATTTAGGAAGGCTTTAAATCACATTCGAAATACTGTTGTAATCAATGAATCTTCACTAACAGAAAAAAAGGCGGCTTAAAAATTAAGCTGCCTTTTTAAAATAATGGAGAATAAACCCTGTTATTTAAGATTTCTTCGATTTCTTCCAGGCTTTTGTTTTTACTGCAAATAAGTAAAACGCCTTTGTTACTTTGACACGGTATTTTTTCTAAAGAAGCCGTAAGTACTGGGCTATCATGATAATCCATATCCGGCAGAGTCAAGGACTTATTAAATATAAAAGCATCTATGGCATAAGGGTATTCATCTTCAAAATAAACTTGATACCCTTTTTCCTCCAGTTTCTTTTTTAGTCCATCCAGACCCCTTTGAATCCCTATAATCATAAAAACACCTCCTGTATTATTCTTTAACCTGGAGGTGTTTTTATTCACCTTAATGACCTATGATATTTAATGCATTTGGTATAATTTCAAATTCAAAATAACTACCCTGGCTAATTTCTCCGTCTAAATTTAATTTGACTTCTTTGCTGGTTTTTATTTTTATCTTTTTTAATTTTATAAATTCTACAAATGGATACTTATCGTGTTCTCCTTTGATTAAAGCTGGTAATGCCAAAGGAATTTTCCATCTGGGAATATGGGATACGATGCAAGCATCAAAATAGGCATCATCCATGATGGCCTGAGGAAGAATCTTAAATCCTCCTCCATAGTACTGACCATTTCCTACGGCAAATAGAAGAAGATTTCTTTCCATTTCTTTGCCGTCTATTGTTATAACAGCATGAATGGGTTTATAACAAAATAAATTTTTTATTAATGAGGCAATATATGCCCATTTGCCTTTGAAATATTTTTTACTCACCTGGGTGTAAGCAGCTATTTCTGCATCAAGGCCGATACTTGCAATATTGATATAATAGCCTTTATAAACTTTCCCTAAATCAACGGTTCTTACTCTGCCATTGATTGCAAATTCTATGGAATCTTCTATTTTTTTTGGAAGCTTTAATAATCTTTCCACATCGTTTCCGGAACCTGCCGGAACAATCCCAAGAACAACCTTACTGCCTGCAATTCCGTTGACAACTTCATTAATTGTTCCGTCTCCACCTACAGCAATCACTTTTTTGGCATCTTCATTAACAGCTTTTTTGGCCAGAAGCGTTGCATCGCCTTTTTTAGTGGTTTCTATTACTTGATAACTTAAATTTTTATCCTTCATGATTTCATGAATTTTAGGAATAAGCATTTTTGCTTTTCCATTTCCTGCTGTAGGATTTACAATATATATAATTTCCATTCTATTTCTCCTTAAATATTCATTTTTGAGTTAGATTGCGCAATTTCAATCGCTTCTTTTTCCTCTTTTGATAAGGTGTAAGCCGATGTGCCTTTTTTAATGGGTTTTGCAAAAGTATTTGAACCATCTCTAGAGTGAATTCCATTGATAACAATACCATCATCGTTTTCATCTAAAAGGGCAATGGCAAAACACAAGTCACCACCCATATTTTCAAAGGCATTATATCTTATGATACCTACTTTATTAATACATTTACTCAGATCTTTTCTTATGTTTTTTATATCTCTGCTAATGACTTTATTATCTTTTTCAACCTGACTGACTCTGTCGATATATGCCAAAAGTAAGTCTTCTATAGGCTTTTCTTTTTCGCCTCCCATAAAATAATCATATTTCTTTTGTAAACGGTTGATTTTTATCATCAGCAGAATCGTTATGACCAATAAGACTAATGAAATAATGCTTGTTGTTATTAAGATCCACACTTGATTGTCTAACAATATTTTTATTAAATTCATTCAGTTCACCTCTAGTTAGCTTCGCGTATTGATTCCAGTAAATATAAGATTCTTTCCAGGTCATTTTCATTATAATATTCGATTTCTATTTTACCTTTTTTCTTTCCTCTTGTAATCTGTACTTTAGTCCCAAGTATATTTTTTATTTTATCTTCTATTTCTTTGTAGATGACTTCCTTTTCATCTTTTATGGTTTTCTTTTTTGGCTTTTTAAGCATTTCATCAACTTTCTTTTCTGTTTCCCTGACACTTAAATGGTCTTTTATTATTTTTTTTGCCAAGGCTAATTGGGCTTCTTTATCTGGAAGCCTTAAAATAGCCCTGCCATGGCCTTCCGTAATTTCCCCCTGTATGATAAGCTCTTGTATCTTCTCATCAAGCTGAAGCAGACGTAGGGTATTGGCGATAGCCGGCCGGCTTTTGCCTATCCTGCCAGCCAGTTCTTCCTGAGTCAGGGAGAATTGATTCATAAGGGTTTCATATGCCTTAGCTTCTTCTATGGCATTTAAATCTTCCCTTTGAATATTTTCTATCAGGGATATTTCCATTAATTCTTTTGTTGTGTAATCCTGAATAATTACTGGAATTTCTTTAAGACCTGCCAACCTGGCAGCCCGCCATCTTCTTTCACCTGCTACAATTACATAATAATCTTCTTCTTGTTTTACAATCAATGGTTGAATAATTCCATGTTCTTTTATGGAACTTGCTAGTTCTTCTAATTTATCTTCATCAAAATATTTTCTCGGTTGTTCTTTGTTGGGCTCAATCGAATTAATGGAAATCATTTTAATTTGATTTTCCTCAGACATCTCTGAAGAGATTAAAGCGGAAAGCCCTTTTCCTAATCCTCTTTTTGCCACTATGCTTCCTTCCTTTCTAATATTTCTTCAACCAATAAGCGATAACTTTCTGCTCCCTTTGACTTTTCATCGTAAAGCATAATAGGTAGTCCATGGCTGGGGGCTTCACCCAACCTTACATTTCTTGGAATCAAAGTCGTGTAGATTTCTTTTGGAAAATATCTTTTGACTTCCTCTACAACTTGTAAGGATAAATTCGTTCTTGCATCATACATAGTAAAAATAATACCTTCTATATATAATTCCGGGTTTATCCTTTGCTGAACTAATTTAATCGTACTGATCAGATGTGTTAAGCCTTCGAGGGCATAATATTCGCACTGTATGGGTACTAATACAGAATTGGCCGCAGCCAGGGCATTTAAGGTTAGTATATTGACAGCCGGAGGACAGTCTACAAGGATATAATCGTAATCATTTTTTATATCCTCAAGGTTTTTTCTTAGAATATATTCCCTTTTATTGATATCTAAAAGCTCTATTTCCGCTCCTGCCAGATCCATATTGGATGGAATTAAATCCAGATTTTTCATTGGTGTAGGTTTTTTAACCTCTTTCATAGATAAATCGCCTAAAAGAACATCATAAATCGTCTTTTTTAATTTGTTTTTATCAACGCCTAAACCACTGGTGGTATTGCCTTGAGGGTCGATATCCACAGCAAGGACCTTTGCTCCTTTTTCTGCTAATCCAGCTGAGACATTCACCGTCGTTGTTGTCTTTCCCACCCCGCCTTTTTGGTTAAATACCGCGATTGTAGTTCCCAAATTTTTCACCTCACATGGGTCTTTTTAATCTATTATAGCATGTTTTTTATTGAATGAAATCCTTTAAAAAAATTTAGATTATTTTTACTGTAGTTAGTAATGTTTCACGTGAAACAAAGATATCTTGATACAAGTAAAAATGTTTCACGTGAAACATTAGCTTTTAATTTTTATGCAATGTTTCACATGAAACATTACATAAAAAAATCAAAATAAAAATCCAAGCCTGAATATCTTGGATTTTTAATCATAGTAAACCTTATTTTAAATTTATAAAAAATGAATATAAGAATCTTAATTATAAATTAGTAAATACTTTAAGTTTTTTCTCAACGACCACTATATTAAGCGGTAAATCTGGTCCTTTTTCCCCGTCAACATCAGATTCATAAAATCTTCTGTCTTCTTCTAAACAAGTAATCTTAAACTTTTTATCCCGGATAAATAATATATTAGGATCATCTAAATGCTCACCTTTTAATATTTTTAAAAACAAAATAGCCAATTCATGAAAAGGTTTTGCCTTAACTCCTACAAAGTCAAATAAACCATCCTGAACGGAAGCATCCCGGGATAAACGCTCAAAACCTCCTGCCCCATTGCCATTTAAAACCAAAAACAAATAAAAAAAGTCTTCTATCGTATCCCCAGAAGTTTCAATACGTAACTTAAAAGGTCTGAAGTTAGGAAGTTGCTCAATACCTTTTATATAATAAGCCAATTTACCTAGGGTATTTTTAACATTTAAGTCTACACTCTGGGATACAGAAGTAAAAAGCCCACCACTGCATACATTAATAAAATATTTATTATTAACCCTGCCAATGTCAATTTCTTTAATGTTATTTCTTAAAACAACATCACAACAGTCAGCAACCGATTTGGGTAAGTTTAAATGATTAGCAAAATCATTGGCAGTTCCAACAGGGAAAATGGCAAGAGGTATATCAATGCCTGCTTCCACCATCCCATTGACCATTTCATTAATGGTTCCATCACCGCCAGCAACCGCTAAAATGGAATACTCATCAGGAACAATCTTTTTTACTGCTTTCGTTATATCACCATTGAATTCACTTCGATATATTGCAACTTCATAACCTGCATTTTGAAATTTATATATAAAAGTATCCAGTTGCTGCGGAAATTTCTTATCACCAGAGACAGGATTATAAAATAACTTAATTTTTTTCATTTTACTCCTCCCTACATTTTTTCCGGAGCAGCAATTCCTAAAAGATAAAGACCTGATTTAATTACTGTTTTAACAGAATAAACAAGCGCTAATCTTGCATTTCTAATTTTTTCATCTTCAACAAGCACAGGATTATCATGATAAAATTTATTAAAGGCCTGTGCCAAATCAACAATATGACGGGCAATAAAAGAAGGCTCCAATTTATCAGCAGCATCTTTTACTTTCTCAGGGAACTGACCTATAAGCTTAATCACCTCAATGGATGAATCATCGGTAAGTAAAGAATAGTCAATGTCTAAGCTGTCGATGTCAACATTAGCTTTTCTTAAGACACTGGATGCCCTTGCATGAGTATATTGAACATAAGGGCCTGTTTCCCCGTCAAAGTTCAAAACTTTATCCCATGAGAAAACCACATCTTTAATTCTATTGTTAATTAAATCATTGAAGATAACGGCACCAATACCCACTTTTTCAGCTACTTGTTCTTTATCTTCTAAATCGGGATTTTTTTCATTAATTATATCTAAGGTTTTAGAAATTGCTTCATTCAAAAGGTCTTCAAGTAAAACCACGTTGCCAGCTCTGGTTGAAAGCTTTCCTGTTTCCATACTCACCATACCAAAAGAAACATGAACCAGTTTGTCATGCCAGTCATAGCCCATTCTTTTTATAACTTCAAACCATTGAGCAAAGTGAAGATTTTGAGCAAGAGCAGTCACATAAATACACTTTTCAAAATCATAGGTCTTTTTTCTGTAAATTGCTGCTGTAATATCCCTGGTTGCATATAAGCTACTGCCATCTTTTTTAGTAATTAAGCAAGGTGGCATATTGGCGTCTTCCAAATCTACAATTTTTGCCCCTTCGCTTTCTTTTAACAGATTCTTTTCTTCCAATTCTTTTATGACAGCGTCCATTTTATCATTATAAAAACTTTCACCTGCATAAGAATCAAAACTAATATCTAAAAGTTTATAAACCCTGTTGAATTCTTTTAAGCTGATATCCTTAAACCAGTTCCATAAAGAAAGAGCTTCTTCATCACCAGCTTCCATTTTTGCAAACCATTCCCTGGCTTCATCTTCTAAAGAAGGATCTTCTTTGGCTTCACTGTGAAAACGAACATAGATATCCATTAATTCTTTAATGCCGCCTTTTTCAATGGCTTCTTTACTACCCCACTTTTTATATGCAACAATAAGTTTTCCAAATTGAGTACCCCAATCACCTAAATGATTAATACCAATGGTATTATAGCCTAATGCCTTAAATATACGATATATGCTTCCACCAATAACAGTTGATCTTAAATGACCCACATGAAAAGGCTTTGCAATATTGGGTGAAGAATAATCAATAACGATATTTTTTCCTTTTCCAATATCCGATTGACCATAGGACTCCTTAGCTTTTAAAAGTTCTGATAACACTGCTGCAGCAAAAACGGATTTATTGATATAAAAATTTATATAACCGGTAACATTTTTAATTTCATCTATAAAATCTGCTTTTTCAATATTTTTAACAGCATCTTCAGCGATTTGCGCCGGAGCCTTTCTCAGGATCTTTGCCAGACGGAAACAAGGAAAAGCATAGTCTCCCATATCCGGATTAGGAGGTATTTCTATCATCGATAGGATTTCTTCAAGGCTTAAATCCGTAAATTGTCCGGAAAGCAGTTTAGCTATTTCTAATTTAAAATCCATTATATTTCTTCCCTTCTTCTATAATACTAAAAACTCTCGCCAAAAAGACGAGAGTAATCACTTCCTTTCAATATAATTTTAGTCATAGTAACAAAAAAAATCAAGGTAAAGAAGATATAAATTCACAGAGAATAAAATTAAGTATTAGTTAATGTTTACTATGTTTTCTTTTATGGCAAAAACAGCCGCCTGGGTTCTGTCACAAACATTTATTTTCTTAAATATATTAGAAACATGATTCTTTACTGTTTTTTCGCTAATACACAGTTTTTGTGCAATTTCCTTATTCAACATCCCTTCAGTAATCAGCTTTAGTACTTCTATTTCTCTTTTTGTTAAATGCTTTTTATTATGATCCTCCCCATTAAAATCCCCATGGATACTATTTACCCTTTTTACCAACTGTGCAGCCATATTGGGCTGAATATAAGATTTTCCATTATAAACAGATTTAATTGCATTAATAAGCACTTCTGATTCAGAATCTTTTAATATATATCCGTCCACTCCAATTTCCACTGTTTCAAACAAATACTCAACTTCATTATGAATGGTCAGCATAATAATTTTTGAATGACAAGCATTTCTTTTTAACCTTTTTGCAGCCTCAATACCATTAAGGACAGGCATATTAATATCCATTAAGATAATGTCTGGATTTTTATTATAAGCTTTTTCAATGACTTCCAGACCATTTGCAGCTTGATCAACGACCCTAATCCAGTCCTCCAATTCAATTAATTGCTTTAAACCTTCCCTTACCATTGAATGATCATCCGCAATGATAACACTTACAATATCTTTCATTTTTACCTCCTTTACTCCATCAAAAAACCCAATCAATGGTCCAAGCCAACAAATAATTAACAAGGTATTCTAAAATAATATCGAGTTCCTTTCTTAGGTTTAGATTGAATGACAAACTTTCCATCCAATAATTCTGTCCTCTCTTTCATGCTGCAAAGACCAAAACCAGATTCCCCATCGATTCTTTGTTTTTTTAATTCAGAAATATCGAATCCCTCCCCATTATCACTAACAATTAGCTCTATATAATTTTGTAAAAATGTTAATTTTATTTTTGCCTCTGTAGCATTAGAATGCTTTATAATATTACTTATTGCTTCCTGAGCCAGTCTGTAAATTGTTAATTTTATAACATTTGAAATGTTTTGCTTACTTCCGCTGGCTGATAATTTTATAACGATATCTTTTTCTTCCATAACTTTCGATATATAACGTTCTATTGTAGGAACAAGACCTAAATCATCTAAAGACATAGGTCTTAAATCATAAATAATACCTCTTAACTCCTGGATACCGCTCCTTAACAACTCTTTTAATTTTCCTAACTCCATTTTTGCTTCATCTAAGTTGTTATCGAGAAGTTTAATACAATATTCCGCCTTTAATACCAAGTTAGACATATATTGGGCAGGGCCATCATGAATCTCACGGGCAATCCTTCTTCTTTCTTCTTCTTGTGCAATCAATATTTTAATTCCGATATTTCTTTTTTCTTTTATATCTCCAATTTGGCTGGAAAGGTTTTTAAGGTCTCCCGTTAAAAACTTCATGGCAACAGACACATTATTTATTAAATTATTGGCTTTGTTTACAATTTCTTTTAATGCCTTTATTCGAACTTCCAATTCATTTCTTTTATTAATTAAACTCTTTTCTCTTTCTTTTTCAACTGCTAAGTCAATGCGTAATTGATCGGTCTCATCATAAACTTCTTTTATTTTCTCTTCTATCGATTGATCAAAATTTTTACTAACCTCCATTAAATTTACTTTACTTCGCGCCAATTGTTTTTCATAGCCCTCAATCAAACGGGTAGAAAGCCTGATTTTCTTTTTTAATTCACTTAATTCATTTTTTAAACTTAAATATTCTCTATATGATTTTTCATAAATTTCATACATTTCAGTCTTACTTTTTTCGATGCTTTCAATGGTCCTGTTTAAAATTTGATCTAATTTGTCCATTTCATTGTACTTCATGCATATCGCCATCCGTTCCCCAGCTAAATTGATATTATGATAACAATAAATTCGTTTTTGTATATATTTCGATTAATTCATATTAAAATCCTCTTTTTTAAACATTTTTTTAATCAATGGATAAAAAAAATAAATACTCATATCCTATAATACAATCCTATAATAAATTAATAACATGTAAACGGTGAAAAAAATGTTTCAGATTATTTTTTCGATTGTATTTTTTATCTGCGCCTTTAAAAAATATCAACCACCTTCAAAAAATTTAATTTCATTTTATTATGCGCTTTTCTTATTGATGATGAGCATCTTTTACTTACTTAGTTTTATATTTACAAATTACATAAAGCCTCTGTTATAACTTTCTTAAACATTAAAGACAAAGGTGAATTTTATGAAAAAAATTTTAATTTATACCACTTTTCTCAGTATACTATTTATAAGTTTAAGTCAGTTAAAACATAAAGAAGACTCAAATTCTATTTCATATGATAAACCCAAATTAAAAGAAAAAATTCTAATTGTTGAAATAGAAGATTTTAACTTCAATCAACTTAAAAACAAAGGAGTATATAGTTTCTTACATGTTTATCCCAGGAAAAACTTTAAAGACTTATATTTTGACCTTAAAAGAAAACAAGATGTGACCTTAATGAATTTTAACGAATATATAAAACGGGAATACAGTTCAATAAGTCCTATAATAATATTAGAAAAGGTAAAAATCAATCAATTTGAACAAATAACAAATTTTAAAAAAGATGATACAAGTTTAATTATTGTTAATTTAGAAAAGCAAATGAATCCTTTATTCATTGAATCTGATCTAAATGGTATTCTACAAAGTAATTTCTGCAAAAGAGAAGGGATTATTAAATATACAGAATTAATTAATATCATCAATAATCACTTAGAAAGTGGTTCTCTTTCTGTTCAAAATACAAAAAAAGCAAACGAAAAAATCCAAAAAATCTATTATCAATATACATCATTGTATTATGGCCGCTATATTCTCATAACTTTTATCTTAATACAGTTTACTTTATTTGTTTTTTCTAAGCAAAATAAAATCTTATTTCAATATTTTATTTTCATTCCGTTTTTTTTGTCTTCTGTATCAGGTTTAAATATATTTAACTCTTTAAATGGTATATATAAAGCATTAATAATCATCTTGCTTTCTTTCATTCCCGGTACTATTCTATATTATAAAAAGTTTGATTATAAAAGTTCAATGTTAATTATCTGGTATTCTAATTTACTATTTTTGATTTATTTTAGTTTCTCTAAAATTTTTTTGTATCAAAGTCCTATAGGATTCAATAATATACTGCATGGTAACCGCTTATATGGCTGGAATAATGACTTAATCGGAATCTTTATTGGTTCTTTACTTGGAATGATTTACATCAATCATATTTATCCTGACAAAAAACTTCTGTATTTTTTAGCTGCAATATTTTTTATTTATATCATAATATTTTCTCCCTTATACGGCGCAAATATTGGAGGAATGCTTAACTGTTTTATATCTATTATTATTTTAACAATATTTTTTGAACTATCAAATTATAAAAAGTTTTTGTATACTATTGTTTTCATTGCGGTTTTTTTAATATTTCAAAACTACTTTATTGAGTTTGATAATTATCAAAAATATTCCACCCATCTTGCTTCATTTATCAATTTAATTGAAAATAATGAATTTCAAACAGTCTTAATAATTCTTTGCACTAAAATAAAAGAAATTCTTTTATTTTTAATCATTCCTCCTCTAAATATCTTACTATTTTTAGAGTGGCTAATTCTATTTAAAAATAAGAACGATAATTATTATGATAAGCTTTGGAAGAATATTTTTTTCCTGATTTCTCTTTCTGTTATTTTATTAAATGATTCTGGTCTTTTATCAGCTATTTTTATGCTTTTTTATTTTGTTATACCTTATACCATAAAAAACAATATCCGTTTAATTTAAATTTACGACTTTTTCTTTGCATTTTTTACTATTTAAGAGATAATATAATAAAAGGAGTGAAAGGGGCGCATTCTTATAATGAAGAATAAGAAAAAACTTTTAAATTTTGCAATGATATTGCTATCCATACAATTATTGAATCAACTCATCTTCTTAACTTCAAAATTAAAATTTAATAAAATCAAAAAAAGTTATCATTGGTATCCCTGGAAGTTTGGGAAAATACATTACAGGGTTCAGGGCTCTGGTCCTCCCTTATTATTAATCCATAGCACAGGCAATGGGGCTTCTTCCTGTGAATGGAGAAAAAACATTCCTTATCTTTCAAAAAACTTCAGGGTCTATGCAATTGATTTATTAGGTTATGGCCTTTCAGCTAAACCTAAACTGACTTATACTGCCTTTTTATATGTACAATTAATTAATGATTTTATTAAAGACATTATTAAAGAACCAGCTTATGTAATAGCCAATTCTCAAGCAGCTTCTTTTGCCATCATGTCTTCTTCTTATAATCCGTCCCTAATTAAAAAAATGATTTTGATCGCTCCTACAGGAATCAATAAACTGGCTTCTTATCCTACCCAAAAGAGCAAGTTAATGAAACTATTCATTGAATTGCCTTTTATAGGAACAAGCATTTATCAAATGATTTCTTCAAAATTATATACTTATTATTTCATGCAAAAATATCTTTATAATTCTAAGAAATTAATTTCAAAAGATCTGATAGATACTTATCATGGCATGAGCCATGATAAGGGTCCTTCTTCCAGGTATACTCTTGCATCTTTTATTGGAGGCTATATGAATATAGATGTTAAAAAAGCCTTTAGTAAAATGAAGACAGATGTGCTCATCCTATGGGGAAAAGACAATACTTTAGTCCCATTGTCCCTTCTTGAAGAATGGAAAAAAGTAAAAGCATCTGTTTCTACTTATATCTTTAAAAACTCTAAAGCAATGCCCCATGAAGAAGAAGCTTTAACCTTTAACCAAATTTGTGAAACATTTTTATTAAAATAAAAAAGGACTGTACACACTAAAGCTGTGTACAGTCCTTTTTAATAGATAGGTATCTTAATCTTAATTTCGTAATGATCCTCTTTTTCTTCCATGGTATACTTAGCTTCTACCCCTGATTTTTTAATTAAATCGATGGCTTGATTAATTGTATTAGTAAAAAGCCTGATATCTCTTAAGACTCTTTTCATTTTCTGCTGTTTTTTTTCTTCAGATTCATGAATAATCCTTTCAATCATTTCTTCAACCAATTCTTCAGTATTTTTTACGTTTAAACCATGAATAATCACTTTTTCTAATACTTCAAGCTGCATATCTTCGTCGGGTAACTTCAGTAATACTCTGGCATGCCTTTCAGATAAATCATTTTCTAAAATAATCTTTTTAACGGTAGGGGATAACTTTAACAACCTTAGCTTATTGGCTATGGTCGATTGACTTTTACCTAAACTTCTTGCTAATTCTTCCTGAGTAAAACCATAATCTTGAATTAGATTAAAATAAGCTTCTGATTCTTCAATAAAATTTAAGTCTTCCCTTTGAAGATTTTCAATAAGGGATAATAGTGCACTTTCCTTATCGTTAACCTCAACCAAAACAGCAGGAATTTCACTTAAACCTGCATTTTTACAAGCCCGAAGTCTTCTTTCTCCTGCCACTAACTCATAATTTGATTTGCCAATCAAACGGACACTGATAGGCTGCATGACACCATATTCTTTAATCGAATTCGTCAATTCATCTAAAGCAGCCCTATCAAAATTTTTTCTTGGTTGATATGGATTAGGACGAATTTTATCAATAGGAATCCATTGAATTTTTAATTCTTTAGACTTTTCTGCCTGCATAGCTATTCCCCCCATATCAAAAAATCATTTAAAAAATATACATTATTTGTATTATATCACATGAATTTACTTAGCAAAAATTTTTTTAACTTGAATTTTCTTATTATTTCTACATAAAATATATTATTTTATCGGGTTTCTACCTGGTTTTCCAGCTTTCCTTGGATATTTTGTCGGAGTAAGTCGTACTTTTTTTATCATAATAAGTCTGTGTTTTATATCACTAAAGGGAATAACTACATCTTTTATATCTATGATTTCTCCACCCAGTACTTCTATTGCTTTTTTAGATTCATTTAATTCTTCATCCACATTAAGCCCTTTCATGGCAATCAGTGTCCCACCCGTTTTAATAAAGGGTAATGTATATTCTGAAAGAACCGATAAATGAGCCACAGCCCTGGATACACATAAATCATAAAGCTCTCTGTATTCCTTATTTTGTCCTAACTCCTCAGCACGTCCATGAATACAAGTGACATCTTTAAGCTGAAGATTCAAAACAACTTCTTTTAAGAAACTGATCCTCTTATTTAAGGAATCTAAAAGAGTAGTTTTTAAATTAGGATAAGCAATTTTAAGAGGAATGCCGGGAAAACCTGCTCCCGTACCCACATCAATAACATTGCAGGCAGTCTGACAGTCAAAAAACTGACCTATAGAAAGACAATCCAGGAAATGTTTTATAATAATTTCCTTGTCATCAACTATAGCCGTTAAGTTAATCTTGTTATTCCATTCTAATAATAAATCTTTAAATTGAAAAAACTGTTCTGTCTGATAATCTTCTAAATGAACTCCTAACTGTTTACTACCTTCTATTAAGTAATCTTTTAGTTCCATATAAAAACTCCTATTGATTTGTATTTTTGTTTCTACTGACCTGTTCAAGATAAACCAGTAAAACGGATATGTCTGAAGGAGACACTCCGGATATTCTGGATGCTTGTCCTATCGATCTTGGTTTTATTTGCTGCAATTTTTGTGCGGCTTCAATCCTAAGTCCTTTAATTTTAGTATAATCAATATCTTCTCTGAGATATTTTTTTTCTAGCTTTTTAAATTGCTCTACTTGCTGCATTTGTCTTTTAATATAACCTTCATATTTAATTTGAATTTTAACTTGTTCTTGAACATCTTCAGGTAAATCTACATAATCTTTATCAATTTCTCTAATTTTATAATAATCCAGTTCAGGTCTTTTTATTAATTCTGAAAGGGTAATGCCTGACTTTATGGGCGTACTGTTGTGAGCCTTAAGAAAATCCTGAACCTTTTGGTTAACTCCTATAACCGTTTTCTTTAGGCGGTTAATTTCTTCATCAATGAGTCTTTTCTTTTCCAGTAATTTTTCATATCTTTCTTTAGAAACCAGGCCAACTCGGTAGCCTTTTTCCATTAAGCGAAGATCAGCATTGTCTTGTCTTAAAAGCAAACGATATTCTGATCTTGAAGTCATCATTCGGTAAGGCTCATTAGTTCCTTTTGTTACTAAATCATCAATCAAAACACCTATATAACCCTCTGATCTGTCAATATAAAGAGGTTCTTTTCCTAAAATCTTTAAGGCTGCATTAATACCAGCAACAATACCCTGAGCAGCTGCTTCTTCATAACCAGAAGTACCGTTAAATTGTCCGGCACTAAAAAGACCATCTATTTTCTTAAATTCTAAGGTATGTCTTAATTGAATCGGATTGATACAATCATATTCAATGGCATAACCCACCCGCATGACTTCACATTTTTCAAAACCTGGTAAGGTACGCAACATCTTAATTTGAACATCTTCAGGAAGAGAAGAAGACATACCCTGCACGTACATTTCGGTTGTATTTTCCCCTTCTGGTTCAAGGAAAACCTGATGTCTTTCTTTATCAGCAAAACGGACAACCTTATCTTCAATAGAAGGACAATAACGGGCTCCTACCCCTTTTATTTCACCTGCATAAAGGGGTGATCTGTGAAGATTTTCCTTAATAATCTGATGGGTTTTTTCACTCGTATAAGTTAACCAGCAAGAAATTTGTTCTCTTTGAATATCTTTAGCATTGGTTGAAAATGAAAAAGGAACAATTTTCTCATCACCTGGCTGTTCTTCTAATTTAGAAAAATCAATCGATCTCCTATCAACTCTGGCAGGTGTTCCTGTTTTAAAACGGAATAATTCAATACCCAGTTCTTTTAAATTTTCACTGAGATTATTAGCTGCTTTCAGACCATTAGGTCCTGTATATTCAATAACATCCCCGACCAGACAACGGGCTTTTAAATAAGTTCCTGTGGCAATAATTGCTGCCTTACAGTTATAAATAGCTCCCGTAGCTGTTTCTACTGCTTTAACTTTATTATTTTCTACATGTATCTTGACGATTTCTGCTTGTTTTATACGCAGATTTTCTGTTCTTTCTAAAGTCATTTTCATTTGCTTTGAATAATTATGCTTATCTGCCTGAGCCCTTAAAGAGTGAACAGCGGGGCCCTTTCCTGTGTTTAACATTCTGGATTGAATAAAGGTTTTATCGATATTCTTACCCATCTCGCCACCCAAAGCATCAATTTCCCTTACCAAATGACCTTTAGAAGTTCCTCCAATACTTGGATTACATGGCAACATGGCAATACTGTCTAAACTAATAGCAAATAAAACCGTATTTAGACCCATTCTTGCCGTTGCCAGGGCAGCTTCACAGCCTGCATGTCCTCCTCCAATCACAGCAACATCAATATCTGAAACAACATAGCCCATACCATTACCTCTTCTCTTTTTTGGATTATTTGCCTAAGCAAAATTCACTAAATATCTTATTAATTAAATCTTCTTCTATAGTCTCTCCTGTAATTTCTCCTAAAAAATTATATGCATTGGATAAATCTATGGACAGAAAATCTACAGGCATATTCATACTGATGCTTTTTAAGACATCTTCTAAACTATTATTTGCCTTGATTAAAGCATTTTTATGCCTCATATTTGAAATAACAGCTGAATCATCAATATTAAAATGCCCTTCATCAAACATTTCTTTTAAAGTTTCTTCTAATCTTTCAATGTCCTCAGGATTTTTTGTAGACATTTCCAATACTTTATTATTGATAAATTTATCATATATTTCTTTCTTATTAATAACCGTTTCTTTATCTGTTTTATTTAGAATCACTAAAGTTTTTCTTTCCTTTACTAAATCCATTATATATCGGTCTTCTTCTGTCAAAGGAACCGACAAGTCAATAATAAATATAATTAAATCTGCCAGTTCCAACAATTCTTTTGAGCGGTCAACACCTATTTTTTCTACAATGTCATTGGTTTCTCTTATACCAGCAGTATCAATAATCTTAAAAGGTATACCAGAAATATTAATGTATTCTTCTAAAACATCTCTGGTCGTTCCTGGTATACTGGTCACAATAGCCCGCTGTTCCCTTAAAAGGGCATTTAAAAGAGAAGATTTACCGACATTAGGTTTTCCTACGATAACGGTCTTCACACCTTCTCTCATAATTTTCCCCGAATCTGCAGTCTCTAATAAATGACGGATTTCTTTTCTTATTTCTTTTATATTGTTTTCTAAATTATCATAGTTGATTTCTTCTAAATCATATTCCGGATAATCAATAGATGTTTCTATATGAGCCATGATTTCAATGATCTTATCCATGATTTTCTTTATTTCTTTTGATAATCTTCCTTCTAATTGATTCACTGCCAGTTTTAATGAATTTTCCGTTTTTGAATTAATAATATCTATAACTGCCTCAGCCTGAGATAAATCTATTCTACCATTTAAAAAAGCCCTTTTTGTAAATTCTCCAGGTTCTGCTAATCTGGCCCCATTTTTTAATACCTGCTCTAACACCTTTTTAACGGAAACCATTCCACCATGACAATTAATTTCAACCACATCTTCTTTTGTATAAGTGTTTGGTGCTTTCATGACTGAAACCAATACTTCATCAATAAGCGAATCTCCATCAACAATATGGCCATAATGGATCGTATGACTTTTTACTGAAGATAAATCTTTAACTTTTTTACTTCTGAATATTGAATTAACAATAGAAAAAGCATCCCTGCCGCTTACTCTTATAATTCCAATTCCCCCCACCCCTGGAGGAGTTGAAATAGCAGCAATGGTATCATCAATCATATATTTTGACCTCCATTAAATCTGAATTTTAAAAAACCCAGTTTATACTGGGTTTTACTTATCAATAACCGGGCTGATAATAACCTTTCTGTAAGGTTCTTCACCTTCACTATGAGTCTTAATATGTTTATCATTTTGAAGTGCAAAATGAATGATTCTTCTTTCATAGGGGGTCATTGGTTCAAGTACAATACTCTTCTTTGTCATTTTTACTTTCTTTGCCAGATTCTTTGCCAGGGTTTCTAAAGTTTCTTTTCTTCTTTCTCTATAATTTTCTGTGTCTAAAGTAATATGAATGTGATTGTTTTTGTTCTTATTGGCAACAATATTAGCTAAATATTGAAAAGAATCTAAAGTCTGACCTCTCTTACCAATTAATATACCCATATCGTCTCCTTGAATATTAAATACATAATTGCCTTCTTCTTTTTCTTCAACGATAATTTCCGCGTCTAAATTCATTTTATCGAATACATCTTTTAAGAAGTTTACTGCAAGATCAACTGGATTAACCTTTTTTGTTAATCTTACTTTTGCCATTTTTGCACCAATTAAACCAAACAAACCTCTTGAGCCCTTATCCAATATCTCGATTTCAACATTTTTTCTTGTTGTTCCCAGTTCAATCAAGCCTTCGGTAATGGCGTCTTCTACTGTCCTACTTTCCTTTTCAACAAAATCCATAAATTATTCACCTTCCCCCGATTTATCCATTGATTTATTAATAACATACTGCTGGATGATTTGTATGATGTTGCTTGTAATCCAATATATACCTAAACCGGCAGGCAAAGAATAAGTCATCATTCCAGTTATAACAGGAAAAACAAGATTCATTGATTTTTGAATTTGTTCGGTCTGGTCATTTTGCTTCTGCTTATTATTCTTATTATTCATTGATAATAATTTAGAAGAAAGAAAAGTCGTTAAAGCAGCCATAATAGGGAATAAAATCACAACAATTAAAGCTGGTGTATTTAATCCTTGTTTTATTAAATCTGCAGGACTATCTACTAAACTAATACCAAAGAAATATTCTATACTGTTTTTTTGCTCAATCAGTGTGTTTGAAATCGTTCCCAAAGTTTCAGATAATTTATTCCATTCACTGGTTGATACTTGAGATAAAATACTTTGTAATCCTTCAGCTGAAGCTAAAATTTCATCATTAAGTTTTATTCTTTTATTTCCTGATAAAATATTTTTTACAATTTCCTGGTAACCATCTGCTGAAACAATCTGACTTGCTAAATTATAATATAAGTCATGAAGTTTAGATATATATGTACCCGCTTTTTGAAGTACCCTCCACAAAGCAATAAAAATTGGCATTTGAATAAATAAAAGCAAACAACCACTAAAAGGACTTACATTATGCTTCCTATAAAATTCATTTAATTCTATACTCATTTGTCTTTGAGATTCAGGATCTTGCTTATTTTTATATTTATCCTGAATTTTTTGTAACTCAGGCTGAATCTCCTGCATTCTTTTCAATGAAGATTGCTGTTTTGCTACTAAAGGAATCATTAACAATCTTACTAAAATAGTAAATAAAATAATCGTTATTCCAAGAGAACCAACGGGAGTAACCTTATATACCAAATCAAATATAAAATTAAACACAACTCCTAAAATTTTTGCTAATGCATCTATCAAACTATTTCCTCCTCAAAATTTATTACGGGACAGGATCGTATCCACCAGGATGAAAAGGATGACATTTTAAAATTCTTCTTACAGAAAGATATAAACCTTTACCTACTCCGTATTTTTCGATTGCCTGATAAGAATATGCAGAACAAGTTGGATAAAAACGACAAACAGCTGGTTTTAAAGGAGAAATAAATTTTCTATAAAATGAAATCATGAATAAAAGAATTTTTTTCAAAAAAATATTCATCCTTCCTTAGTAAAGCTAAGCGATATAAAGGTTATTTTTCTTTAATAAATGAATCAGAGCATCTGAAATCTCTTTAAAATTTGAACCATTACATGGTAATCTGGCAATAATAACGATATCCCAACCTCTGTCTATATTGTCTTCTATTAATCTGTAACTTTCCCTGATCAAACGCGTTATTCTGTTTCTTTTTACACTATTCCCGACTTTTTTACTAACCGAAATACCTAACCTATTAATATCTTTTCCATTTTTTAATAAATACATAACTAATAAACGATTAGCACTGGAAATTCCCTTATTATATACGATACGAAATTGATAATTTTTTTTTAAAGAGTCAGTAAATTTCATAAATCTCCTCCTAAAAACAGTCTTAAGTTGGAGGAAAAAGCATATAGTACAACAAGGCCACACTAATGCGGCCTTGTTTATGCTGATAATCTTTTTCTACCTCGTGCTCTTCTTCTTGCTAAAATGGCTCTGCCACTTGCTGTTTTCATTCTTTTACGAAAACCATGTTCTTTTTGTCTTTGTCTTTTCTTTGGCTGAAAAGTTCTTTTCATTCTTCAGCACCTCCTTTGTCGTCTATACAAATCAGCAAACTGTCGACTTAGCCCACATTTTATTTTATTTGTAAGCACTATCACAATTATATTAAATATATATTTGTTCGTCAAGAACCTATTTCTGTATAAAGAAATCCACATTTATATCACATTTGCAGCCTGTGGATAATTTTTTTATTATTGCTTATCCACAATTTTTTTGTTATCATTAAGATAAACTGTTAATAATTATATAAAGGCATAAACTTATGCACATTCTGTGGATAAGTTTGTGCATAAACCTTATTTTTTCCGATTTCTTCATTAATAATGTATTTTTTCTGTTAATAACTTTTCAACAAACTGTTAATATTTTTTTTCCTTTCAACAAATAATCAACTCTTATTCACATGCTGTTAAAATTTTTTTTAACAAAATTCACATCTGTGGATATTATGTTAATATCTATCTGACTTTTTTATTGAATATCAGGAGGAAATTTTAGGAGGAATCTCTAATGCTAAATCAAATTACAAAACAATGGCCAAGCATACTGGAAATTTTAGAGTCTGAAACTTCTACGGTTAGTTTTCAAACTTGGTTTAAAAATCTAAAACCTGTCGATGTTAGAGATAACACTTTATTTATCGAAACTATAGACGATTTTTCAAAAGATATCTTAAAAAACAGATATATCCGTCTTATCCAAAATGCCATCATTCAAGTAACTCACCACGAATTTGAAATTCAAATTGTTACTTCGAATGAATTCAATCAAAGTCAAAAATACAACAGTATAAAAGATAATGATACAGATCCACTGGATAATCAAAGCAACCTAAATCCAAAATATGTTTTTGATACTTTTGTAGTAGGAAATAGTAATAGAATGGCTCACGCTGCTGCCTTGGCCGTTGCTGAAGCTCCTGCAAAAGCATATAACCCTCTTTTCCTTTATGGTGGTGTAGGTTTAGGAAAAACCCACCTGATGCATTCTATTGGACATTATATTTTATCTCAAAATCCTAATGCTAAGGTTCTTTATGCATCTTCAGAAAAATTTACTAATGAATTAATTAATTCTATTAAGGATGATAAAAACCAAGCCTTTAGAAATAAATACAGAAATATTGATGTTTTATTAATTGACGACATTCAATTTATTGCTGGTAAAGAAAGAACAGAAGAAGAATTTTTCCATACATTCAATACCTTATATGAAGCAAATAAACAAATTATTATTTCCAGTGACCGGCCTCCAAAAGAAATCAAGACCCTGGAAGACCGCTTACGTTCAAGATTTGAATGGGGTTTAATTGCTGATATACAACCCCCTGATTTAGAAACAAGAATTGCCATCTTAAGAAAAAAAGCAGAAATAGAAAAATTAATCGTACCCAATGATGTTATTTTATTCATTGCAAAATCTATTGTTTCAAATATCCGTGAACTTGAAGGTGCATTAAACAGAATCATTGCTTATTCAACCCTGGCAAATAAAGAAATCACTGTAGATCTGGCAAGTGAAGCACTTAAAGACTTAATGAGTGCGGACAAGCCAAAAACGATTACAACCGAACTCATACAAGAAGTCGTAGCTTCTTATTATAATATAAAACCAGAGGATTTAAGGTCTCCAAAAAGGACCAGAAATATTGCTTATCCGAGACAAATAGCCATGTATCTTTGCAGAAAACTAACTGACCTTTCTCTTCCTAAAATAGGAGAAAAATTTGGCGGAAGAGACCATACAACCGTTATTCACGGCTATGAAAAAATTGAAAAAGAAATTTTACAGGATTTTGACCTCAAGCAAACCATAGAAGATTTAGAAAAGAGAATTACTGGTAAATAATTATTCACATTGAGCTGTTAAAAGTAAGTGGACAAGATGTTGATAATTTTTCTTTTCATGATTGAATGTTGATATAGTGGATAATATTTTTATTTTATTTTTATTATCCACAACTTTATCAAACTTTATTTTTTTTATTTTATCGTATCTTTAAAGGTTTTCCACATTTCAACAGCTACTACTACTATGACTACTCAATCCTTTTTAATAATTAATATAGTTGACAGGAAAGGAGTTATCCACAATGCGATTGACTTGTTCAAATGTTGATTTATTAAATGGAGTAAATATTGTTTCAAAAGCTGTATCAAACAGAACAACTTTACCTATTTTAGAGTGTATTTTATTAGAAGCTGAAGGAAATTATCTTAAATTAACTGGAAATGATTTAGAAATAGGTATAGAAAGTAAGGTAATAGCAAATGTTGAAAAAACAGGTTCTATTGCCCTTGAAGCAAAAATATTTTCTGAAATTGTAAGAAAGCTTCCGGATGGTGAAGTTTTAATCAGTGTAGATTCCAATAACATGACCACCATTAAGTGCGAAAATTCAGAATTTAAAATTTCCGGACAAAACGGAGATAATTTTCCAGAACTACCCAAAGTGGAAAAAGATAAGCATTTTGTATTAAAACAAGCGGTTTTAAAAGATATGATCAGGCAAACCATTTTTTCTATAGCAACAGAAGAAACAAGACCTGTCCTTACAGGAGAATTATTTCAAATAAGAGATAATCATCTGCGTTTGGTTTCTGTTGATGGATACAGGGTTTCTTACAGACAAGCTCCTTTATCGGTTGAAAGGGAAGAACAAGAAGTAATCGTTCCCGGAAAAACATTAGGGGAAATCAATAAAATATTATCTTCTGATGAAGAAGACGTTTATATTTATTTTACAAATAAGCATATTTTATTTGACTTAGGCGATAGTATGGTTGTCTCCCGTTTGTTAGAAGGAGAATTCTTAAAATATGAAAATAGCTTTTTTGAAGATTGCGAGACGATGATACAGGTTAATCGCAGGGAATTGTTAATGAGTATTGAAAGAGCTGCATTAATTACAAGAGAAGGAAGAAAGAATCCTATAAAAATAGATATCACTGGCGATAAAATGATTATTACATCAAATACTGAATTAGGTACCGCAAGAGAAGAACTGCCAGTGGATACAGAAGGAAAAGATTTAACCATTGCATTTAATCCAAAATATTTAATTGATGCCCTGAGGGTTATTGATGATGAAGAAATTAAAATTCAGTTTATATCTTCCTTAAATCCTTGTATTATAAAACCTGTTGATAATGAAGATTATAAATATCTCATTTTACCAATCCGTTTAAATGGATAATTATATTTATTATATTAAATATTTAAATATGTTATAATAAAAGGTGCGGTGATATTCGCACTTTTTATTTTTATCAGTTAAATTTTAAAATGAAAAGGTGATTTATTTGGAAAAAGTTAAAATCAGTACTGAATATATAAAGTTAGATCAATTTTTAAAATATGTTAATATTGTGGCTTCTGGAGCTGAAGCAAAGTATTTTATTTTAGAAAAGGATATAAAAGTGAATGGGGAAATTGTAAAGCAAAGAGGTAAAAAATTAAAAAATGGAGACAAAGTAGAAATTGATGGAAATGAGTATATTATAATCAATTAGTGGAGTGGGAATAATGTATATAAGCGAAATAGACCTTTATCAGTTCAGAAATTATAATAATACAAATATTAAACTTCACCCCAAATTAAATATTTTATATGGAAACAATGCCCAGGGGAAAACCAATATTTTAGAAGCTATTTATATGTGCGCTACTACCAGGTCTCACAGGACTTCCCGAGAAAAAGAAACCATAAAATGGGATAAAGAAGAAGCCCATATCAGATTATTTCTTAATAAAGGAGACAGGCTTGATAAAATAGATTTGCATTTAAATAAAAATGGTAAGAAATATGTTTTTATTAATGAAGTTCCGGTACAAAAGTTAAGTAACCTGCTTGGAATTATGCATATTATTATGTTTTCTCCTGAAGATTTACAATTAATAAAAAGCGGTCCTAAGGAAAGAAGAAGATTCATTGATATTGAACTTTGTCAAATCGATAAAATTTATTTATATAATCTTCAGCAATATTATAAAGTGTTAAAACAAAGAAACCATCTGCTGAAAAACATTAATTATGATAAAGGTCAGGAAGCAATGCTGGAAGTTTGGGATGAGCAATTAGTCTTTTATGGAGAAAAAATTATTGAAACGAGAAAGCATTTTATAAATAAAATAAGCCATATTGCTTCTGTAATTCATGGAAATATTACGTCTAATAAAGAATATTTGGAGATAGAATATTTTCCTAATGTTGAAAAAGAAAACTTTAAAGACAAGTTGAAAAGTTTTTTAGAAAAAGATATTAAAACAGGAATAACTTCTATTGGTCCTCATAGGGATGATGTACTTTTTAAAATCAATCATAATGACGTCAGAACTTATGGATCTCAAGGCCAGCAAAGGAGTGTTATCTTATCTTTAAAGCTGGCTGAAATTGATTTAATTAAAAATGAGGTCAAAGATAATCCAATTTTGCTTTTAGATGATGTTCTTTCTGAGTTAGATGAAAACAGACAAGCTGATTTACTTTCTAATATTTCTGATATACAAACCATACTGACTTGTACGGGAATTGAAGATATTATTTTAAAAAAATTACATAAAGGATTTTTATTTTACATTGAGAATGGATTTGTTGAGCCCAGGGACAGTAATTCTTGTAACATCAGTATAAATAAGATAAAATAAGTATAGTTGACTTTATAAGGAGGAAAAAGTATGTTTCTGCATATTGGTGCAGATACAGAAATAAGGGTTAAGGATATTGTTGGAATATTTGATATAAAATCATTAATGACTTCAAAAACGGCTCAAAGTTTTTTAAATATAGTCCAAAATGAAGATTTACATAAGCTTATTTCAAAAGAAATAAAATCGGTCATTATTACAGAAGAAAACGGCAAGTCTTTATTTTATTTTTCTCCGATTTCTTCAGTTGCTTTACAAAAAAGAATATCTCATTATCAAACTGGATTTTAAGTCATTGTACATATAAAGGAGTGAGTTGATATGGTACCAGGCTATGATGAGAATCAAATACAGGTATTAGAGGGTTTAGAAGCTGTCAGAAAAAGACCAGGTATGTATATTGGAAGTACCTCTTCAAGAGGACTTCATCATTTGGTATATGAAATAGTAGACAATGCAATTGATGAAGCTTTAGCTGGTTATTGTGATGAAATAAAAGTAACGATAAATAAAGATAATTCCATTACAGTTATTGATAACGGCAGGGGTATACCTGTAGGTATCCATCCTCAAAAGAAAATACCTGCTGTAGAAGTGGTTTTTTCCACTTTGCATGCTGGAGGAAAATTTGGTGGTGGTGGCTATAAGGTTTCAGGAGGACTTCATGGTGTAGGAGCTGCTGTTGTAAACGCGCTTTCGAAATATTTAAAAGTTCAGGTCTTTACAGATGGAAAAATTTATGAGCAAGTTTTTGAAAGGGGCAAATTAGTTCAACCGCTTAAGGTAGTTGGAGAGACTGATAAAAGAGGTACTTTGGTTCACTTTCTACCTGATGATGAAATTTTTGAAGAGGTAGAATTTCAATTTGATATATTAAGACAAAGATTAAGAGAAACGGCCTTTTTAACAAAAGGTATTAATATTACTTTGACAGATTTAAGAGAAGAAAATAAAAAAGAAAAAGTCTTTCATTATGAAGGTGGAATAAAAGAATTTGTTGCCCATCTGAATAAACATAAAGATGTATTGTACGATGAAATTTTTTATTGCGAAGGAAGAAAAGATAATGTTGAAGTAGAAATTGCTTTTCAACATAATGACACTTATGTAGAAAATATCTTTAGCTTTGTAAATAATATTAATACTACTGAGGGAGGAACCCATCTTATCGGCTTTAAATCAGCCATAACAAAAACCATCAATGATTATGGCAGAAAAGCAAATTTACTTAAAGAAACGGATAAAAATCTTTCCGGAGATGATGTAAGAGAAGGTTTAACAGCTATCATTAGTGTAAAGGTACCAGAACCACAATTTGAAGGACAAACCAAAACCAAGTTGGGAAACAGTGAGGTAAGAGGTATTGTTGAAGCTGTTCTTTCTGAAGAATTAATGTATTTCTTAGAGCAAAATCCAACCATAGCAAAGACCATTTTACAAAAAGGTATCATGGCAGCAAGAGCAAGAGAAGCAGCAAGAAAGGCAAAAGATTTAACCAGAAGAAAAAGTGCATTAGAAAGCAATAGCTTGCCTGGAAAATTAGCTGATTGTTCTGAAAGAGATCCTAAACTTTGCGAAATCTTTATTGTCGAAGGGGATTCAGCTGGTGGTTCTGCAAAATCGGCCAGATCCAGACAAACTCAAGCTATCCTGCCTCTTAGAGGTAAAATTTTAAACGTAGAAAAAGCAAGACTGGA
Source organism: Candidatus Epulonipiscium sp. (assembly GCA_012521395.1). GTDB lineage: Bacteria > Bacillota > Clostridia > Lachnospirales > Defluviitaleaceae > JAAYML01. Next base: position 4,278 of record JAAYML010000028.1, on the reverse strand, counting down.
TAAGATTCTTGGAAATGAAGAAATCAGGGCAATGATTACTGCTTTTGGTACTGGTATTGGAGAAGAATTTGATATAGAAAAATTAAGATACGACAAAATTATTATCATGACCGATGCTGACGTTGACGGGGCACATATCAGAACCTTGCTTTTAACCTTTATTTATAGGTATTTAAGAGAATTAATCGAAAAAGGTCATGTTTACATTGCGCAACCGCCCCTTTATAAAGTAGAAAAGAATAAGAAGGTTTATTATGTCTATAACGATAAGGAATTAGAAAAACTCTTTAGTGAAATTGGCCGGGACAATATAAAAATGCAAAGATATAAAGGTTTAGGGGAAATGAATCCTGAACAACTTTGGGAAACAACGATGGATCCTGAAAGCCGTATACTTTTAAAGATTGATTTAAATGATGCTGCAGCTGCAGATGAAGTTTTTACAGCTTTAATGGGAGATAAAGTAGAACCAAGAAGAGAGTTTATCCGGGAATATGCAAAAACCGTTAAAAATCTTGATATCTAGCGGATTAATCAGGGAGGTCAGTCATGGAAGAAAAGGAACTGAAAAAAAGGATTATACCTGTAGAAATTGAAGAAGAAATGAGAAAATCTTATATAGATTATGCCATGAGCGTTATTGTATCAAGAGCATTGCCCGACGTACGGGATGGATTAAAACCAGTTCACAGAAGAATTTTATATGCTATGAATGAATTGGGTTTAACTCCAGACAAGCCTCATAAAAAATCTGCCCGTATCGTCGGTGAAACCATGGGTAAATATCACCCCCACGGTGATTCATCCATTTATGATGCAATGGTTAGATTGGCGCAAGATTTTTCAATTAGATATCCTTTAGTAGACGGGCATGGTAATTTTGGTTCTGTTGATGGAGACAGTCCGGCTGCAATGAGATATACGGAAGCAAGATTAAGTAAAATTGCTTTAGAATTATTAGCAGATATTGAAAAAGATACAATTGATTACAATCCAAACTTTGACGAATCTTTAAAAGAACCAGCAGTTTTACCTTCCAGATTTCCTAATTTACTTGTTAACGGGACTTCTGGGATTGCTGTTGGGATGGCAACCAATATCCCTCCTCATAATTTAACGGAAGTCATTAACGGGGTTGTAAAAATTATTGATAATTATGTAGAAGAAAATAGAGAAACTGACATTGAAGAATTATTGCCTATTATAAAGGGACCTGATTTTCCAACAGGAGCAGTTATTCTTGGAAGAAGAGGTATTGAAGAGGCTTACAGAACCGGAAAAGGAAAGATAAAAGTAAGAGCGGTTTCTGAAATTGAATCCATGTCCAATAACAAACAAAGAATTATTGTAACAGAAATCCCTTATATGGTTAATAAGGCAAAATTAATAGAAAAAATAGCAGAACTCGTAAAAGAAAAAAGAATAGATGGTATATCTGATATAAGGGATGAATCCAACCGTGAAGGTATGCGGATTGTGATAGAAATTAAAAAGGATTACAATGCCAATGTTGTTTTAAACCAGCTTTATAAATATACTCAGCTTCAGGATATCTTTAGTGTTAACATGTTAGCTCTCGTTAATAATGAACCTAAGGTTCTGAATCTAAAAGACATGCTCATTCATTATTTAGAACATCAAAAAGATGTCGTTACAAGAAGGACCCAGTTTGATTTAAGGAAGGCAGAAGAAAGATCCCATATTTTAGAAGGTTTAAAAATAGCCCTTGATCATATTGATGAAGTAATATCTATCATTAGAAGTTCTCAGAACACGCCGGAAGCAAAACAAAGATTAATAGAATCTTTTGCTCTTTCAGAACAACAGGCTCAAGCTATTGTCGACATGAGACTTAGAACCTTGACTGGTCTGGAAAGAGAAAAAATTGATGAAGAATATAGAGAACTTCAGGAAACCATCAAAGAATTGAAAGCAATTTTGGCCAGTGAAAAAAGATTATATGGGGTTATCAAAGAAGAATTATTAATCATCCTGCAAAAATATGGGGATGATAGAAAAACAAAATTTGCCCATGATGATGGGGAAATTGACATAGAAGATTTGATTTCTGATGAGCAAAACGTGGTTACACTGACTCGTCTGGGTTATATTAAAAGACTTCCTTTAAATACTTACAGAAGTCAAAATAGAGGGGGAAGAGGAATTATAGGTATGCAGACAAGAGAAGAAGACATCCTGGAAGAATTATTTGTGACTTCTACTCATAGCTATATCCTCTTCTTTACCAATAAAGGAAAGGTATATCGTTTAAAGACTTATGAAATTCCTGAGGCTTCCAGAACAGCCAGGGGAGTTGCTATTGTTAATTTGCTTCAAATTGATGGAGATGAAAAAATAACAGCTATTATTCCGGTTAAAGAGTATAAAGAGGGAAGCTATTTATTAATGCTTACTAAAAATGGTATTATTAAAAAGACCAGTATTAATGAATATGAGAACATTAGAAAATCTGGATTAAATGCTATTAATTTAAGAGAAAATGATGAATTAATCCAGGTAATAAATATTGCTGATGAAGATGAAATTTTCATTGGAACTAAATTTGGACAAGGAATACTTATTTCAGGAAAAGAGATCAGAGCTATTGGAAGAAATGCCACTGGCGTTAGAGCCATGAATTTAAATGAAGGTGATGAAATCGTTGGTGCAGGATTAATTTCAGAAGGTAAAGAAATCCTCTTTGTTACTGAAAAAGGTTTAGGAAAAAGAACAGATATCAATGAATTCAAGTTACAAAGAAGAGGAGGAAAAGGCGTTAAGTGCTACCGTCTCACAGAAAAAACGGGTAAAATCATTGGTATTAAAATGGTTTCTGAAGATGAAGAAATTATGATGATTACTTCAGAAGGAATCATTATAAGAATGCATGTCTCTCAGATTTCAAAGACAGGCAGGGTTACTCAGGGAGTTAAACTCATGAATCTTTCTGAAGATGAAAAAGTTGTTGCTGTAGCAAAGGTTGTTGAAGAATAAATCATTATTGCTAAAAGAGGATATTTGAAATGAAAAAGAAAGCTATTGTTTTTTGGATATTTGTTTTGGGTTTAGTAACGGCTTATCTTATTGTATATTCAAAACAATTAAAAGAAATAAGCCAGGCAAGTAAAATGATTCAAAATGATCGTTCAGCAAATATCCAGGAACCAACAGTTTTTGAAGTCTATTATAAAAATAAAAACTTCAAATCTTTTAAAACTAAAGAAGAGGCAATAGAGTACAGTAAAAAATTCAAGTATACCTATGTTAAAGCGTCAAATAGTGATAAATGGATTTATAATAATTTTAAACCATTTATCTTATTTGACGGTGACCTCTTTATTAATGATTATGATTCATTTGCAGATGCAGTTTTTGTTGCAAGAGAAAAAGAAAATTCTGTTATCTATTTTAAAAACAATGGCAATATAATCTGGTCTAAAACAGAAAAACTCCAAAATAATGTTTTGCTTGATGTTCCTGTTATATTGCAATATCCTGAATTGCCAAGAGGTTGTGAAGTAACCAGCCTGGCAATGCTTCTTAATTATGCTGGCATAGAAGTTGATAAAATTGAATTAGCTAAAAAAATTAAAAAAGATGAAACACCTTTTAGTATAAAGGGAAACAGAGTTTATTTTGGAAATCCCAACGATGGTTTTGTTGGAGACATGTATTCCTTAAAAGCACCAGGTTTAGGTGTCTTTAATGGTCCTGTTGAAGAACTTATGAAAGAATATCTTCCAGATGAAACAATCAATTTAACGGGATGTGAATTTGAAGACTTGTTTCATTTTATTTCAAGGGGTTATCCGGTTTGGGCAATTACAAATACCATGTATGTAAAATTAGATAACAGTGAATTTGAAATCTGGATGACTCCAAATGGACCAGTTGAAATAACATATAAACTACATGCAGTTGTTATTACAGGATATGACGAAAACAATATTTATTTAAATGATCCTTTTTACAATCAGAAAAATATTAAAGTTAATAAAGAAAGATTTAAAGAATCCTGGAATCAGTTAGGAAGACAAGCTATTTCATATATCGGATTAAGAAAATAAAGATACAACCAGCAATAGTACTATTTTACATATATTTACATTAAAAATTAAGTTGACTTTTGTCTTTGCTTTTAGTATAATTACATTTGCGTTTGATTCAGGAGAAGTACTCAAGTGGCTGAAGAGGTGCCCCTGCTAAGGGCATAGACCGTTAATCGCGGTGCGAGGGTTCAAATCCCTCCTTCTCCGCCAATTTATTTTTTCCAAAATA
>JAAYML010000027.1 GCA_012521395.1 Candidatus Epulonipiscium sp. | reverse complement strand
CTCCCTTAAGGGAACGGTAAAAACATGAATAATTTCCCGTATGACAGGCATTTCCTACTTGTTCAACTAAAATTAAAATGGCATCCATGTCACAGTCAAAGGAAATCTCTTTTACTTTTTGATAATTCCCTGATGTTTCTCCTTTAAGCCATAGGGCTTGCCTGCTTCTGCTAAAATAATGTACTTTTCCTGTTTCAAGCGTCTTCTGAAGGGCTTCCCAATTCATATATGCCATCATCAGTACTTCTTTTGTTCTGACGTCCTGCGTAATAACAGGAATTAAGCCCTGTGAATCAAATTTAATATTATTCATTAAGTCCATCGTATTTCCCCCACTTATTATTAACATTATTATATCTTTATAATAACTTAAATTCTTACTGGAACATTTTTTTCTTTAAGATAATGCTTTAAATCTTTTATTTCTATTTCACGGAAATGAAATAAAGATGCTGCTAAAGCGCCATCAGCCCCACCTCTGGTCAGAGCTTCATAAAAGTCTTCTTTTTTACCTGCCCCACCAGAAGCAATAACAGGAATGGAAACAGCATCTGCAACTGCTTTAGTCATTTCTATGTCATATCCTGCTTTAGTACCATCAAAATCAATGCTGGTTAAAAGGATTTCTCCTGCACCTCTTTTTTCTACTTCCAGAGCCCAGGATACAACATCTACTCCAGTACTTTGCTGACCACCGTTTATATAAACCTCCCAGCCTTCTTCATTTTCTTTTTTCTTAGCGTCTATGGCAATAACAATGGCTTGCTTCCCAAATTCTTCTGCCGCCTGGGAAATCAGTTCCGGTGACTTAAAAGCAGCCGATCCGATGGATACCTTATTAGCGCCTGCAGCCAATATTTTTCTAATGTCATCAACGGTTCTGATACCCCCTCCAACGGTAAGAGGAATAGAAATACGTTCTGCTGTTTTCTTAACCACATCAATCATAATATCTCTGCCCTCTGTTGTAGCAGTAATATCTAAAAAAACCAGCTCATCGGCCATGGCTTCATTATAAATAGCGGCAATTTCCGCAGGATCACCTGCATCAACCAAATTAACAAAATTAACGCCTTTTACAACTCTTCCATGATTAACATCTAAACACGGAATAATCCTTTTATAATTCATCTAACATCCTCCCTCATATAAGCTTATTGCTTCTTTTAAATCTATACTTCCCTGGTACAGGGCTTTTCCAATAATAACACCTTCAGCATTAATCTTGCTGACTTTCTCAAGATCCGTTAAGCTTGCTACGCCTCCTGAGGCAATAATATCCATTCCTGTTGCATCAATTAATTCCTTAGTTGCCTGGATATTAAGACCAGAAAGCATCCCATCTTTTGAAATATCTGTATAAACGATTGTTCTGACACCCATTTTTTTCATTTGAAGGGCCAGGTCAACAGCAGATACTGAACTAAGTTCTTCCCATCCTTCTACAGCAACTTTACCATCTTTAGCATCAATACCAACAACAATTTTATCTGCTCCAAATAAATCAATGGCTTCTTTAACCAGTTCAGGATTTTTTACAGCTGCCGTCCCAATGATGACTCTGGCGACCCCTAAAGAAAGTCTTTCTTGAATTGCTTCAAGGTTTCTTATGCCTCCTCCGGTTTGAATGGGAATATTAACTGCTTTTACAATCTCCCTTATAACTTCTTTATTGGCCTGATTACCAAGAAGCGCCCCATCTAAGTCTACTAAATGAATATAGGAAGCTCCTGCATTTTTCCATGCTTTAGCCACTTCAACCGGATTTTCATTATATACTGTGACCTTGTCAAAACGGCCTTGGGATAGCCTTACGCATTTCCCGTCTTTAATATCAATTGCTGGATAAATTCTCATCTTAAATCCCCCAGGTTAAAATTATTTTATCTAAGCTTCTAAAACACCTTTTGTTGAAAGAACCCCTTCAATTCTTGGGTCTGTTTGAATGGCTTCATTCAGAGCCTTAGCAAAAGCTTTAAAGATAGCCTCTATGATATGGTGATTATTGCGCCCGCTTAAGACTTTAATATGTAGATTAATTCCTCCATGGATGCATAAAGCCCTGAAGAACTCTTCGACCATTTCAGTATCCATATCACCAACTTTTTCAACCGTAAATTGAGCATCGAAGACAAGATATGGTCTGCCAGACAAGTCTAATGCGCATAATACCAGGGCTTCTTCCATTGGTAAAATAACAGAACCGTAGCGCTTTATGCCTTTTTTATCTCCTAAAGCTTTTGCGAAAACTTGTCCAAGGACAATTCCAGTATCTTCTATGCTGTGATGACAATCGACGTCTATATCCCCTTTAACAGCTATATCCAGATCAATAAAAGCATGTTTTGAAAGCTGACTAAGCATATGGTCAAAAAAGCCTATGCCTGTTTTTATGCTGTATTTTCCTGTCCCATTCAGATTTATAGCAGCTTTGATGTCGGTTTCGCTGGTCTTACGATGAACTTGTGCTTTCCTTTCCAACATTTTTGATTCCCCTTTATCATTTAATTATTATTTTGGAATCTTACCCGGACAGAATTTGCATGGGCAGTAAATTCTTCTGCTTCAGCAAAGCGGATAATATCGTCACTTAATTCTTTTAAACTATCTTCAGAAAAATAAATCACACTGGATTTTTTGGTAAAATCATCTACGTTAAGAGGAGAGAAAAATCTGGCTGTACCACTGGTCGGAAGAACATGATTTGGACCTGCCATATAATCCCCTAAAGGTTCAGGTGAATAGTGACCTAAGAATATCGCCCCTGCATTCTTTATTTTGGGCAACAGAGTCATAGATTCTTTGGTACATAGCTCTAAATGCTCAGGTGCAATTTGATTTGTTATTTCAATTGCTTCTTCTATGTTATTCACAATGATGATTGCCCCATAGTCCTTCAATGATTTTTCAATGATGGCTTTTCTTGAAAGAAGTTCTGTCTGACGGACTAATTCTTCCTTAACTTTATCCGCTAAATTCCTGCTGGTCGTTATGAGAACAGAAGATGCCATTTCATCGTGCTCAGCCTGTGACAATAAATCGGCAGCGACAAAAACAGGATTGGCTGTTTCATCTGCCACAACAAGAATTTCACTGGGTCCAGCAATAGAATCAATGCTGACATAGCCAAAAACAATTCTCTTTGCTAAAGTTACATATATATTTCCTGGTCCTACAATTTTATCAACTTTAGGTATGCTTTCTGTACCAAAAGCCAGGGCTGCTATCGCCTGAGCACCACCTATTTTATAAATTTCAGTAACTCCGGCAATTTTTGCAGCAACTAATATCGCTGGATTTATAGTGCCATCTTTTTGAGGAGGTGTCACCATAACAATTTTTTTAACACCAGCCACTTTTGCTGGAATTACATTCATTAGTACAGATGAAGGATAAGCTGCCTTACCTCCTGGAACATAAACCCCTGCGCTTTCCATAGGTCTTACAATTTGCCCTAAAATGTTTCCATCTTCATCGGGACTAATCCAACTGTTTCTTTTTTGCTTTTCGTGAAACTGGCGGATTCTGTCTGCTGCTTTTTCCAATGTCTCTACAAGCTCAGAATTCAGTTTCTTATAAGCCAAATTCATTTCTTCTTCGCTGACTTTAAGGCTTTGACTTGTTAGACAAACCCTATCAAACTTTTGGGTATATTCAAGAAGAGCTGCATCTTTTCTAATTTGTACGTCTTTTACAATCTCTTCAACAGTCTTTTGAATATCTTTATAATCCAATTGTGATCTTTTTAGTAATTCTTTAATTAATTCATTGGCTTTATAATCCTGATTATCAATAATCCGTATCATTTTCTCACCTCTATTCATTGTCAATGATTTTTTTCATTTTTTCAATTAAATTTGTGATTCTTTCATATTCAATTTTCATGCTGACACGGTTTACAACCATCCTTGCTGAAATAGGACAGATTTCTTCTAATACTACCAAACCATTTTCCCTTAAAGTGCTCCCTGTTTCCACAATATCAACAATCACTTCAGAAAGACCTACAATGGGAGCCAACTCTACAGAACCATTTAATTTAATAATTTCGACATTTTGCTTCTTATTGAAATGAAAATACTCCTTTGCAATATTGGGGTATTTCGTAGCCACTCTGAAATTTTGACCAAATTTCAGGGTTTCTTTCATTTCTTCCGGTCCGGCAACAACCATTCTGCAATTACCAATGCCCAAATTTAGTACTTCATATAAATTACGTTTTTCTTCTAATAAAGTATCTTTCCCAACTACACCAATGTCTGCTGCCCCATATTCAACATAGGTAGGGACATCCGATGCTTTTGCCAGAAAAAATTTTAATTTTAAATCTTCATTGGTAAAAATAAGCTTTCTGGATTTTTCTTTCATTTCATCACAGCTAAAACCTATGGATTCTAACAATTCCATTGTTTTATCTGCTAATCTCCCTTTAGCAAGGGCAAATGTTAAATATCTCAATTTTCTTCTCTCCCCTCAGATCTTTCAAGCAACTGATCTACTGTAGTTTTCACGCTTTGATTGTTTTTTAAGTCAATCAGTTCAATCTTTTGCTCATCTATAAAATACAAAATACCATCAATATTTTTAGAGCGGGCATATTCTTTTTGAGCTTCAATATCACCATCCAATAAACTGTTTTCAATATACATGCCTTCTCTTCTAAGGGTATCTGCTGTCATCAGGGCCTGTTTCCTGCCTTCTTTATTATAAACCAATAAGGTATCTACCTTCCAAACGGGTATCTTAATCTTTTGTCTGTTAATTGCATTAATTAATTGGTCTGTCATAATCCCAAAACCGACAGCTGGACAATCATGACCAAATTCACCGAGTAATCTGTCGTAACGACCACCATCTAAAATGGAAGAACCCGTTCCAAAAGTATATCCTCTAAAAATAATCCCAGTATAATAATTAATCCGGTTAACCATCCCCAGATCAAAAGATACATATTTTTCTATTCCGTAATCACGCAAAATAGAATAAACATTTTCTAATTTTTCTAATGCTCTCCTTGCTCTGCTGTTTTCTGTTCTTACTTTGGTTTTTTCAATAATATCAATAGGACCGCAAAGTTTGGGTAAATCTAAAAATAATTCCTTCAAATTTGGATTTAATTGAAATTGTTCAATAAATTCTTCAACGCCTATGAAATCTTTATTTTCTATTAATTGTCTTAACTCTTCTCCTTCATCTTCACTCAAGCCTGCTTCCTGGAGAATGCCTTTAAAAAACTCGACCTGACCTAAATCAATTTGAAAATCATTTAAGCCAGCAGCCAGTAAACTATGAATGGCTACAGCAATCACTTCTCCATCGGCTTCATCGGAATTTATTCCTAAAAGTTCAACACCTGCTTGAGAAAATTCACGATTTTTCCCCTGTAAACTTTCATAAAAACGAAAGGCATTACCCAGATAACAAAGGCGGACTGGCTTTCTTTCTTCTTTGAAAACAGTCGCACCAATCCTTGCAATAGGGGGTGTCATATCTGGTCTTAAAGCCAATATATCCCCTTCTCTGTCAGCAAATTTATAGATATGCTTTTGCTGTAAATCTTCTTTTCTTTCTAGAAAAACATCGTAATATTCAAACGTGGGGGTTTCAACATTATAATAGCCGTATCGATTAAAAACACATTCTATTCTTTTTTCGATTTCTTTTTTTTTGGCACATTCCTCTGGCAGCAGATCTCTGACACCTTCAGGCGTATGAAGTTTATAGTTCATATCATAACCGCTCCTTTAGTTTTGTAATGCTTTAAAGTTTTAAAGTTATAAATCGATGAATTGTTTATATTATATTCGCAAATAAATTATTTGTCAATTTAATATTAAAAAAAGACATGCCGGATTTGATATGCTCCTTTTGTAGCAAACCGTTTAATAATAAATGCTTACTACAAAAGTATATCATTTTCCACATGTCTTTTATTGAACTTTTATAATTTTTTCCCGATCATTAATGATAATATTTAACCCATTATCCTTTACCAAGTTGTTTAATGAATAATAAAGAGAACCATCAATGATAACCCCTTCTTCTTTTTTTAAATTAAATATTTGAGTATTCCATTCATATCTTATAACTTTCTCTGAAATATAAAATTCCTCACCTTTTTTATAAAGAGGATAATAACTCACAAACCAGTAATTTTCTTTTTGTCCAATGTGCTGTGTATCAAGTGAGTCGGTAAAATAATCTGTTTTAACTGCTAATGCATAAGCTTCTGAAAGATTCCTGTGAGCCGTTATTTTAAAATTATCATAACCTTCTCCTTCCGGAGCTGCTTCTATATTATCAAAATCCATATAATTAACTGCTTTGATGGCCGGATAATAACTTTTTACTCTTGTATAAAAATCCTTTATCTTTTGAGCTGCTTCATCAACATAATAGGCATGATTATGCTTAGAGTAATGGGATATAGCCAACTGAGATATCATAATAGGCTTTTTATCCTGAAATAAAAAATAAAAGAATTCTATATCCTGAAAAATTTTTTCATTGCTGCTATCCAGTTCAGCTAAATTTTTGTCTTCTATCATATCATAGACGTGGACAGCCACCCAGTCAACCGCATCATCTCCAGGATAATAAAGCATAGAATCTTTTACATTTGTATGATTGACACCCCAGACAAAAGCTACATTGGGCGCATATTCTTTAAAAATTTCCCTCGCTTTCATAAAAAAATCTTTATATTCTTTTGCATTCCCATATTGTTGAGGATCCGGATACCATTCGACAAACATTGGGATATAATACTCTCCAAAGGCTTTGGCCGTTTCTTCAAGAAGATATTCCTGATAAGGATAATGTATGGATGGGGGGTGAAGTATAACAAGAGGCGTTTTCATTTTTGCCGTACATTCCAAAACCCAATCTATAGGAAAAGCTTTACCAAGTTTCAAGTTTCTTAAATAAATACCATGACTTTTTTGTGTTTTGTCTTCAAATATCTCAATATCAAAATTTAAATCAGCATTGGATAAAATATACGCTCCTATATAACACTGATTTACTGGCTCATATAAACTTAGACTTTTATTTTTAAGAATAAATAATTTATAATCGCTTTTTTCAAACAAGTCCTCACTTAAAGGCAATTCTTCTTCCTGACTGTAAGTCGCCTGCTGGATATTACTTTTTGACATCTGACAGGCAGTTAAAATAAAGCAAAAAAATATCATATGAATGATAAGTCTTTTCACAAAAATCCCTTCCTTCATATGATATTTTTGCCATTATATAATAGATTATTCATAGACAGATATCATTTTTATATTTGCTCAAAAGGATATTAAGGGTTTCAAGATAATGAACAAACGCACCTTCTTTACTAAAAACCTCCAGATCCTTAGGAAAAGCTTCATAAGGGATCGATTTTCTGCCTCCGTTTTGCGCCTTATCCCAATATGCTTTTAAGATATGAAAAGGAAGCATATAGTATTTATTAAAAGCCAGAAAGTAAACCAATAAAAAAGCAATTCCTCCCTGTCTTTGAAAATCTTCCATAAAGCGTATTTGATGCGGATGGATGTTGTTCATTGGCAGGCTTTTCCGAGTGGTTTCTTTGGCGTCAAAACAAATCGGAATGCTTTGCACCACACCAATATAATCGACTGTACTTTTTTGTTCGAAATAAGCCAAAGTTATGGTCCTGTTTGCCTGATTAATTTCCACAGGTTTAATGGGGGTAGGAATTTTTTGAATAAGCCCTAAACCCTTTGAACGATAGCTGTCATTTGTATAATTAATCAATTCCTCGAAAGTACTTCCCCGTAATCCTCTGGTATTCCAATATCCCATAGTATCCTCCGTTTTTTATTTATATATTATCATAAAATAGCTTCAATGCATGCATTAAAATAATAATAAACAATAAAGTGATGATAATTATTGAGTAATTAAGAAAAATATATTATACTATAATTCACGAGGAGGAATCTGTAATGCGTGTAACAAAATGGAATAAAATGCTTATTAATTTCTTTAAGCCATATTTCGATTATTTCCGGATGTCTTTAGAAGAACAAGCCCAATATTTAGAAAGTCAAAAAAAATATCGATTGGCCAGAAAAAAATACATCCAATTAAAAAACTATGAAAAGGTCATTGAATTAAGCCGTTTAATCAGAGATTATAAAAGCGTATTCCTTTATCAGGTTAAAAATAATCAGACTTATGAGGCTATGCAAACAGCAGAATTATACGAATTATATCAACTGGGAGCACCCTTATGCGAAAAACAAGGGGCCATTATTAAAGCTGCCCATATGTACTCTAAATTTGATTATATAAAAGCAGCTTCTTTATATAAGCAGGAAAAAATATGGGATAAGGCAGCCGAATGTTATTTAAAAGCAAATCAATGGATCCGTGCAATAGACTGTTTAGATGAAATAAAAACAAAAGAAAAAGCCAATGAAATATATGAAAAAATTGAAAACATTGCAGCAGAATTAATCAAAAAAGAAAACTACGAAGAAGCTTTGAAAATCTATGTGAGAATCAATGCCCTGGAAAAGGCCTTAGAAACAGCTAATAAAATCAATGATAAAAAGGCAAGCTTGATGCTCTATGAAAAATTAGCAGAAAAGGCCTTAAAAGAAAAAGATTTTGAAAAAGCTTGTTTATATTATGAGATGTATGATTCTTCCAAGGCTTTTAAATTATATCTTCAAAATAATGATATTCCCAATGCTGCCAGACTTCTGATGGAACAGGAAAAATGGGAAGAAGCCATCCATCTTTATCTGAAAAATAGACAGGAAGATAAGGCCATAGAAATTGCCAGGCAAAAGAATAACTATGATATATTAATGGATTATTATAAAAGTCATAAGAACTATGAAAAAATTTCCTGGATATATGATATTACGCATCAAGCAGACGAAGCTGTTGATTATTTTAAAAGAGAAAACCAAACAGACTATCTTATCTATTTCGCCAAGCAATTAAAAGCCTCAAAAACGGCAGAAATTCTTAAAGAAATCGGACATTTTGAACAGGCTGCCCGTTATTACTTATTAGATAACAACGAAGAAGAATGCATAAACTGTCTTCAGTTGGCAGGAAAAAGCCCAAAAGAAATAAAAGATTACTTATTTATTAAAAACTATCCGGCTTAATGCAGATAATCTGGAAGATTCAAATTTTCACCCTTGCATATTTCTTTATAAATCCTAGGAAAATCCGCCCGGAAAGAAAGATTTTTAAGATATTCCAATCCCTTTCCCGCATCTTCTATTGTTATCTTGTATCCATGTAAAAATTGATGTTTTAAATGATATTTCTCCCTGAAATATTTGTTAACCTCTTCATTGCCATATTTTAAATCTCCTATGACAGGATGATGGATACTGGAAAGGTGAGCCCGGATTTGATGAGATCTTCCGGTTATAATCTCTATTTCTAAAAGTGTATATTTTCCGTTGTTACATAATGGTTTGTAATGTGTCTCCACATATTTGCTGTCTTCTATAGCATCTTTAAAAATTTTAACTTCATTGGTTTTTTTATTTTTCTTATGATAACCCTTTAAAACACCTGAATTTTTGACAATTCCCTTAACAACCGCCAGATAATATTTTTTAATTTTGTTATCTTTAAGCATTTGATTCATTCCTTGAAGAGCCATTAAATTTTTACCTACAATAACGATACCGCTTGTATTCCGGTCTAAGCGATTGCATATAGCTGGAGTAAAAGCTATGGAAGTACTGGGACTGTATTCTCCTTTTTGTGCAAGATAAAATAAAATCTCATCCATTAAAGTATCTTTTTCTTTATCCCGACTGCCATGTACCAGAATTCCCAGGGGTTTATTACAAATTAAAATATTTTCATCTTCATAAATTACCAAAAAGCTTTGTCTGGTTTCTTTTATTTCTTTTTCTTTTTGAAAACGATTAATGGTTTCATCACTTAAATAAAGCTGGATGATATCCCCGCTTATCAGTTTTTCATTCCCATAAGCTTTTTTTCCATTATATTTTATTCTCTTTTTTCTGAGCATTTTATAAACAAAAGCTTTAGGGCTTTGATTCATATACTTCATCAGGAATTTATCCAGTCTTTGATTTGCTTCCTTTTCACCAATAATAATTTCTTTCATAAGTTCACCTGTTCTTTCGATTTTACTTTATTATTATTATAAAACAATTATATTAAAAAATCGCCCTGATGGGCGATTTTTATTTATTTTTATTTAACTTGTAATAATTAAAATATCTTTACCATATTGGTTTGAGCTTCCCAGTAAACAGTATATCCTACTTTTTCTAACTCCCTCATTGGAACATAAGAGGCATTTCCAATGACTTTTGCATTAAGATATATGCTGTTTCCGTTCTTAACGATATATGGTTGTTTTTTGTCATTATCCCACATTACATCCTCACCTAATAATTCACCAACAGCTCTTAAAGGTAAATATGAAGCACCATTGATTATTTTAACATTTACGACCGTTTCATTAAAACCTGAACCTGAAAAAGCAAACCCACTGTCTAAATCAATGGTTACACTTTTGCCAGTAAAATCTGTAGCGAAATATATATCTGGATCAATCCCTAATTCTTTCATTAACGCATTGACAGAGATTGTCTTTTCTTCAGGAATTTCAACAGAAAAGGGATTAATCGCATAAGTTGAAGTGTTTGCTTTTATCTTTCCTTTAAATATTGCAAAATTTGTATCCCTATCATTAAAATTCAGGACTAAATTAATAGTTTGATTATATTTATTATCAGATGTTTTTTCCAGGGTATAATCGATTTTAGAATTACCCATTACAGCTTTTAGCTCTTTTTCATTTAAAGCAAACATTTCATTGAATTGTTCTTTAAATTCTTCTTTATTTGCACCGATTTCTGTAACAATTATATCAACACCATCTTTCAAATTCAAATCTTCTGAACGAATACCTAAGGCAGTAAATAGAGGATTAATAAAAATATCTATAGCACTTTTTAAAGTAGGACCTAACTTTTCAATATTGTCAATAGAATAATTAACAAAAGATATTAACACAGGTAAAGCTTCTTCTGCTGTAAGAGAAAATGAATATTTATTACCATTTTGCTTGATAAGACCAGTCTCATAATTATCATAAACATTTTTCATAGCATCTTCTATAAGCTTGAGATATTTGCTGTTTTGCTTAGCAGAAGTGCCAAAATTGAAATATAGGGAAGTCATTTGCTCTGCTAAATCGTCATCACCATAAGCAAGTGCTAACAATTCAGTCAATTCTTCCTTGCTGCAGCTAATATACTCAGCATCACCCATTATTTCTGATAAATTATTGCTTTCTTCAATATCGGTAAAGTCAGCAATTAAATTAATAAATCCATCCAGCTTTACATAATAATTATTGCCATCACATTTTAGATTCATCACTGAAATAATATGACCATTTGCTTTATCTTTTGCATAATAATCACAATCAATAATGAAATTCTTCATATCAACCTTTATTTCATACATAAAACTATATTTATCAAATAACTTTTTATATACTTCTCCTCCAGAATCAATTTCATCAATATTAATATCAAATTCTCCCACTGTTGCATATCTCTCTAATTGACTAATTTCTTTTGATAAATTAAAATAGCCCCATTCAGCCTTACTGCAAGCAGTTGTAACGGATATTAACATTAATAATGCCAGTAATAACGAAAAAGCTTTTTTACATTTCATTTATTATCCCCCGTTTCATTAATTAATTCTTACCATCTTATAATAACATGACTATTTAATCTAAACAAGAATAATATGGAATATTTATTAAAACTTATACAATTGCTGCAGTTTTTAAAGCATTCAGGATTTCTTCTTGCTTCTTATGATTCTCTATTTCATACTGGCTCCATTGTTCTATGTATTTTTCTAATTGTTCTTCTTCTATCTTTATAAATTTCAGATACTCTTTTAATCCTTTATTTTGGGCAATACGTTTCATCGTATCAAGATTTTTTTGATAATGCTTATTCTTTACATCATATAGACAAATAATTTCCTTATCGCTAATAATGATATGTTCAATAAGCGTCATTCCTATCTGGTCTCCTAGTAAGGCACTATTCCACACAATATAATCCTCAGGAAGATTCGATATGACTTCTGCAATTTTTTTATCCCCATCTTTAAAATGAATGATTGAAAAAAATTGAACCCCATATTGAGCAACCACTAAAGTAAAAACTGCAGCAATAACTGTAAAAATATTTTTTCTTGTCCTTGTGATGATAAATCCTATTAAGAATATCATCATCATAATCACAAAAAAAATCAGGGTATAAGTAAGATATTTTTTCTTTCTTTTCTGGATATAATCTGCTTCCTGTATTACTTTTGCCATCGTATTCTTCCTTTCAAGTCAAAATGCATAAAATTTACAGAGCTATACTTTAGATAAAACTCTGTTTTTAAGTTTATCAAAAAATCAACAATAATTAAAGTGTGCAAAAGCACACTTTAATTATTTAAAAACATCAATGGTAGAATCAAACAAATCTGAGTTTTCCTTAATGATTTCTTTATTTCCCATTACACAATAAAGATTTTTTGATGTAATTTCCTTAAGCATCTGCCTATATTGGATGATATCTTCTTTTTTAGTATTTAAGATTTCATCCCGTTCTTTTTGAATATCTTCCTGAGAAATTTGACTAATATATAAAGATACCGCTTTTTCACCTTTCATAGAAGGTGTTAATGGAAAATCATAACGACTGATCGTACCAATAATGTATTTTGTCATATCCCTTTCACTGGCATCAAAATTTTGAATATAATCTGCTGCAGCATCATAGACCTCAAGCGTTTTCTTAAGATTAGGGTCCCTATAGGAAGCAAAATAGATATTTCCAGTTCTTGAAACATTAAAGAATGCTCCATAAGCGCCTCCCTGTACCCTTACTTTATTCCATAGATAATCTAAACTGATAATGGTTTTTAATACTTGCATGCTGCCCGAATAGTTATAACTCAATGGCAGAAAATTATATCCCTTGGCCACATATTGAACATCACTTTGCGTCATTAAGCCTTCATTTTTATTTGTAATATTAAATGTATAATTTTGTTTTACCCGTTTTTCTTTATTCAGATTTTCAGTTAATAGTGAAAGATTGTCCTGAAATACTTTATAATCTTTTTCTTCACTGGTAAGACCTATGATTAAATGATTGATATTAAATATAGCAGAAGCTGCTTTCTTTAAATTGGATATAATATCTACTTTTTTAGCCTGAAAATTTTCTTCCAGGTCTACAATAAATTGATAAAAGGAAAAACCTTTTAACTGCTCATTATAAGCACCCTTTTCAGTGAAATAAGACATAAGTCTTTCATAAGCCACAACATGACCTTGAGCATAAAGATTCATTTCCATGCGGGATTTCATTTCCCTGATAATCTCTAATAAACGTTTTTCATCGTCAAATTTAGTTAAATCAATGATTTCTTTAAGCAGTTTAATAAGCTGTGGAACTTTTTCTGTTAATGCTTTTGATTTAATAATAAACTTACTTTCATATTCCTTGTCTGATCCATTAATGCCAAAAGTGTCTGCGTGAATACTTATACCCCCGGTATGAATGTTAATTTCATTCGATAAATCGCCGTAATCATAGTTTTCTGTGCTCATTTTACCCAAGATACCTACGAGCATTCCCCCATATGGGATTAAATCCTGCTCAAGCGTTTTCAAATCAAAATATAGATTTAAATACGTAATTTTATTTGTAAATAAAGGATGAAAGAGGACTTTAATCCCTTGTTCTTCTTTTTCAACTTGTGGAAGTTTTTCTGCTTCTTTTTTGATATCTTCTAAAGAAAGCAAAGGAATTTTTTCTATATCTTTTGGATCATCCGGAGTCATTTGTCTTTTTTGAAGTTCCTTTGTTTTTTTAATTAAATCGGCTATTTCTTCTTTAGATAATTTGGCCTTATAAGCAGCTAACTTTTCTCTTGTTTTTTTCATTTTTTCTTCTAATAAACCTTTTTTAGGACTCAAAATGAGCAAAGAAGCATGCTGATTATTCAATAAATAATTTTCAATTAATGCTTCAAAATAAGAAGAATTAAAGCTTTCTTTTATCTTTGCAAGGCTTGCTTCATAACAAAGATGCATAAAGGGATCGTCATCATAAAGCCAGCTGCTCATACTTTTTATAGCATAAATAAGTCCTTTTGGGTATCCTCTTGAATCTGCTTCTCTCAAGCTGAATTCCTTTGCATTAACTGCAGCCTGAACCAGTTTTTTATCAATACCGTCCTTTACCAATTGAGCCAAAGTATCTTTTACGATTTGAACAAATTGTTCTTTTTTATCCATATCACTGTTTTTTACAATGATGCTAAAAATGGGCTGTTGAATACTATTGTCAAAGCTTCCAAAAACATCTTTTCCTATTTCAGCCTCTAATAAAGCTTTCTTCAGAGGAGAAGCAGGTGTTTCTAAAAGCAAATATTCCAATATCTGAAAGGCCAGATATATTTCCGGATTTGTTGAACGGTCTATGACGTAATTTAAACTCAAATATGTTTTACACTCCTGGCTTTCTTCCATTGAAATCGGATAGTCTGCCTGAATTTCTTTAATTTCATCAAAAGGTTTTTGCAGTTCAATTGAAGAATCAATCTTTTGTCTCTCAAAATGGCTTAAATATTCCCGGTCAATAAATTCAAGCTGCTCCTCTAAGTTTCCATTTCCATAAAGATGAATATAGGCATTGGAAGGATGATAAAACTTCTTATGAAAAGCAATAAAGTCTTCATAAGTTAATTCCGGGATAAAATCAGGGTCACCTCCTGACTCTACGCCGTAAGGGGTATCTGGAAGCAAAGATTCCTGGATTTTTCTAAATAAAATGGATTCAGGAGAAGAAAAAGCCCCTTTCATTTCATTATATACAACGCCCTTATAAGTGATTTCATCTTCCTCATTTTCCAACTCATAATGCCAACCTTCCTGCATCAATATTTCAGGATATTTATAGATATTGGGATAAAAAACAGCATCCAGATAGACATCCATTAAATTCATAAAATCTTTATCATTCGTGCTTGCTATAGGATACATTGTTTTATCCGCAAAAGTCATAGCATTAAGGAAAGTATTTAATGACCCCTTTGCCAATTCCACGAAAGGATCTTTTGTAGGAAATTTTCTGGAACCGCATAATACAGAATGTTCCATAATATGAGGCAACCCTGTACTATCATGAGGAGGTGTTCTGAAAGAAATTGAAAAAACCTTATTCTCATCATCATTTTGCAAACTTAATAATTTTGCTCCGCTCTTCTCATGTTCAAATAAACGGGCAATAGAATTAATTTCTTTAATTTCTTTTTCTTCAATTAAAATAAAGCCATGAATTTTTGAATTAACTTTCATCCTCTGCATCTCCCACTTTCTAAATTATTGTTTATAATAATTATATCTTAACGCCATTTAAAATATTTTAAAATAAGCTCCTGAGGGATAATTCTTGAAATAATTTTTAAAAGTTTCATCGGTAAACTATATACAGATTCCATTTTATTAGACTCAGCATCCTTTAAAGCTTTTGATACAACATCCCTGGGATTAACCATAAATTTTGTTTTCCAGTCAGCGGGCTTTCCGTCTTTTGAAGCAATTGTAAAAAATTCTGTTTTTACTGGTCCTGGACACAGGGCTAATACTTGGATGTTTCTATGTTTTAATTCAATGCTCAGTGCTTTACTAAAATGATGTACATAAGCTTTTGTAGCAGCATATACGTTAAAACCCGGTTGAGGTAAAAAAGCCGCTGAAGAGGCCACTTGTATAATCTTTGCCCCTTTTGCCAGGTATGGCAAAACAACATAAGTTACAGTTGTTAAAGCCTTTATATTAACGTCTATCATGGCCATTTGTTCTTCCAGTGGTAATTCTGAAAATGTCCCTATTTTTCCAAAACCCGCACTATTAATTAAAAATTTAACTAATACTTTTTCTTTTTTTAATTGATCCGTTAATTTATTAATTTCTTCAAGATTGGATAAATCACATTTTATTAAAACGGCTTTGGTTTTTTTTAGCTTACTGGCAATTTCTTTCATTTTATCTTCTCTTCTTGCCAGCATCCAAATTTCATCTAAATCATATTTTAAATCCAATTGTCGTACAAAATGACTGCCCAATCCAGAAGATGCCCCGGTTACAATTGCAATTTTTTTCATATGGACCTCCATGTACTTTTATACTTTTAGTATATTATGTTCAAAAAGCAGTCCTGATTATTAGGACTGCTTGATATACTCCTGAATATATGTTTGCCGGCAATCCCAGCTGCAAAAATAAAACAGCTTACCTTCATGAAAGAGCTGATAAGCCCGGCTTTTTTCAATAACTTTACCACAAACCTTATCTTCTACCATTTCAACTTCTGCTGGATCATCTGCTTTCGTATCCAGCTCTATATTTTTTGGCTGATTCCTATTTAATTCATTATTCTTTTCTATTGCTTTTTGGATTTGAATGACTTTGATTGCCGTGACAACATTAGATAAGAGCCACCATAAAGCAAGAATCCAAAAAATGCTTTGAATAAGTTCCATAATAACAAAATATCTCCTTTCATTTCCATTAGGATGCCAGTAGCTTTACTAACTTTAAACCTCCATCTTTCTTAATTTCATATATTTCTAATACCCTACCCTTAACAACAATTTCAACATTACAATCGGGACAATAATATCTGATACGGCCTACTAAACCTAAATTATCTTGATGGCATACAGGACACTTCATTGGGCTCACATCCTATTCCTTCTATAATACAATAAATCATACATATATATTATAATATATAAATATTAAATAATTGTGAACAAAATTTAAACAAGCGTATTATTTTATATATTTATCAAGAATATTGATGATTTCTTCTATTTTCTGTTCACCTTCACCAGTTAATAATGCATTTCTTACACAGCCATGAATATGCTGCCTTAATACAGTAAGATTACTTTTTTTAAGTAATGCCTGTACAGCTAGTATTTGCTTCGAGATATCAATGCAATATCTGTCTTCTTCCGTCATACGTATGATGGCATCCAGTTGTCCTTTTGCTGTTTTTAATAAATTAATCACTTCTTTTTTATCGGATTCTTTCAATCTTCATTCACTCCTCATTTTTAATAAAAGCAAGGATTAAATTAAAAGCCCCTTTTGGGGACTTTTAATTTAACTATTAAGTGCCTGATCGAAATCAGAAATAATATCTTCAATATTTTCAATCCCGACAGATACACGGATTAAGTCTTCTGTTACACCAGAAGATATTTGTTCTTCTTTTGTTAATTGCCTGTGGGTTGTGCTGGCCGGATGAATAACAGAAGTTCTTGCGTCTGCCACATGCACGACTAAAGCTGCTAATTTTACACGATTAATAAATTTCATTCCAGCTTCTTTTCCGCCTTTTACACCAAAAGTTAATACCCCACTGCAGCCCCTAGGTAAATATTTCTTCGCTAAAGCATAAGAACGATGGCTCTCAAGACCAGGATAATTCACCCACTCTACCTTAGGATGACCCTGAAGAAATTGGGCAAGTTTAAGAGCATTTTCACTGTGCCTTTCCATTCTGAGATGTAAGGTTTCTAAACCTAAGTTAATTAAAAATGCATTAAATGGGCTTAAGGTTGAACCTAAATCTCTTAAAAGTTGTACTCTGGCTTTTACAATATATGCTTGTTTTCCAAACTGCTCAACATATTTTACACCATGATAAGTCGGATCGGCTTCAGTAAATCCAGGATACTTGCCATTGGTCCAGTCAAAATTGCCCCCATCAACAATAATCCCTCCGACACTGGTTGCATGACCATCAAAATACTTTGTTGCTGAATGAACAACGACATTGGCTCCATGTTCCAGTGGCTTGCAAAGATAAGGGGTGGCAAAGGTATTATCGACAATAAAAGGTACTCCCATTTCCTTAGCGATGGAAGAAAATTTTTCAAAATCTAATATATTAAGACTTGGATTGCCTATTGTTTCTCCAAATAAGGCTTTTGTATTTGGTCTGAAATGCTTTTTAATCTCTTCTGCTGAACTGTCCGGATCGACAAAACTAACCTCTATACCAAACTTCTTAAAAGTGCTGGCAAGCAAAGTAAAGGTACCTCCATATAAATTGCTTGCTGCAACGATATGTTCTCCGGACTGACAAATATTTAAAATGGCTAAAGTTGTAGCTGCTTGTCCTGAAGCTGTCGATAAAGCCCCAACTCCTCCTTCTAACTGGGCTACCTTTTCTTCTAAGGCTGCCAGGGTAGGATTACTGATTCTTGTATACATATGACCTTCTTCTTCTAAATCAAATAGCTTTGCTACATGTTCTGCACTGTCATACTTATATGTAGTACTTTGATAAATAGGCAAGATTCTGGGTTCAGAATTTTGTGGTGTATATCCTCCCTGAACGGCAATGGTTTCTATTTTCCAATCTTTCATCCCTAAACCTCCAATTCTTAAAATCAGGAAAGCTCTCCCTTTGGAGAGCTATAACCTTATGTTATTATATTCATTATACCATAAATTAAACTTACAATAGCATGAATTTTTATATAATGACAAGAATAATGTAAATCTCTTATACCAAAGCTGCCAGAAGTAATAATTCTTCGTTATCTTCATAAATCTTATCAAATTGGGAAATAGGTAACGGATTTACTCCCCGGCCGACTTCAATGGTATAACCTGGTTTTCTGTATTCTTTAATAAACCAGTCTTTATAACCTGCATATAAAGCAGGTCCTACTGGTTCGTCCAAACTATAGCCACTGACCGATGCGAAGATTTCTCCAATTCTTAAAGCTTCCGGCGGCTGAAGATTTCTGTAATTCCAAAATATTACTTCTCCTTGAGTATGATATGCTAAAACAAGACGGAAATTACGGCTTCTGGTAAAATCCGCAACAGCTTTACTTTCTGGCTCGGATTCCGGATAAGGTCCGCCATACAAATAAGGACCAGGACCATCAATGCCCAAAAGGGACTCTACCTCTTTATATTCTTCCCAGGAAGCATCATAATTTCTGTTTAAATCGACTCCACGAATATTGGCTTTCCAATTGGAAAAATCCGTATTCCCATTGTTCCACTCGACAAGTTGCCTATATCTTGTATTTTCAGCAGATACACCGTTTATAACCAATTCAACGCCATCAGGATTTACCATGGGTACAATATAAATGGTGGCTTGTTCCCAAATTGTTCTGGCTGGATATCCCCGCATCGTACCATCTCTTGCAAAAGCTTTAGAAAAGTTTTCAACCCATTTCATTAAAACAGGACTTGTAATCCATTCATTGGCATGGTGAGAGGCATTATAAAAGACTTCGCGGGGTCCACTGCCAAGTTTTATTAAATATAAATTCCTGCCTTCTGCACTTTGGCCAATTGTAGAAACCTCCAGAAATGGATATCGCATTTGTAAACCCCGGATATCTTTTTCCATAACATCATAAGTGTAAGGAATATTGGTTTGAACCAAATCAATTCCATAAGGAACAATAATTTCTTCCCCAACATTCAAAAAAAAGGGATTTATATCCGGATTTGCTGTTGTAATTGCATAAACCGTTGTATGATATTGCTGGGCAATATTAAATAATGTATCTCCTTTTTTAATGGTATATAGGTCATATCCAAGTAAAATAGGTTCTAATTTTGCATAGGTTGCTGGTCCTACGATACCATCCGCTGTTAAAGCATTATTCCTTTGAAAAGCTTTCACTGCTTCTTCTGTCTGATTGCCAAAAATTCCATCAATTGCGCCCGGTCTATAGCCGATTAATTGAAGAATACTTTGTAGTTCAGCTACGTCTGATCCTCTCATCCCTTTCCTGAGAATTCTCACATATCTCACCCTTTTTTATTATTCAAATATTATTCTTATATTATTTTATAAAGTTCCGTTAAAATTGGTGTCTTGAAAATGAGTAATAACAACTCTCTAATTTTATTTTATTTCTCTTTTTTAAAACATAGAATTAAATAGCACGCTTTTATCATAACAGGGGGTAAAAATGAATCAACATATTATAACAATGATTTATAACTATTTTATTGCTTTAGGGGTTATTTTAGGCGGATCCTTATTTGGCTCTATGGCTGCAGTGTTTTGCAAAGAGAAGCCTGTAAAAATGATGCTGGTTTTTTCAGAACAATTAAAGCTATGGGCAATTATTGTTGCTTTAGGCGGAACCTTTTCTTCTTTTGAAGTTTTAGAACTGGGAATTTTAAAAGGTGAAATAAAAAGTGTTATCAAACAAATTTTATATATATTAAGTGCTTTTGCAGGAGCCCATACAGGATATATTATTCTTAACCATTTAGGAGGTTAGCAAAATATGAAAAAGACCTCTTCGATTCTGTGGATTTTTATATTGGGCTTTATAGGCGGAATGATGTCCAATCATATGCTTTATATGCATGAATTAGAAAAATCTCTTAATGAAAATGAAATTTTATCCACAAAATTGGCAGACAGTTTAATAAAACTAAATCAATTAGAAAATAATGATTTTAAAAAAGAAAAATTAATCTTAAAGGATATCGTGCCAGTCAATACGAATAAAGACGAGCCTGTTATTCCTAAAAACGAAATTGAACAGTATATAAAACTATTACTGAATAACCAGATTGGTAAAGAAGTAAAAAATATCGATATCCATTTAATATATAATGCCTTAAATAACCGTATATTAAAATATCAGGATGGTAACTATCAATTAAAAATACGGGCAATTCTTGTAAGTGAAATGATGCATATCTATTATTCCGTGGAAAAAATTCAAATATAAATCTTAGTAAAGAGATTCTTGTATAAAATTAACTATTTTTAAAAATACTATTGGTGTAAAACAGAAATTTGCTGTCAAAGTACCTGTAAGAAGAAAGGAGTACAGTTATGAAAACAAGACCCTTAGATTTTTTGTCATTATTACTTATCATCATCGGTGCATTAAACTGGGGATTAATTGGCTTTTTCCAATTTGACCTGGTAGCCAGTTTATTTGGTGGAACGGATAGCTGGTTAAGTCGGATTGTTTATGCCCTTGTCGGACTGGCGGGTTTATACGGATTAAGTCTTTTTGGCAGAATTGATGAAGAAAGATTGGGTGAAAGAGAATAATATTTATAAAAAAACAACAAAAATTGACCTTTTTTTAAAAAATATTTTTTAAAAAAAGGTTTTTTTAATCTGGGGAAGAATATATTTAATATAGAAGTTGTACAATTATATTAAAGGGGGAGATTCCAATGATACAAATCATTTCAGGAGAAAAAGGAGAAGGTAAAACAAAACATTTAATCGATATGGCCAATACGAAAGTAAAAGAAACACCTGGCCATATCGTATACCTTAACAACGACCGTGAACACATGTATCAGTTACACTACAAGATCCGCTTCATTGTTGTAGACGATTTTCCTGTGAAAAACTCAAAGGAATTTTTAGGATTTATATGTGGTATCATTGCCCAGGATCATGACATTGATCATATTTATATTGATGGATTATTGAAAATGACCAACCTTACACTGGAAGAAGCATATAATCTTATTGAAGAATTAAGACAAGTTGGTGAAAAATTCAATGTAAATTTCGTAATTGGAATGAGTTGTAGAAATAAAGATATCCCCGAATCCTTAAAAAGTTATTTGATCGCGTAAATAATTGTAAATGAATATAAATAAATATATGATTTAATAACGAACGAAAATAAATCCCCTAACTGGGGATTTTATTTTTATCTTCATTCATTTCTTTTTTGATAATGTCAACAAAAACATCTACTATTCTCGCATCAAACTGGATATTTTTATTATGAATTAATTGTTCCAGAGCAACTTCTTTAGGATATGGAATAATCCTGTATTTTCTTCCTGTTGTCATTGCATCAAAAGCATCAGCTACGGCCAGAATTTTTGAATACAAACTAATTTCCTCATCAACCAGACCATCTGGATAACCTTTCCCGTCTATTCTTTCATGATGCTGTAAAATAGCATATTTAGCATTATCTAAGAAGGGTAAGTTTTTGACAATTTCATAGCCAAGTCGGGGATGCATTTTTATAAGTTCAGCCTCTTCTTCTGTTAATTCATCTTCTTTATTAAGAATTCTTGAAGGAATTCCTATTTTTCCTATATCGTGCAGTAATGCCGCAAATTCTAGCTCATTGATTTCATTTTTACTTAAATTTAATGCTTGGCCTATTTTAACGACATATTCCCTGACTCTTTCACAATGTCCTCTGGTATATACATCTTTTACTTCCAGTGAATTCGTTAAAGCATTGATGGCTGCAATACAAATATTTTTATTCTCACTAAATAATTCTTCTAATTTTTCATTTAACATACTTATCTGTTCACTTTGACTGGCAATAACGTCTTTTTGCATTTCAATTTGACTATCTTTAAGCAATAATTCCCTCTCTTTATTACATTTTTCTTCTATCAAAACTTTCATCTTCCGGGACAGATTATTAATACTTTTTCCCAACATATTAAATTCATCCGTCGTATTAATCTCAATCATGTAATCATAATTGCCATTAGATACCTCTTCAATACCTATCATCATTTTCTTTATAGGATTTGAGATATAAAAAACAATCAAAGCCCCTAAAACGATAGAAATAACAAGAAAAAGAACAGACATAATTAATAAATAAAAGTCAGAATTGTTATAATTTGAATATAAAAAATTATAATTTGATAAACTTACGTTAGTATCTGCATATTTTCTTAAGTTATATTGTTTTTCTAATGAATCATTTGTGTTAAGATAAATATTAAAGGCAATTAAATTAAAAGCTAAAAAAATCCAAAAACTTATTATAATGCTTAATTTATATTTAAAAGGAATTATTCTCTTTTTCTTCATGAATAATACTCCTTTGTTCAGCATACTTTATTCGTGTAATATTTTACTATATTTTTATCAAGATTTGTCCTATTATTTTTAATTAATTAAATTTTTAACTTAAGCGTGTATTTTTTTTAGATAAAAAGTCATATTTCAATGTAAAGGAGCAAAGCAAAATGACAAACGTAGCAGAAAGATTTTTAAAATATGTTAAATTTCCAACCAGTTCAAATGAATCCTCTCCAACTTGCCCAAGCACAAAAAACCAATTAGAGTTTGCTAAATATTTAATTTCTGAATGTCAGACTATTGGGCTTGAAGAAGTTGAACTTGACGAAAATGGTTATGTCATGGCTACCTTACCGTCAAATACGGATAAAGATGTTGAAACCCTTGGTTTTATTGCGCATATGGATACAAGCCCTGATATGTCCGGCGAAAATATCCAGCCTAAAATGATAAAGAATTATAATGGTGAAGACATTGTTTTAAATGAAGAAAAAAATATCATTTTATCTCCAAAAGTTTTCCCCAACTTAAAAAAATATACAGGTCATACCCTTATTACAACGGATGGCAATACTTTATTAGGTGCTGATGATAAAGCAGGTATTGCCGAAATTCTAACGGCTATGGAATATCTTATTGCTCATCCGGAAATTAAACATGGTAAAATCCGTATTGCTTTTACACCAGACGAGGAAATCGGAAGAGGTGCAGATCTTTTTGATGTTCAAAAATTTGCGGCTGATTTTGCCTATACTATCGATGGTGGATTATTAGGAGAACTCCAGTATGAAAATTTTAATGCTGCCTACTGCAAAATAACCATTAATGGTCAAAACGTTCATCCTGGTACGGCAAAAGAAAAAATGAAAAATGCAGTCCGTATAGGAACTGAATTGGCCAATTTATTTCCCAATGAGGAAATTCCCGAAAAAACAGATGGGTACGAAGGCTTTTTTCATCTGAACAGTTTTAACGGAAATGTTGAAAAGGCTGAATTAACTTATCTAATCCGTGATTTTGATATGACGCATTTTAAGCAACGAAAAGAATTTATAGAAGATACAGTCAGAATGATGAATGAACGTTATGGTCAAGGCACCATACACCTGGATTTAAGAGACCAATATTATAATATGAAAGAAAGACTGGAAAGCAAAATGGACATTGTAAACAGAGCTTTTAATGCTATGAAAGCCGTAGGCATAGAACCCGTCGTAAGACCTATAAGAGGCGGTACTGACGGAGCCCGATTATCTTTTATGGGCCTGCCCTGCCCTAACCTTTTTACAGGCGGTGATAACTTTCATGGTAAATATGAATATATTTCCGTTGAAGCTATGGAAAAAGCCGTAGAAGTTATCGTTAAAATTGCAGAAATATAGATTTTATTTTAATCACACTTGAGTAAATTTTAGAATTATGGTATGATATCTTACAATAATTAAGATAAAAGTGATGAAGGAGACCAAGTAGTCGTCACGGTTACAAAATCAGAGAGCAAACCGGCTGGTGAAAGGTTTGTAGTACGTGAACCGGCGAAGTACAACTCCCAAGCTTCGGTTTAACCGACGGTTCTCTCCGTTAAAGAGCAGAGGCATGAATGATTTCATGCGAATTAAGGTGGTACCACGGGTCCTCTCGTCCTTATAAAATGTTTTATACAGGAGAGAGGCTTTTTTTAGGTAAAAATTTAATATTATACGAAGATAAACTTAAAGATTGGAGGATATTATGAACAACGTTTTTGATGTTTTGCAAGAAAGAGGCTTTATTCAACAAACAACCCATGAAAAAGAAATAAGAGAATTATTAGAAAAAGAAAAAGTTACTTTTTATATTGGTTTTGACCCTACGGCAGATAGTTTACACGTTGGTCATTTTGTAACCATTATGGCCATGGCACATATGCAAAAAGCTGGTCACAGACCTATTGCGCTTATAGGTGGTGGCACAGCAATGATTGGTGACCCTACTGGTAAAACCGATATGCGCAAAATGATGACAGAAGAAACCATACAACATAATGCAGAATGTTTTAAAAAGCAGCTTTCCAGATTTATTGATTTTAGCAACGATAAAGCCATTATGGTTAATAATGCCGACTGGCTGCTTAAATTAAACTATATTTCTTTCTTAAGAGAAATTGGCGTTCACTTTTCTGTAAACAAAATGCTTACTTATGAAAGTTATAAAACCAGAATGGAAAAAGGACTGTCTTTCTTAGAATTTAACTATACTCTCATGCAGTCTTATGACTTTTTAGAATTGTACAGAAGATACAACTGTAAACTTCAATTAGGAGGAAATGACCAATGGTCAAATATTTTAGGAGGTGTTGAACTAATCCGACGCATTGGACATGACGATGCTTTTGGCATGACCTTTACCCTGCTGACAACCAGCGAAGGTAAAAAAATGGGTAAAACCGAATCCGGAGCCATTTGGCTTGATCCCCAAAAAACATCTCCTTATGATTTCTATCAATATTGGAGAAACGTTGCCGATGCAGACGTTAAAAAATGCTTATCACTTCTTACCTTCCTTCCTATGGAAGAAGTAAACCGTTTAGCAGCTTTAGAAGGGGCTGAAATTAATAAAGCCAAAGAAATCCTTGCTTATGAAGTGACTAAAATTGTGCATGGTGAAGAAGAAGCTATAAAAGCTGATACAGCTGCCAAAGCCTTATTTAAAGGTGGCGCTGAAGGAGGTTCCATTCCAACAACAGAAATTACCAAAGAAGAATTGGTAAAAGGCATGGATATCTTGACCTTACTTCAAAAAACAAATCTTGTTCCTTCCCGTTCCGAAGGGCGTCGTTTAATACAACAAGGCGGAATCAAAGTTCAAAATCAAAAAATCAGTGATATTGATTATCTTATTACAGAAAAAGACTTTGAAAATAGTAGCTTAATGATTCAAAAAGGTAAAAAAGTCTTTCACCGTGTTCAATTAATATAAGTAAATCATCTGTTTATTATTTATAATAAAATTCAGCTAAAATATAAACCCCATAGAAAAACTTTCTATGGGGTTTTTTCTTCACTTTTTCTTTCCATAAAGCGGATTAATAAGAGTTTCAGGAAAGCTGCAATAGGTACTGCAATAAGCATTCCCAACAATCCAAATAAAGAACCTCCAATTAATATGGATACCACAATTGCTACAGGATGAACATCAACACTTTCCCCTACAACCTTAGGTGCAATGATTGCCCCATCGATTTGCTGTAAGATAAAAAGGGTTATGCAAGCATAAAGTGCTTTCATCGGATTGTCACTGATTAAACCCATAAACGCTGCCGGAATCATGCCAATAATTGGTCCAAAATAAGGAATTACATTGGCTATCCCTGCAATGATTCCAATAATAATCGGGAAATCTATTCCAATAATTGCCACACTTATTCCAATTAAAACACCCATGATTAAAGAATCTATTAATTGACCTCTTATATATCCCGATAAAACGGTATCCATATCAATACAAAGATATTTTAATCGAATATAAATTTTTTCTGGTAACAAGATCCTGAAAAATTGATTAAAGACTCTTAATAACTTGGCTTTATCTTTTAATAAGTAAAATGCAATAACAAAAGCTAAGACCAAGTCAACAACCCTGTTTCCCGCCTTTGTAATCTTTTCAATAAAAAATAAGGCAATATTTTGAACATAATTTCCTAATCTACCACTAAACTCAGTCAGGGTTTCTTCTGCCTTTTGTAAAAATCCAATATCCTCAAGCCCTTGTTGCAAATTTGTTATCATATTATTAAAGGATTGGACGTAACTTTTGATGCTGCTTACCAAATTGTCTAAATTTTTAAAACCTTTATGATTACCCAAGCTTTTGGATAATAATATCCCTATAATTGTAAGTGCTAAAATAAGCGTCAAATATGTCAGAAGTGTAGGAAGAAATCTTGAAATCTCTTTCTCTTTATCCTGACTTTTTTCATTATTATCCTTTTTGCCAAAAATAATATTTTTATCTTTCAAAAATTTCCCTAAAGGCTCTACAACTCTTCTCTGATAGATATCAACCATTGGATCCAAAAGATAGGCAATCGCTACTCCAATAAAAAAAGGAGACAAAATGGATAATATCCTGGAAATCATTGCAGCAATCGTTGCTGTAATAGGAATAATGTTATAAATAAAAATAGCCAGTCCAAAAATAACTATCAGTGTAAAAATTACATGAAATGAAATTTTTAAATAATGCTTATCCCAAGGTAATTTCACCTAGATCCCATCTTTCTTATTATTAGAGATTTGTTGTTATTTGCATTTTAATGTAATATTACGATTATTATATACAGATATCCGAAGACTTGTAAAGCTATTTTATTTCTTTTAATACAGCAAGCAATAACTCCCAGGTATTTTTAGTAGATGAAATACTTAATCTTTCATTGGGCGTATGAATGTCTTTCATATTAGGACCTAAAGAAATAATGTCAACATCTTTTATTTTTTCTGCAAAAAAGCCGCATTCGAGTCCTGCATGAATAGCTGTTATTTCAGCTTTTTTACCAAATAATTCTTCATACTTATTAGTAAAGAGTGAACGGATTTTTGAGTCCTCTGCATATTGCCAGGCTGGATATTCACCCTTTAGCAAAAAGTCGGCACCTACAAAACTTGCCAGAACTTTAATTTTATTAATGATAAGCCTTTTCCTGCTTTCTACAGAACTTCTCAATGCTGATATAAAACGTATTTCTTCTTTGTCTGTAATAACAACCCCCAGATTCGTTGAACTTTCTACCAAACCCTCTATATCCATACTCATACTTTGGACACCATTGGGCATCAGCATGAGTATATGAATAATTTTTCCCTTGATTTCTTCTGATAAATGTTCACTACTTATTTCCCTTACCAGTTCTATCTTGACTTCAATATCCGGGTCAGACTTTTTATATTCATTTTTTAAAATATCGTTCCACTTTTCTATTATCTTCATAAGCTTTTCTATATTTTTAGATTCGATTTGAATGACCGCATCGGCTTCCCTTGGAATAGCATTATCTTTTGCCCCGCCATTAATGGATATTAAATCAAAATGCATATCCTCTTGCAGGCTGTATAAAATCCGTCCCATTAATAAATTGGCATTAGCACGTTCTTTGTCAATTTCCTGACCAGAATGACCACCTTTTAATCCTCTGATTTGAATGGAATAAACAGGTCCTGATTTTTCTTCTTTAACCCATTGCGTTTTTAAGATTAAATGTGCCCTGGCACCACCTGCGCAACTGGAAAGAAAAACCCCTTCTTCTTCTGAATCCAGATTGATTAATATTTTGCCCTTTAAATGAGAACAATCTAAATTTGCAGCACCTTCCATCCCCGTTTCCTCACTGGTTGTAAAGACAACTTCTAAAGGAGGATGAGGAATATTATCCGATGCTAAAAGTGCCAGTCCATAAGCCAGAGCTATACCATCATCTCCTCCCAGGCTGGTACCCCTGGCAAAAATGTAATCGCCTTCTACGACTAAATCAAGCGGATCTTTCAAAAAGTCATGTACGGTATCTTTATTTTTTTCACAAACCATATCCATATGTCCTTGTAAGATAACCACAGGCGCATTTTCATAGCCAGGGCTAGCTTTCTTTTTTATAATTACATTCAAGGCTTTGTCCTGTATTACTTCTAATTGATGCTGGCGGGCAAATTCGACTAAATAATCACTAATTGCTTTTTCATTTCCTGAGCCTCTTGGAATTTGACTAATGCTTTCAAAATACTCCCACACCATCTTTGGTTCTAATTCTTTCACGGTTGAAGCCATATTTATTTCCTTTCTTTTATTATTTTAAAAAAACCAAGCCCTTTATAGTTTAGACTTGGTTTAATATAAATATAACATATTCTCTTAATTTTTAAAACTATGAACTGGCGCAGGAATCCGGCCTCCACGGTTAATAAAATCTTTACAGCTAAACGAATTCACTGCCATGATAGGTGCATAGCCTAATAAGCCACCAAATTCAACCACATCTCCAACACCTTTTCCAATAACAGGTATGATACGAACTGCTGTTGTCTTTCCGTTGACCATGCCAATGGCCATTTCATCAGCAATAATTCCTGAAATCGTTTCTTCACTGGTATCTCCAGGTATTGCAATCATATCAAGACCTACAGAACATACGCAAGTCATAGCCTCAAGTTTTTCAAGGTTGATAGAGCCCTTCTCAACAGCTTTAATCATACCCTGGTCTTCACTCACAGGGATAAAAGCACCGCTAAGACCTCCTACATAAGAAGAAGCCATGATTCCGCCTTTTTTTACATTATCATTTAATAAGGCCAAAGCAGCAGTTGTGCCTGGTGCACCTACGGATTCTAAGCCCATTTCTTCAAGGATTTCTGCAATACTGTCTCCAATAGCAGGCGTCGGAGCCAAAGACAGGTCAATGATGCCAAAGGGAATATTAAGCCTTTGTGAAGCTTCCCTGGCAACCAACTGTCCAACCCTTGTTATCTTAAATGCTGTTCTTTTAACGGTTTCGCAAAGGGTTTCAAAATCTTTGTTTTTTACTTCTTCCAATGCTTTTTTTACCACACCCGGACCACTTACACCTACATTAATTACTGCATCTTTTTCTCCCACACCGTGGAAAGCGCCTGCCATAAAAGGGTTGTCTTCTGGTGCATTACAAAATACCACAAGTTTTGCGCAACCGATGGAATCTTTATCTTTCGTTTTGACAGCAGTATCCTTTATAATTTTACCCATTTCTTTGACCGCATCCATATTAATTCCTGTTTTACTACTGCCTAAATTCACTGAAGAACAAACCCTCTCAGTCTCAGCCAGAGCCTGTGGGATTGATTGGATAAGTACATTATCAGAAGCATTGCAACCTTTATGAACTAAGGCTGAAAAACCTCCAATAAAATTAACCCCCACTGCTTTTGCAGCCCTGTCCAGGGTATGAGCAACAGGAACATAAGATTGGGCATTTGTTGCAGCTGCAACAATGGAAATAGGTGTTACTGAAATCCTTTTGTTAACAATGGGGATACCAAATTCTTTTTCAATATCTTCTCCAACTTTGACTAAATGCTCAGCCGTTTTTGTAATCTTATCATAAATTTTCCGATTTAGCGTATCCATATTGCTGTCAGCACAATCGAGTAAATTGATACCTAAAGTAATGGTACGCACATCTAATTTGGCTTGTTCAATCATTTGATTTGTTTCCTGGACTTCAAATCGCGTAATCATCTATTCCCTCTCTCCTTGGTGATTAAATTCTATGCATACTGTTAAAAATTTCTTCCCTTTGGAGTTTAATTACAACCCCGATCTGCTTTCCTAATTCGATAAGCTCATCTTCGATTTTACCAAAGTCATCTGTTGCATTCGTTAAATCAACAATCATCATCATATTAAAATAACCTTGAACAATTGTCTGGGAAATATCTAAGATATTTATGTTTTTTTCAGAAAGCAAGGTGCAGACTTTTGCTATAATTCCTACCTTGTCTTTTCCGACAACAGTAATAATTCCTTTCATTTCTTAAATGCTCCTTTCATCTGCTGAACATTTTTCATTACTCATCTAATGATTAAAATGTTTTTACAATTTTAGCACATTGTTTGTTCTTTATCAATGTTTAATTGTCCATTACTGATGATGTTTTAAAAAAACCTTAAATATTTTTCTGGTGAATTTTTACTCTTAACACTGGTCTTAGGATTTATTTTCCCTTAAATAAGTTATTAAATCATCTAAATCCTCGTAATTTCTGACAGGTATCGCATTAAGTTCATTTAAAATGATTTTGTTCCCGCTTAATTTATAATCTTGCATTTGCTCTGGGGTATATTGAACACACGCTAAAAGCTTGTTTTGCTTTTTTGCAAACCTTACTGTATGCATGGTTCCACCAGTTTCTTCAGTTTCAATAACAATCACAGCCTGACTTAAAGCACTTTGCAGCCTGTCCCTTTCTATAAAAGTATAATTTTTTGCTTTTTCATAAGGCAGATATTCGCTAATCAAACAACCTCCCTTATCAATAATGTCCTGAGCCAATTTTTCATTTTCTTTAGGATATATCATATTAAGACCATGAGCAAGAATGGCCGCTGTCCGTCCTTTTTCTTTTAAACAGGCTAAATGTGCTTGTGTATCACAACCCAAAGCTAAACCACTAATAATAGAAAATTTCTTTCTGGCTAAATACCGGGCTATATTATAAGCTGTCTTCTTCCCCTTCTTAGTTGGTTCCCTACTACCAATGACAGCCAGGCAATTTTTTTCATTGTAAATAAAATCATAATATCCCTTAATAAACAACAAAAGAGGCGGATCTTCTATCTTTCTCAAAGAATCCGGATATGCTGTACTTAAACAATCAATCATATGTATTTTTGATTGATTTAATTCTTCGATTATATTTTTACTTTTTTCATAAACTTGATAAAGCTCTTTCAACGTAAAATAATAGTTTTTATCTTTTAATATTTCATATATATCTTTTATGGATAAGGAAATATTTCTATACTGTTTAAGAATAAGACCAACCCTTTTTCTTCCTATTCCTTCCAGAGATAATAATGAGATAATATCTAAACAATTTATGCTTACCACCACCCATATTTTCACAAATTGATTAAAAAAGAGGCTAGATATATTTTAGCCTCTTTTTTATCTTTTATTAAGATTCTTGAATCTTTAAATTTGGGGGAGCAATACTGACCAAATTTCTTCCTTGTCGCTTGGATAAATACATGGCATCATCCGCCGTTTTTATTAATTCCTCAACATTATCAGCAACTTCTGGATAACCACTGACACCAAAACTTGCTGTAATCTTGGCATTTTGACCATTATATCGCAATTCGTAGTTTTCTATTTTCTTTCTGAATTCTTCAATCACTTTGGCTGCCTTTCTTAAAGGCATATCAGGAAGTATAATGAAGAATTCTTCCCCGCCGTATCTCGCAATAATTCCATCATATTTGTCAACCATCTCCTGACCAAAACGGGCAACTGTTTTCAGCACCTCATCTCCAAATAAATGTCCATAGGTGTCATTAAATTGCTTAAAATGGTCAATATCGAATATAGAAACTGCAATAGGTTTTTTATTCGCTATAGCTTCCCCAACCAGTTGCGGTAAAATGTTTTGCAGATACAATCGGTTATATATTTTTGTCAAACCATCTTTAATTGCAATATCCTCCATTTGTTCATAAAGTTTAGCATTTTCAATAGCCATAGTAACTTGCATCGAAACAGCTTTGAACAAATCGGTACTGCTAACGGAAAAATAATTTTCTAAAGAATGTTCAGCCAATATCAAACCATAAGTTTTATTGGCTTTATATAAGGGTACAGCCACTAAAGAGCCTACTTTTCTTCCCTTTAAAAATTCATATTTTTCTTCACTGGAATTGTTGTCCATTATAATCTCTTTATTCTTAATTTTACTATGTATAAAACTGCTCCATACTTGTTCTTTAAACTTTTCAATAACATCCTGGCTATAAATACTTTTAATGTGAAAATCTAAAGAACCGTCTTTTTCGTTGTAAACGATTATGGAACAGGTATCAACCCCCATAATTCCCATAATCATATCACATACCATTTCTAATAACTGCTCAATATCAAGAATAGAGCCAATATAAGAACTGATTTCTCTTAAAATAAATAACTCAGCAACACTATTTCTGAAATTTTCAACTGTTTTTTTCATTTCTTCTTTTTGTTCCTGAAGTTCTTTATTTAAGAGCTCAACTTCATTATTCTTCTTATACAACTCCTTATTTTTTTGCTGGAGTTCATTTAATAATTGTTTGTCTTTTTCTGCATCTTCTTTAAAATTAGTCAGTGTTGAATCAATAACATAAATGAATATGATTGAAATTAAAATAATACAACTAACATTAATTAAAATCTCATAATTAAAGAATTCGGTCTTTAATTTCAACAAGCCAACCATAATTATTGGGAAAAAGGAGGATATAAAAACAGATTTATGCCTGAAATCCTGCAAGATCATTTCAGCCACAATTAATAAGTAAATCACGGAAGCAATTAAGGATATTATTTCATGATAATAAATTAAGTAACTGATAACAAGTAATTCTGCAATTTTAAAAGCAAGGTATAAATATTTTTTTTCTAGATAACCTTTTTCAATAAAATAAGTTTTTAGTATCATTATCAATATACCAGCAAGAAGAAAGATTAAAGCATCACCTAAATCAGTTAAAACACCCGATATCTTATTGGTTTCCAGATAAATGATAATCAGTAAAAAAAGGGAAATATTAATGTTTGTATACTTTTTTTCAGAAAACTCAAATCTTCTCATAAAATATCCACCTTATTTGTTTTTTCCCAATATATTTCTATGACATCACCATTCTTGATTGAATCCGTAAAAGCCGCTCTGTTACCATTTAATTTTAGAATAATATTGCCTTGGGGATGTGATAAATCAAAATCGATAAAATTAAACACATCTACAAAAATATAATCGGCTTTTTCACTCTTCATAATTACTTTTTCTCCATTCACTGTGACAATCACAGGAATTTCGGTTTTTTTATTTTCAAGTTCATCTGCCTGAGTCATTTTATCTTCAAAGACTAACCCTTCACTGGTATGATCTCTTGTCACTGTAGTTGGATTAACAGCCTTTTGCTCTATTTCTTCATTAGAAGCTGTTAAATGAGACGAACGCATATTATAGCTAATCCCAGCTGTGTTTTTATTCTCTTCTGCAGATATTTTAATCTCATTATTATCTACCACGTCTTGAGAAAAAGACTTGTTTTCTATAATTTTAAATTCTATGGAATCCCCGTCTCTTATTATATAAGAAGAATCTACCTTGACTTTATTCACATAGACCTCTTTATCGTATAAAGGAACATCCAGATAATCTGCTAAATCGGCTATGGTATTAATGCTGAGGATTTTAACATCGTCATTATTAAATATTTCATGGTTCTTATCTACTAATTTTCCATTAATATAACATATGGAGGTTAATTCCATGTAGGCGCCATTAATCAATACTCTTTTTAGATTCTTAGGATCAATAAAATCCCTGATAAAAGCACTGGCATCTTCTCCATTGACTGCAGGCTGTACTAAAATTTCATCGCCGTCATGAATAATTGTATCTAAACTTGCTTCTTTTCCATTAACAAAGAGTTCCGCAGGCTCTGCAGGTCCACCTTTAATCCGTCTTCTTTCACCGTTTAATTTAAAGAAAAGTGAAGCACCTTTTCGTCCCAGTAAATTGGTATGATCCAATCCTTTTTGCATGCACACATCCAATACAGTCAAACGTTTTGCATTTAAAAGCTTTACTTCTTCCTTGTTAAAACGAACTTTAATAAAATCAAAACCTCTTTGCTTAAGGGCAGTGACACATATACCAATGGGTGTAATGACATCCGGCGTATTTAAGGTTTCCGATAAATATTTAACATTGATTAAAGAGTCCCCACCCCTAACTGCTACTCTTTCATTGGGAATATTTAATATTTCAGAAATTTTTTTGGTCAATCCTACAACCTGACTTCCCCCACCTACGCAAAATACTGCATTGGGTTTTTTATTCGCATTCACTTCACATACTTTTGCTGATATTTCTTCTGCTAAACGAGACACAGGACCTTTTACTACTTCGTATAATTCTTCTGAAGATACTGTATGACTCACACCCATAATGTCTGTAAAAGTAATTTCGCTTTCTTTCCCAATTTTATATTTAATTTCTTCTGCAGTATTAAAATCTACTAAATATTTATGAACAATTTGCTCTGTTATTTCATCTCCGGCAATAGGAATCATTCCATAACCAATAACCGTACCATCTTTTGTAATGGCTATATCCGATGTTCCTGCTCCAATATCGACTAAAGCTAAATTTAATAATCTTAGTTTTTCAGGTATTGCCACATTAATGGCCGCAATCGGCTCCAATGTCAGATTTGAAACAACAAGGCCTACTCTGTCCATTACAGAATATAAACTGTCGACAACCGCCTTAGGTAAAAAGGTAGCTAAAACATCTGCCCCAATGCTTTTTGCAATATGACCTTCCAGATTTGAAATAATATAGTCATCCAAGTAATAATTTACAACAGAATAACCTACCGAATAATACTCTATTTCATCATCCTTATAGTCTTCTTTAATTTTTTGCTGAGCTTCTGATATTCCTTTTAATTCCAACTCCCTTATAAGATCTCTTTGAATTTCTTTTTCTTCCTCAAAATGAATTTCTGCTTTTACTAAATAAGTTTTTAAAAGCCGTCCTGCAGCCGCAATAGAAACATCCGTAAGTTCTATTCCTGTTCTTTCTTCTAAAATATTTTTTACCTTTATAACTGCATTGGCTACTTTAGAAATATCATGTATTTGTCCGTCTATCATAGCTCTTGACTCATGTGCCACAACAGCACTGTCAACAACAACAAAATTGTCATCTTCCTGGTAGCCTATCACGCCCATGACCTTTCTGGTCCCTATATCTAATCCAAAAACAAGATCTTCTTCCTTTATGTTATAATTTAATATCACTTTCTACTCCCCCATTTTTTAATTTGGATGAGCTACAAAGATGGAAAAATTCTCTTATATATAATGATAACATATGTAACAAAAAAATCTATAATAAATTTTATTCTTAGACAAAAAAATACAACATTTTTAAAAATTAAATGTATAATGAAAAAATTAGAAAAGAACAAAGCAAGCCCTATTGGCCGCTTTGTTCATTTTTTTCCGGCTCATCAATAAACCAGTCCTTGATATTACCAATATAAAAGTCTCTCTGTGGCTTAAGTTCTCCCTGTATCCTGTCATGGGTAATAAGAGCAGCATTCCTGAAATAAAGACTGATATATGGTAATTCATCAGCAATATATTTCTGTAATTCATCATAGGCCATTTTCATATTTTCTTCTCCAACGGCTGTAAAAGCCTTTTCAAGTAAACTGTCCATCTGTTCACTTCTAAAAGAAATAAAATTACTGCCATTTTCTATTTGTGAAGAATGAAAGGCAAAAGTAAAGTCAGGAATTGGAGAAAGTTTCCATCCTCCAATAAATGCATCAAAATTCTTTTCCTGTAAACGTATTAAAAACTCTTCTTTGGAAACCTCTTCAAGATTTACCTTAATACCCAGTTCGCTTAACATTTTAATAATTTCCCTGGCTGCCTCTTTTCTTGTTTCATCTTCTGATTCTACCAATAAATTAAAAATAAAATCGATTTTACTTCCATTCATCGTCTTATCCAATACACCATCATTGTCTGAATCGCTCCAGCCACTTTCTGCTAAAAGTTCCTTGGCTTTTTCTATATCGTAATTATATTTTTCAATTTCATCACAATAAAGCCAGGAAGTTGGGCTTATTGGTACATCGGTTAAAACACCATGATTTAAATATTGATTCTCCAAAATATTTTGTTTATCAATGGCATAAGCTACGGCTTTTCTTGCCTTCTTATCCTGAAATAAAACCTTGTTAAAGTTAAAACCAATGAAATCATAATATGAAGTTACATATTCCTTAACCCTGCTTTCTCCACTTTGAGCATACTTTCCCCAATCCACAGCATTTGTACCAATTAAATCAATTTGTCCCTGTTCAAATGAATATAACTCTGTTTCTTCATCCGGAATAACAAGAACTTTAATTCTTTCTATATAAGGTTCTCCCTTAAACCAGGCAGGATTCACTTCTAACTGTAACTCTTTCGCTACTTTATATTCTCCTAATTTATATGCCCCTGTCCCTACAGGCACTTTCTCCAACAAAGCTTGTCCACTGGAAGTTTCATAAATATGAGCCGGGATAACTGGAAAGTACAAAGCATAAACTGCCCCACTAAAAGGCTGGTTGTAAAATATTTTAACCGTATAATCCCCTTCAGCTTTGTAAGAAACAATATTTTCAATACATTTCTTATATGGAGATGTACTGGGTGCATTTTTTATAACGTCTAAAGAAAAAATGACATCCCGGGCAGTAAAAGGATCTCCGTCATGCCACTGGACACCCTGCCGGAGATTGATTGTAATAGTCGTTCCGTCATTTGAAAAAGTCCAATCCGTAGCCAAGTTTGCTATGGGTTTTTGAGACTCATCAAAATCTATCAGGGTATCAAAAACCAATTTTAATACCTGATCGACTGTATAATCCTCGTTTAATAAAGGATTTAACGTTTTTGGCATCCTAAAGGAAATAATCATTTCTCCACCTTTAGTGGGCTCAGGCAGTTCAACGGTTTGCTCTTCTTCTGTTTCCTGAGGGTCAATAGAATTATTATCTTCGTTGTATGTACAGCTTGTCATATTCAATATTAAAAAAAATGCAAGCATTAAGGATTTTAATTTTCTACTCAACTTACCGCACCTTCCTAAGTATTATTATTGTAGTTTCTGATTATTGTAAATGGATTTATAAAGTTTTTTATAAATTCTCCTGCTATCAAGCACCTTTTTTACATAAGCTTTTGTTTCTAAAAAGGGAATGTTGTGGACCTTTTTACCATCCTTGCTATAATTTTTGTCCTGCAGCCATTTTGAAACATTTCCGCTGCCAGCATTATAAGCTGCCAGACTGGTTTCAATATCCTCAAATTGATCCAGTAATTTCTTAATATACCAACAACCAATGTAAATGTTGATTTCCGGGTCAAACAGTTTTTCACTGCTATATTCTTCTATCCCTATTTCTGCAGCAGCCCATTCACCGGTTTTTTCAGTAATCTGCATAAGGCCCTTTGCATTTTTATGGGATTGTGCATTTGGATCAAATTTGCTTTCAACTTTTATTATTGAAAAAACCAAACAAGGGTCTAAATCATATAACTCTGAATATTTTAAAACTAAATGATCATACTTGAGCGGGTAAAAAATAATCTTAATCAATTCTAAACCTGCATAAAAAAAGAAAATGAAAAGCATAAGAAAAAATAAAAAACGGAACTTCTTTTTTCGAAGGTCAATAATATAAAACATAATTGAACTCCTTTATCATAATTTATCCACTGGAAATAATGTGATTTAACTGTT
This sequence comes from Candidatus Epulonipiscium sp., assembly GCA_012521395.1. Classification (GTDB taxonomy): domain Bacteria; phylum Bacillota; class Clostridia; order Lachnospirales; family Defluviitaleaceae; genus JAAYML01. Next base: position 6,896 of record JAAYML010000027.1, on the reverse strand, counting down.
TCATGGTATAGGCTTCATTATGCCCATTATCAATAATGACATCTCCATATTTTTTCATTTCTTCCCATGGCATTTGAGAGGCAATTCTTCGTTTTGCTTCTTCTGTAGTCATTCCATCTCTTTGTGCAATTCTTTTTAATCTGATTTCTTCCGGAGCATAAACTAACCATATCTCATCTACTGCTTTATGAAGTCCCGATTCTATTAAAAGTGCAGCATCAACAATGATATATTTACAGGCTTTATCACTGCTTTTTATTTGATGAATCCGTTCAATGATTTCCTGAATAATAAGGGGATGGGTTATCTTGTTTAAAATTTCAAGCAAAGATTGGTTGGCAAAAACAATTTGCCCCAGTTTTTTACGGTCAATTTCTCCATCCGCCTTTAGGATAGCTTCTCCAAATCTCTCAAGTACAGCATCATATGCAGGTTTACCCTTTTTTAATATTTCATGTCCAATTTTATCTGCATCAATAATACAGACAGATGTCAGTTGGGATAATAATACAGCTACTGTAGTTTTTCCGCTACCGCTGCCACCTGTAAGACCAATAACCTTCATTTTGTCCTCCTTTATTTAGCCTCAAACCAAGTATCCCCAAAATGAATGTCAACTTCAAGAGGAACATCTAATTTTACTGCATTTTCCATTTCATTTTTTAGAATTTCTTTTACTTCTTCCAGTTCATCTTTATGAACTTCAACTAAAAGCTCATCATGTACCTGAAGGATTAGGCGGGATCTTAAATTCCTTTCCTTTAACTTCTTATAAACCCTTACCATTGCAATTTTAATAATATCAGCTGCTGTTCCCTGAATAGGTGTATTCATTGCTACTCTTTCTCCAAAAGAACGCAGATTAAAATTTTTTGAGCTAATTTCAGGAATAGGTCTTCTTCGTCCGAATAAAGTGGTTACATAACCTGATTCTTTTGCATTTTCAACCGTTCTATTCATGTATTCCTTCACTTTTGGATATTTTTCAAAATAACTCTCAATATATTCCTCGGCTTCTTTTCTGCTAATATTTAAATCCTGGCTTAAACTAAAAGCTCCTATTCCATAGATGATACCAAAATTCACAGCTTTAGCATTTGACCTTTGTAAGGAAGTAACTTCTTCAACAGGAACCTTAAAAACTTTTGAAGCCGTAATTTTATGAATATCTGCCCCACTACGGAATGCATCGATTAAAGTCTCATCCTGGGCAACATGAGCTAATACCCTTAACTCAATTTGAGAATAATCTCCGTCTAATAACAGATATTCTTTGCTTTGAGGAATAAATACTTTTCTGATTTTCCGTCCCATTTCCAGTTTGATAGGGATGTTTTGCAAATTAGGTTCTGTACTGCTTATACGACCAGTTGCCGTAATGGTCTGATGAAAAGTAGAATGCAATTTACCTGTTTCTTTATTGACTGCAGCATACAAACCATCCCCGTAAGTCGTCTTCAGTTTTACTAATTGACGGTATTCTAAAATTTGATTAATAATTGGATGTTTATTTTTCAATTTTTCCAATACTTCTGCTGCAGTTGAATAACCCGTTTTTGTCTTTTTTTCTACAGGAAGCATCAATTTTTCAAAAAGAATACTTCCTAATTGTTTAGGAGAATTTATATTAAATTTTTCTCCAGCTAAATTATATATATTATTCGTAAGAATATCAATTTTTTCCGTTAATTCTTCTATATATTCTTTTAACCGGTTAATATCAATTTTAAATCCGTGTTTTTCCATACTGAACAATACTTCAATAAGTGGGAGCTCTATTTCATAATAAAGAAATTCCTGATTATTTTCTTTTATTTTTTCTTCCATGATTTTTGAAGCATGAAAAACAATACAGGCTTGTTCAGAAGTAATATCGGTTATTTTATTTTCTTCTAAATCCGAAAGTAATTTTTTATTTTTACCTTTACCTAGAAGTTCTTCTTCGCTTGGGAAAATTTCTCCTAAATAATCATGAGCTAAATCATCAAAGCCATAACTATCTTTTATGGGATTAAGAATGTAAGCCCCCAGCATGGTGTCAAAAGAAAGATTATTTAAAGATATGCCAAACCGGCTTAAAATATGCATGGTACTTTTCGCATCGTGTGTTATTTTTTTTATTTTCCTTGATTCAAAAAGTTCTTTTGTTTTGTTCATAATTTCTTCTATGGGTAGAGTTGGGGAAGCTTCAATCCAGATCCCATCAGAACCGTCATAGCAGCAGCTTATCCCCAGTATCTTATGATTTTCTTTAAAAATAAGAAAAGCAAACTCACCTTTCAAAAGAATATCTTTTATGACTTCAGTTAATTCATTGATTCCATCTACTTTTTTATGATTTCTGTTTTTTGAAGGATTGGCTGCCCTCGCCACCGTTGTTTTAAATCTGTCAAAAAAACTCTTAAATTCCAATTGCTTAAACCATTCGTAAACTTTGGGATTCATTAACTCATGCATTTTTAAACTTTCCCAGTTGATTTCAATGGGCACATCGGTGCATATGGTTGCCAGGTATTTACTCTGTCTTGCTTGTTCTTCATAAACACGTAAATTTTCTGAAACACGAGCAGGTTTAATTTTTTCACTATTAGCAATGGCATTTTCAATATTGTGATATTCGTGAATAATTTTATAAGCCGTTTTTTCTCCAATACCTGGTACCCCAGGAATATTGTCAGAAGAATCTCCCATTAAAGCCTTTACCTCAATATACTCCTGAGCCGTTACACCAAACTTGTCTATTAAATCCTTTTCATAATAATCTTCTATCTCAGTTTTGCCACCCCTGGTTTTTGGGATTCTAATCTTTGTAATGTCTGAGGCCAATTGTAAAAGATCCCTGTCGCCTGATACCACAATAGGACTCATACCATTTTTTTCTGCAGCCTTTGCTAATGTTCCCAATATATCGTCTGCTTCATATCCTTCCATCTCTAAAATCGTAATGCCCATTGCCTCTAAAAGCTGCTTTAATATAGGAATTTGAACCACTAATTCATCAGGCATCCCTTTTCTGTTTCCCTTATACTCTTTAAATACTTTATGCCTGAAAGTTGGTGCCTTTAAATCAAAAGCAACCGCTATGTAATCGGGCTGGTCTTCTTCTATTAATTTAAATAGAATATTTAAAAAGCCATATATCCCATTGGTATAAGTACCCTGGGAATTGGTTAACAAAGGAACTCCATAAAAAGCCCTGTTAACAATGCTATTTCCATCAAGCAGCATAATTTTATTCATTGGTATTCTCCTTTTTATTTTATTGAACTTTAATATTTAATGTCCTTCTTGAAGTAAGGCTATACTTTCCTTTTCCACCGTAAAAAATCACATAACCTTCTTCATAGATAGAAATTACTTTAGCAGAGGAATTCCAATTATAAACCTTTTGCAGTTCTTTTTCTTTTACTCTGGCATTATTCGTAAACACAATCAAATCAGGTTTTACAGCATTTAAGAAATCTTCTTCTAATACTTCTATTCTTTTGTTGCCATTAATAGTAATAATATCGGAGCTAATCTTTGAAGAACTGAGCATTAAATCACTCATATCCATTTTTTCCATATCTGGCAGTAGCAAAATAGATTTCTTCGGCAAAATTAACTTTACTATGATTTTTCTTTCACTAACAGGTATTGTCGTATCTGATGAAGGCCTTAAAAACAATAATTTAGCTTCTCCTACTGACCATTCTTCCCCGCTGTTGATTTGATAAATGGATATCCCTTGTTCTTTTGCCTTATATAAAAACTGTTCGGTTTCTTTATCTAAATCCGATATATGTGGAAGATATATTTTTTCGATTGTATAATCATCTAACAGACTTTCAAAACCCTGTATTTTATCTTTCTTGGGAGAAGCAATAATCAGTTCAGAAATAGTATTTACCTTTTGACTATTTAAATACTCCTTTATATGTTTGGTATCCTTTTCTGAGACCTCTCCTATTAATATGTTTCTTTCTTTAATTTTTATCAATGTGCAGTGGCCGATAGGAATTTCCATAAAATGTATTTCTGTCTCATAGCTTTTTTTAGATGAATGATTCCAAAAAATCAAAAATATCAATATAATAATTATGATTGCAGATAAAATATATAAAATATTCCATTTTTTCATCCTATCACCTCCGTTTTTGTATTATAACATAAAAAGTTCCGAATAGAAATTCGGAACTTGTAATAAAATAATTTTTTTCAGTAAAAACTTTTATATTGCTAACAAACATTTTAGTACTGATAAGTCACTTCCACAATGGCATTTATATCCATTTCACCTATTTCAACTGGTGTAGAAACAGCATTTGTTTTAAAACTTACTTCGTCCGCATACACAACCGACCTTCCACCATAACTGGTTTCTACAACTGAAACCGGAGCTTTTATAACCACACCTAAAGCCTCTCCAATTGCTGCTGCCTTTCCCTGGGCATTTTTAATGGCTTGTTTTAAAGCTTCATTATAGTATTTTTCTGTATCTGATACACTAAATTGTATGCCTCCTGACAAATTAGCTCCCTCTTTTACTGCTAAATCTAAGAGTTCTCCTACTTTTGAAATATCCCTGACGGTAACAGAAATTGTATTGGTAACCGTATAACCTACAATTCTCTCTCCAGTCTTAGATTCATAATCGTATTGTGGATAAACAGAATAACCACTTGTTTGTATGTCTTTTTCATCGATACCCATATTTTTCACTGCAGCGATAACTTGATTCATTTTATTTGCATTTTCTTTTTGTGCTTGCTTTGCATCTTTGTTTTCTGTACGCACTCCTAATGTGATATAAGCCATATCTGGTTTTACTTTAATGGCCCCTTCTCCACGGACAGTTATTTTGTTTATGCCTGTCTCGGCTTTAACCACAGCAGGACTGCTTAAACTTGCCGTTGTAAAAAAGACAGCTAATAATAAGACCGATAAAAGCTTTATTGTTTTTTTCATTATTCATCTCTCCTTTTGTGTATCATCTTAATAATTTTTTTAAATATTGGTCTTGCAATCATAAAAGTAATCCCTAAAATCACTATCAATAGCAATAAAGGTATCAGGGCATAGGATAATGAAACCACAAAATCTTCAAAAGTTTGCCGTACATCATTGATGGATCGGTTAAAGTTTGATTTAACCCTTGCCATCAAATTGGGGTCAGCCATTTTTATGGGCTCTATGGTTTTTACTTCTTTTATGGTAATTGTAAAGGTAGAAAATTCAACAAGCTTATCCCAGTTTTTTATCATGCTTTTATAGATTTCTAAATTCGTTCTGACTTGATTAAGTCTTTCTTCTAATTTGATTAAATCTTCAACTTCTTCAGCCTTTTCCATGATTTCTAACAAACGCTCTTGTTCTAATTCCAGCATTCTGATTCTGCTTTCGGTTTCTATATACTGCTCTGTAATATTTTCTGTCATTTCGTTCTGACTAATAAGATGTCCAAGTTTTACAAGTTCATTGGAAACATCCCCATATTTCTCAACCGGAATCCGGATGACGATAGTACCTTCTTTTAAATAAATATCTCTTTCTGGCTCAGAATAATAAATATAGCTCGAAAAGTTCTCAACATAACCTCCTGATTTTTGTGTTAATTCTCTGATTGCTTTGACTGTGTCATCAAATAATTCTACTTCCAGGGATAAATAAGCATTATATATTATTTTTCTTTCTCCGGCATCCACAGAAACTGCATTAAAAGTGTTTCCAGCCTGATTGATTGACTCTTCTTCCAGACTTTCCATACTGTAATCCGCAGCCATACCGCCATAGTCTGAAGCCATATCGGTTTTTGCTAATTCAGCGCTACTTTTAAAAGAATCACTGGAAGCTATTTCATTTTTACTATATGATTGTTTTGCTGCTTCAAATTCTCCGGCTACACCGTTTTGTTCAGATTTCATTCCCATATTTCCAATGGACGTCATGATAAAAAATAGCAAAAGAAAACTCGCAGCAACCGCTGTCAACTTCTTAAGATTAAAATCTAATTTTTTCTTTTCTGATTTCTTTTCATCCCTTTCTTTATATAATTTTAACATTAAATCTTTATGATAATCCTCAGGTAAGGTTTTTTCCGGTATCTTTTGTATTTCTTCAATTAAAAACTGAATTTCTTCGAGTTCTTGTCTGCATTCTTTACAAGTCTTTAAATGATTTTCAAAGGCTATTTTTTCTTCATTCTCTAACACACCGTCGATATAGAAAGAAATCCATTCCCTGTATTGTTCACAAATCATTAGTTACCCTCCTTTCCAGTCTTTAGACGGTTTTTAAAGTCAAAATGTTTCTCTTTTATAAGCACGTTTTTTAATTCTGTTCTTGCCCTGGATATTCTGGATTTTACTGTTCCCAAAGAACATCCTAATATTTGAGAGATTTGCTTATAGTCAAAGCCCTGAAAATCTCTAAGGATAATCACTTCTTTATAAGTTTCCGATAAGTGATTTAAGGCCCATTGAATTTGTGAAGCCAGTTCTTTATTCATGAGCTCTTCCTCAGGATTTAATTGCTTATCTTGAAATTCCCTGGGGATTGTCCCTTCATCCGTTTGAATGTCTCTATCAATAGAATAGCTTTCTCTTCCTTTTCGTTTTCTCAATTCATCAATACATGTATTCATTGCAATACGATAAAGCCAGGTAGAAAAACTGGAGTCTTCTCTGAATTTATGTAAACTGTTAAAAGCTTTTATAAAAACTTCCTGGGATAAATCTTTTGCATCTTCCTCGTTATTTAGAATCCGGTAAGCAATATTATATACTTTACTTTCATGCTCTATAATTAACTCTTCAAAGGCCGATATATTTCCTTTTTTTGCTCTTTTAACAAGTAACTTTTCTTCTTTCCCCTCCATTTTTTCTCTCCTTTCTATATATAATAATCATCAATAAAAT
>JAAYML010000026.1 GCA_012521395.1 Candidatus Epulonipiscium sp. | reverse complement strand
TGAATATGTACTCGTTAATAATCATTTCATGAAAAAGTACGGAGTTTATGTGAAAGACGATTGGAATGAATTGTTATGTTTATACGGAGTGCCCGCATACTTCGAAAAAGTACTTGAGCTTATGAAGATTTCCTTTTCAGAAGATCTAGTCAATTTAATTTTAAATAAAAGACTGGTAACCAAACTTGATTTTGAATTTTTATTATCTAATTGGGATTCAGTGTATTGGGAGTTCATAACAAGGAAAGATGAGTACTATGAATGTTTATTAGATTCAATACAAAATGAGAAGGGGATATTTATTGAAGAAATCAATAGTTGATGATCAAAAAAGTCAGGAATAATGGAACATATTTTTTCTAAACAAACATGAGCTTGTCAGTAAAGATTTGTCTATGATACAATATAAAAAAATTTCGAAAGGAATAAATTTTCTATGAGAAATAGAATCATTAAAACTTAGTAGTCTGAGCTTATGAAAACCTCTAGTAAGCTCAGATGAATCCTTAAAAGGCTAATTTAATCAGGGGACTAATTTAATAGGAGGATTATCATGAGCTATTTACGAGCAGAGGACGTTCTGCCCCTTGAGGTACTTTTTCTTGTCCAGAAATATGTTTCTGGAGAGACCATTTATATTCTATCAAAGGAAAGAAAAAATGGGGAGATAATACCAGTACAAAAGAGATTCTTAAACGTTGAAATCAAGCGATTATCAGGAAATACCAATGCGGTGTTTCCACTAAGGATTTAGCCAAAGAATATTTTTTGACAGAAAAAAGTATTCGAAGAATTATTAGAAATCAAAAAAGCTCTGATCCTCTGGGAAGCAGGGGATCAGATGAAATATTGTAATACAGTAAAAGTGTACCGTTGGTGTAGTGGCTACGGAAAGAAGAGGCTGTTCATTAATACAGGAAAATTCAGAATTGATACAAATGTAAAAATTTGGATATATGGCTGATTTATCAAGGTAGCCCTTATCCTTACTCATGGTTATGACAGAGCGTACGCCTGTAGCCCTTTTGAGACAGGAATAAAGAATCTTTGCGTTCATTCCTCTCTCGAATATATTGGCATGTACAGTGTCAGAGATATAGACAATAAGGCTGCTATGCAGATTCAAGAAGCTATGGAAGGTGCAAAAGAATTTGCAAGAATGATTCTTGGATACCAGGATTTGAAAAATTGGAAATAAAAAAGGTAAACGGAGTAAAAAAATATTTAAATAAAAAAGGTGGTATTAGAATGATTACAACCCGAATGATGAGTATTGATGACTACAAGAGTGTATATGAATTATGGGTCAGCATACCTGGGATGGGTCTTAATGACATAGATGATTCTTTTGATGGAATCAAAAGATATCTTGAACGAAATCCTGATACCAGTTTTGTTGCAGAAGATGATGGAAAGATTGTCGGAGCAATTTTAGCTGGTCATGATGGGAGAAGGGGTTTTATCTATCATGCAGCTGTATTGCATCAGTACAGGAACCGTGGTATAGGAAAAAAACTTGTAGATCTTGCTTTAAATGCACTAAAACAGAAAGGAATCAGTAAAGTTGGCTTACTTGTTTTCAGTAAGAATGAAATAGGAAATACATTTTGGGAAAAGATGGGTTTTTATGAAAAAGAAGCTTGTATATATCGTGATAAAAAGTTAAGGGAAATGCATTATCGTCCTAATCCCTATCTTGAAAAGGAATAGAATATTATATATTTTCAAGCGACTGAAAAAGTTCTGGAAAAGGACTTAATTTCAACAAGAATGTATAAACAAGGATGACTGTCCGTTTTTTAGCAGCTCAAATCTGGTTTATGACGATGAATTTTGCGGATGGATTATTTAATGAGCAGGGAACAAGCTAACCTTGCAGTTATTCATGCAAACACGGAAGCATATATTTTATATTTGAAGCTTACCAGCTTTCCTGATCAAGAACATAAGTTTACCGGATCAGGAGAAGCTGCCTTTGTTGCATTAGCAATGCCTTACAATAAAAAGCACCCAAGTGGAGGTAAAGCTCTTTAGTGAATAAAAATAAAAGTATAAAAATAAGGTATTTTGATATATCTATACAACCTGAAAAATATAAAATTTGAGGTAGTCAGTTTCCGGAACATTCCACAGGATTGGATGGTCCGGTGCCTGCTGTCGGGCTTCAATCTGTCGCAAAGATACGCTGGCATCTTTTGCAGCACTGGCCAGTACTTTTCTAAACATGTCATCTGTCATAAAATGGCTGCAACTGCAAGTAGCAAGATAGCCACCACGGGGCAGTAGTTTCATTGCCTTCAGGTTAATTTCTTTATATCCACGGGCAGCAGACTGAGTCGTTTTTCGGGATTTAGTAAAGGCAGGGGGATCAAGGATAATAAAATCATATTCATGGCATTTTTTATCTGCCAGTTTTGTCAGCAGATCAAAGACATCTTCACATAAGAAATCCATTTTACCATTCAGACCATTGCGTTCGGCATTTGCTTTTGCCATGTCAATCGCTGACTGTGAAATATCTACGCAGGTCACATGTTCTGCACCTCCAAAGGCTGCATTAAGACCGAAAGAGCCGGTATGGGTAAAACAGTCAAGTACACGTTTACCTTTGGCAATTCTGGCTACAGCAGCACGGTTATATTTTTGATCCAGGAAAAAACCGGTTTTTTGCCCGTTTTCTACATCTACCAGATATCTAATGCCGTTTTCACAAATTTCTGTAACAGCGGATTCGGGTAAAGTTTTACCGCTGAATGGATACCAACTTTTATACTCTGGCAGATTTTCCTTTGCGCGCAGGGCAATGTCATTACGTTCATAAATACCAGTGATTGTTTCGCCCATTTCAGTCAGTAGATCCCAAAGAGCACGGTAAACCGTATCCTTTACAAGTTCCATACCAAGACAGGTAATCTGTACAGACAGAAGGCTGCCGTAACGGTCTACTGTCAGTCCAGGCATTTGATCTGCTTCACCGTGAATCAGACGGCAACAGGAAAAGTCTGTGCCAGGCATGACTGTTTTACGGTAACGGATGGAATATTCTACGCGGCGTCGCCAAAAGCGGTCATCAAATATATCATTGGCATTGCGTGAAATAAGCCGAACAGTAATTTTGCTTGCATTATTATAAAAGCCTGTCCCCATAAAGGAGTTTCCAGCAAACACATCGACCAGGCTACCATTTTGGGGTTCACCTTCAACTTTGATAATTTCTTCACCATATATCCAAGGATGCCCATTTTGGATACTTCGTTTTGCTTTAGGGGTAATCATGACTTTGGGATACTGTCTTTCTTGTTTCATTTATATCAACCTTTCAAAATGGATTATTAGCCTTGCTGATTGTAGCATATTTCTGATTTGCCTTCAAGGACCTCGTTTTTTAATAGATTTGTTTTATTTTTTTATACTTGCTAAACTGTTATATATATAATGAATCATACTATTTTAACTAATCTTGACAGCTGAGTTTAAAAGAGTTAATGACGGCGACAAAAAATAGTCATCAGGGGATAAAATATATGGAATGAGGAGGAGTGTTTTGAGCAGAGTACAAAGAATAAAGTGCGGGAATGTAAACATTTATATCGTCTCTGATAATGATTCAGCCATCTTAATAGATACCGGGAAAAAAGAACACCTGAACACTGTCATTGAAGCATGTAAGTTTTATCAGATAAAATTGATTGTATTAACTCATGCACATTTAGATCATGCTGAAAACGCTGCAGAGTTATCACAAAGATTTGAGGCTCCGGTTGCAATGCATAAAGATGATATAGATTTAATAGAGTCGAATAGAAATCAAGACCTGTCAGCTAAAACTTTTTTGGGGAAGATGATATTATCAGCTACTCATAAAGACTTTTCAAAAAGAAAAATGAGTGCATTTACGCCATCGGTCTTTCTAAAAGATGGAGATGAGTTGATACAATACGGCATTAAGGCAAAAGTTATCGGGTTACCAGGACACACAAAAGGTTCCATAGGGATAGATGTTAATGAAAAAGAATTGATCGTGGGCGATGCTTTAATGAATATTTTTTGTCCAACAGTCTCTTTGCTGTACAACGATGAAAAGACTATGTTAGACAGTGCGAAAAAGATATCACGGCTTGAAGGACGGATGATTTATTTTGGTCATGGGAAACCTGTCAGAAACAGGATGTGGGTGAAAGAATGAGTATGTGAATTAAGTTGATTATTTGGAAGAATATGATATATTAAGTATTAAAATGCCTCAATTAATGGTATTCATCTTTTAAACCGACAGTTTTGTTTACAGGATTCTATAGTGAGCAAACACGGTTTGATAAAGAATTTTGGAATAACCAAAGGAAATCTGAGGCATTTTTCTTTTTTACAAATATCTTTTAATCAGATTTATTCCATGTATAACTGCCTGAAATACAATTGTCATTAGCCATAAGTAGAGCATAATAAATTTTAAACTTGTAAAATTAGAAGACAATTTTGCTAAAAGTTGGTTAAATATTGGATATTGGTCAAGCATATGTAAAAGTAAAACATTTTCTAGAATATCAAAAAGGGCTCTTAGTCCACATACGATAAAAATAATTATTTTAGCATGGGATGAAACAAGGACAGCATCTGAAATGGTAAGCATGGTGATAAAAAAGAATGCAATAAAGATAAAGTCCAGTAGAAGATATTTTTTATAAGCCAGCCTGCCACCGTCATGAATTTTTTCAAAAGTTTGTTGTATTGTTTCACTGCTGTATTGAAAACGCATATCTAAAAGCCGAAAAGAGGGGTCAAATTCCCGGATACCAGATATTCCGTGTCTGGTCATATACATAATCAAAAGACATATTACAAATCCTGATACACTAATTGTCTTTATTGTTTTTATCAAAAGAATACTCCTTTCTATAGTATTATTCAATAACCGCTACACTTGTAGCGGTTTATATTTCATAGTATAATCTGGTATATGTAAAGAGTCAATTGAATGAGAATAAGTGCTACAAAAATAATATTTTTGTAGCATTTGAAAAAAGGAGAATAAATCATGTTACAAAGTCATAATCCCATTGCACTGCAATCACAAAAGTGGATTATTCAAGCCTTATTAAATTTGATGGAAAAAAAAGAATATGATAAAATTACTGTAACGGAAATTTGTCGTATTGCGGATTTAGACCGCCGTACATTTTATCGAAATTTTAATTCGAAAAATGATGTGTTAGAAGAATATATCAGACTTCTTGGCGAAGAGTATCTTAAAATGTATGCAGATTTAGATAAAAGGGATAAATTCAATTCCACAAAACTTTTTTTTGAATTTTGGAGTCAGCATCTTGATTTTATCAGGAATATTAAAAAATGTGGTTTGAGTGATTTTGTTTTTCAAAAATTCGAGAAATTTGTGAAGAAACATGCGGAACTTTTGATAGCTGATGATATTTTGAATATGCCAATAGAATATGTATTTGCCTATCGGATAGGTGGTTTTTGGAATATTATGCTGACATGGGCGGCTAATGAAACCGTGTTGTCTCCAGAAGAAATGGCTGTAATCGTTTCTCAGATTTGAAGTCGTGTGATAAAAAAATTAAATGTCTTTTATAAATGCAGATGGTATCCATAATAAACATGGTATCTTCTTTTGGCACGTTTTTAGAATTGAGAATATCGTTATTATTTGGTTTATTGATTATTGATGCCAAAAAAGATGTCAGAAACCTGGTAATAATATCTCTATCAGAACTTTGGATAAGGCAGATTGGGTCAGGTATCTACAAAAATAAGATTAAGAAACCGTAAGAGGTGCTATAATATAAATAATTTATGGCATAATAATTTCAAAGGAGGAAGGAATATGAAGAAACTAAAAATTACAGAGGGAATATATATGCTCACAATGAATGTTGAGGATATACTCTTTGAGGGAATGTGGGAGCTTGCAAATGGTGTAACCTTAAACTCCTATATTGTTCAGGGAGATAAGACGGCAATTATTGATGGTGTTATCGGTTGGGATGGAATACCAGAAAGTCTTTATAAAAATTTAGAGGAATTAGGTGTAAAACCAGAAAATATAGATTATCTGATTGTTAATCACATGGAACCTGACCATTCTGGTTGGATTTCAAACTTCCGAAAAATTAAGGATGATTTTACAATTATATGTACAGATAAAGCTGCAAAAATGGTAACTTCTTTCTACGATGAAGATAAAATTAGGATTGTAAAAGAAGGAGATACTTTAGATCTTGGGCAGGGTAAGGTATTAAACTTTCATCCGGTTCCCAATGTTCACTGGCCAGACACGATGTACACTTATGAAAAATCTACCAAAACACTTTTTTCATGTGATATGTTTGGAGCATTTGGTAAGATGGGTGAACATTGTTTTGATGATGAGCTGACTACTGAAGAAATTGACTTTTTTGAATCTGAAGGAATAAGATATTATTCGAATGTTATGGCAACTTTTAGCTCAAGTGTGAAAAAAGCAATTGAAAAGGCAAAAACATTAGAAATTAATACAATAGCCCCTGGTCATGGTCCAGTGTATAGAAAGAATCCTAAAAAAATCATCGATGATTATACGAGATTCACGCAATACGCTGAAGGAGCAGGCAAAAATGAACTAGCCATTTTGTGGGGTTCTATGTATGGAATGACTGCAAAAGCCGTTAAATATGTTGAAACGATTCTTCAGAGAGAAGGTGTCAAATATACCAAATTAGAAATGCCTCTGGAAAGTGAAAGTGAAATGGTTGCAACAGTATTTAAGTCCGCAGGGGTAATCATTGCAGCTCCAACTTATGAGTACAAGCTGTTTCCACCAGTAGCAGCAGCCATCAATGAATTAGGCAGAAAGAAAATAACAGGTAAATTGGCATTCAGGTTTGGTTCATATGGTTGGTCTGGCGGTGCAGAAAAAGAACTTAGTGAAATAATGGAAAGACAAAAGATAAATTGGAATCTGATTGAATCTGTTGAGTTTGAAGGAGCGCCAAAAGAAGAAGCTTTTCAAAAAATCGAGACTAAAGTCTTAGAACTGATAGAGAAAATGAAGGATAAAGTAGTGGAATAAGAAGTGCGGGGACGGTTCGTCTGCTTCCAAATCAGGATGCAAAGAGCCATCCTCGCTTTTTTAATAATAATATAATGATTAATAAGAATCCCTTAGCATTTTGAGGGTCTATATTGTTCCTGTTAATATTGAGCACTTAACTTGCAAAGAATCGATTGGATTTGTCAAAAAACGAGGAGATGGAGGATATTAATATAAAATGAAGAATTTTAAAAAATTAAGAGGAAAATAGTAATTATTATTGAATAATTTAAAATAAAAAGCTATTTATTGTTTAACAAGAACAGTAAATAAAATGACATGATTAGGTTTAGTACTTTGATAGAAATGTAAGGAGTGAAATGATGATATTTCTATGTTATCCGAAATGTACGACTTGTAAAAAGGCTAAAAAATGGCTGGAGGTAAACGAAGTCATTTTTGAAGAAAGAAATATAAAAGAGAATAATCCTACTATTGAAGAATTGAAAGATTGGCATAAAAAGAGCGCTTTGCCATTGAAAAAGCTATTTAATACCAGTGGACAGTTGTATAAAGAATTGAAGCTTAAAGATAAGCTTCCTGACATGAGTGAAGATGAACAATATGAGTTGCTGGCATCAGATGGTATGTTGGTAAAGCGGCCCATTCTGATTTCTGATAATTTTGTTTTAGTAGGATTTAACGAAACTGATTGGAAAGCTGCACTCGGTATTAAATAGCAAGTAGTCAAAAGGTAGCAGCTATTTTATAAAAATTTTTAAAATAAATTAGATTTTTTTTTAATAAAAAATATGCTATATTATTTATTATATCAAAAAATGATATAATTTTATTAAATTCGGCAAAAAATAAAAAGACAGCTATGGTCAATGGAAACAAAAAATTTTTTAAGGAGGTTTGTTATGAGAAGGGGTAAGTTATTGATTTCCCTAATTGTTTCCTTGGCAGTATTGATTATTTCTTTGCCGACAGCAGGGTATGCTTCTTCTGGAAGAGCTTACTATGTTTCAAGCGAATACGGGAGTGATACAAATAATGGCACATCTATTATGACACCATTCAAGAGCTTAAAGAAAGCAGTTTCGGTTGCCCAACCTGGAGACACAGTTTTTATCAGGACGGTATAAGGAGAAGCTTATTATTACTAAATCAGGTAATCCTAATGCTTATATCACCTTTCAGAACTATAATGGTGAAAAGGTTATTATTGATGGTGCAGGTATGACTCTTTCAGATGATGATTATTCAAACGGACTTATACTCATTAGGGATAAAAGCTATATTAAAATCATTGGTCTGGATGTAACTGGCTATGTATCAAACGATCATCGTGTACCTTCTGGTATCATGATTACAGGGAATTCAAAAAATATCGAAATTCGTAATTGTAAAGTATATGGGATTGCAACCACTTATCCGACTAAAGGCTTTACTGAAGACAGAAATGCTCATGCTATTGCTGTCTATGGTACGAATAATAAAGCCTCCATTGATGGGCTGATTATTGACGGATGTGAAGTTTACAACAATATCCTGGGTCCAAAGTGAAACAATAACTCTTAATGGAAATGTGACAAACTTCAGGATAACCAATAATAAGGTACACGATAATGATAATATAGGCATCTGTATTATTGGCTATGAAGGTATTGCCCATTCCAATGATTCCGCCAGATCTGGAATAATAAGTGATAACCAGGTATGGAATATCAGCAGCAGCAAAAATAAGACCTATAAAGACAATTGTGCGGATGGCATTTATGTTGATGGTGGTACAGATGTCAGTTTGATACAAATGTAGTCAGCAATAATATAATATATAATTGCAAAAGTAGAAATTTTAAGGAACTGGGTATATAACTGTGACATCGGTATAGAAGCTGCATGTGAAACTCAGAATAAATATACAGACAGAGTTACTATAGCAAATAATATTGTATATAATTGCTCACTGGCTGGAATTTCAATCGGAGGAGCAGAAGCTAACAATGGCGGTTCAAAAAACATAATAATAACGAACAATACTTTATATAACAATAATATAGGTATATATTATCAATACAAT
>JAAYML010000025.1 GCA_012521395.1 Candidatus Epulonipiscium sp. | reverse complement strand
ATATGATGAAAATTGCTCTGGAAATGGCGGAGTAAAAAAAGATAAATAAAGAAATTACTATTAATATTTATAATAATTTGATTTTATGTAATTTATGGTATAATAATGATGTGTGAAACATTAAATAATTAGCATTTGGGGGTATTTTATGAAAACATTTGAATATGAAAGTTCTATATTTAAAGCTTTATTTAGCCATATTATTATAGGGCTTACTTTTCTTATATTTATTCCTATTGGATTAAGTATATTTTTTATTTCATTTATACCTTGGGTATTTCTAGATTATTCAACGCAGGTAGTATTAGAAGCATTAGAAGAACTGTTCTTTTTTATTAATATTATTGGAGATGTTGATATAATTACATATGTTTTAGTTGGAACTGCGGTAATTGTTATTCCTATATTCCTTATTTCATTTTATCCACGTCATTACAGAATAAGACGGTCATATATTTATGCTATTGATTATGAAAATAATAATCTATATTCATTTCAACATGCTTTAGCATCAAATGTACCAATGCATTTTATTGGTTGGCATTCGAGTATTAATAAGCTTCCTTTAGGTAAGATAGTAACTTTAGTACACAATATTAACAATTTAAAAATTACAATAAATACACTTAAAGAAATTGCCGAAGATAATCCTATGAATCTTCCTATAGTTGCTACATGGTATTTTGAGGATTTTAAAATTAAAAAGAAAAACAAAAAAGGCTTATGGCTAATAGCTAATGTTATAAATTTAAATAAAGATAATGATAAAAAGAAAAGAAAGAAATTTTTTATTTCCAGCAAATACAATGATTACGAAGAACTTTGTTCTTTTATCGAAAGCAAGGCGGTGAATAGTTTATGAATACAAAAACAAGTATAAAGGATATAAAAGCAAGTTATTTAAGACTAGCTACTGTTGGATATGTTTTGACTATTATAGTAATTACCGTCTTTTTAACAGTTAGGGGAATAAGCCTTGCTGGAAAATTTCATAATGAATATATGGAACAAGCTCATAAGCGTAGTCAAGCTAGCTTAAAGATACTAGAAAAAATGGGACTTGAACCAAGGATTGATGAGGAGTCAGATGGAATAGAGTTCTTCTTAGGATATCATGATAGTGAAGAATATGAATATGCCCCTTACTATCAAGATATTTTACCTCTTATAAAGCAAAATTACCTACCAGATACAGCTATTAGTTATTCAGAAAAGTTTATTTTGTATGGTACAGATACTAATTTAGGAAGAGTTTCTATCAAGTGTGTGGATATTAATAAAGACGATGGCGAGTATTTTTACAGATTATTAAATCATCTAAATGATGTTTATGGCTGCAAAGTTATAGAAAAAGATTTATTTGATCAAATAATTCAAGAATATATTGAAAAGCAAAGAGATCGAAAGATAGCTTTTGAAGTTGATAAATATGAAGTGATTTATAGAATGGAAGGCTATAAAAATCATGAATTTAGTATTTCCATTAGTAAAAAAATCGATTACTAACGACATGGTACCATATTCATGGTACCTATTATTATTTGGTATTAAGAAGTTTGTCATGTGTTTATTTCTTGATAATTTTAATTATTGCAGGACATATTTCAATAGATATAGAGAATCCAATATAGTTGCTTGGATTTACTTTTGCAAATACTCCTGTTATTATATTTAATAAAAAGATTATTTTAAACATACTCCTAGGGGGTATACCTGATATATGAAGATAATGATAAGCTTTATAAAAGGTTAAAGCTAATTATAGGAGGTGGAACTTATGAGCAAAAGAATTTTAATTGTTGGGGGTGTAGCAGGAGGAGCTTCTGTTGCTACAAGGGTAAGAAGGTTAGATGAATCAGCAGAAATTATTATCTTTGAAAGAGGGCCAGATGTATCTTTTTCAAATTGTTCACTGCCTTTTTATTTAAGTGGAATTGTAGACAATAGTGAAGCTTTAGTTCTTATGAATCCGCAAAAATTTAAAAAACAATATAATATTGAAGCCAGAACCAATAGCGAAGTCATTAAAATAAAAAGAGCAGAAAAAAAGATTGTCATAAAAAATTTATTAACTGGTGAAGAATATGAAGAAGCTTATGATAAGCTGGTTTTGTCACCAGGAGCCAGACCTGTACGGCCAAAGAGTATTGAAGGTGTTGATGGTTCTAATGTTTTTACTGTAAGGAATGTTATTGACATAAAAAATCTTAAAGATTACATCGATAATCATCATATTCAGGATATTGTGGTGGTTGGTGGCGGCTTTATTGGCGTAGAAGTAGCAGAAAATTTACGTTTAGCAGGAAAAAATGTAAGTTTAATTGAAGCTCAGGGTCAAATTTTATGTCCATTTGATTACGATATGGTACAAATTCTCCAAAAAGAAATGCTGGATAAAGGGGTCAATCTCATATTAAATGATGGGGTAAAAAGAATTAACGAAGCTTTTGTAGAATTACAGTCTGGCAAAATTATAAAGGCTAAGGCCGTTGTATTGGCTATTGGAGTTACACCAGAAGTTTCTCTGGCAAAAGAAGCCGGCCTTGAAATTGGCGAAACAGGAGCTATTAAGGTTGACCACAATTATTTAACCAGTGATAAAGACATCTATGCGGTAGGAGACGCTATCGAAGTTTACCACCGCTTAACCCATAAGAAAACCAGGCTGCCTCTTGCAGGTCCCGCACAAAGGCAGGCCAGAGCAGCAGCAGATCATATCTATAATATTCCCCATAGAAATAATGGGGTTATAGGAACTTCTATTGTACGGGTTTTTGATTTAGGAGCAGCGGTAACAGGACTAAATGAAAAAACAGCTAAAGAGGCAGGTATCTCTTATGATTTTGTCTATGTGATTCCTAAAGATAAGGTAGGTTTGATGCCGGACAGTTATCCTATTCATTTTAAATTAATTTACGAATATCCAACGGGTAAAATCCTGGGGGCACAGGCCATTGGTAAAGGTAATGTCGATAAAAGGATTGACGTCATCGCCACATTAATTTTAATGGGAGGTACTTTGGAAGATTTAAAAGAATTAGAATTATCCTATGCTCCTTTATATGGAACAGCCAGAGATGTGGTTAACCAGGCAGCCTTAGTTGGACTGAATTTGTTAAATGGTTATTTTAAACAGGTGCCTGTAAGCAAGGTAAGAGAATTAGTAGAAACTGGTGCTTTTATTGTGGATGTAAGAGAAAGAACAGAGTATGAAAGGGGTCATTTGATTAATGCAGTTAATATTCCTATATCTGAATTAAGAGACAGAATAGATGAAGTCCCTAAAGACAGGCCTGTTTATATTCACTGCCGTTCAGCTCAAAGGAGTTATAATGCTGTGATGTTATTGCAAAACTTAGGTTATGAAAATGTATATAATATTTCTGGCTCTTATTTAGGCATTTGTTATTATGAATATTTTCAGGATCAAGTAACAGGCAGAGAAAAAATTGTTACGGAATATAATTTTTCATGATTTAATTTATATCCTTTTTATGTCATGTGATAATAAAGATTCTTTTGTTATAAGTCCTTCAACGGTAATATTTATGCCGGAGGAGGACTTTTTTTTAAAGACAATTTAAATAAATCTTTATAATCTATTTAAATAAATCAGATGATTAATTATTGACAAAATAATTAAACGGTGTTACTCTGTGACTATAATTATAATTTTAGTCATAGAGTAGGTGATAAAATGGGTTCTGCGTTTACAGAAGAAGAGAAAAAAATAATCAGAGAACAGCTCAAAAAAGCTGCAAGGGAGTACATGATACAATATGGTATTAAGAAAACAACCGTAGATGACCTGGTGCAAAAGGTTGGAATATCAAAAGGCGCTTTTTATAAATTTTATGGCTCAAAAGAATTATTATTTTTTGAAGTCATAGAGGATTTTCACGAAGAATTTTATGCTGTGGCTCTGAAAGTCCTGAAAGAAAGAACAGATCTGGATCTGAAAGACAGAGTAGAACTGGCTATTTGGGAAAGTATCAGATATATTCAGGAAGCACCAATTATGTTTCATGTAAAGGACGAAATGCCATATCTTTTAAGAAAGGTGCCTGAAGAAATACTTACAGAGCATGAAGAGGCAAATCATCAATATGTTGAGGAAATTATTAAAGCTTTTGGCATAAAAATCGCTGTCCCGGAGGAATTTATAAAAGCTTTCATGAATGTTCTCGAAATCCTTTTTATTCATCAAAGCAGCATTGGGGAAAAATATTTTCATGAAATTTTAAAGCTGTTTATTAAAGCTTTTGTTAATAAAGTGCTTGAATAGAAAGGTGGGTGAAAAAAGATTTGTTTTTAGCAGTTGATTCCCTGACAAAAGAATATATCAGTGGGGAAAGTAAATTTCTTGCTTTAGATAATGTTTCTTTTTCAGTCAGCAAGGGAGAAATTGCTGTAATATTAGGTCCTTCTGGTTCTGGTAAGTCGACTTTAATGAATATTATAGGAGGCTTAGAGCGGGCTACATCTGGCAGTGTACAAATTGATGGCAAAGAGATTATAAGCTTAAACAGTAAAGAATTGGCGCTTTATCGCAGAAATTATGTCGGTTTTGTTTTTCAATTTTATAATTTGATTCCTAATTTAACAGTCAGGGAAAATATAGAGGTCTGTGCTCATTTGGGTACAGACCCTTTAGACATAGACTTTCTTATTGAAAAAGTAGGTCTTAATAATCATATGCATAAGTATCCTTCCCAGCTTTCAGGAGGACAGCAGCAAAGAGTGGCGATAGCCAGGGCTTTAATTAAGAATCCAAAGCTTCTTTTATGCGATGAACCAACAGGAGCTTTAGATTCAAAGACATCCAGGGAAGTTTTAGAGCTTTTTGAGGAAATATTCAGCTAACCGCTTTTATGACAGCCATCATGTTGAAGATGGTCAGTTTAAGATACTGGGAAAACTAACCAAAAAAACAAAAATTATCGATGGAAAAACGGTATAACCTGCTAATTGAAGAGGTCAAGTATATTGATTTTAACTTTAATAAAGCGGAAAAAAGCAAAGAAGAAAAAGTCCTTAGAATTTTTTCTGCCAGCAGAGAGATTAATCAGTTGGCTATTGTAGAGGGTAAGCCTGTCACAAGTAAAGATGAAATTGTAATGGACCCCAAATTTGCTAAAGAAAATAATTATCAAATTGGAGACAGCATTAGCATAAGGGATAGCCATTTTAAAATAGTTGGTTATGGAATTACGCCAGATTATGTTTATGTGCTTAAGAATACAAGCGATTTTTTAACTTCTCCCCAAACTTTTGGTGTAGCTTATTTAAATGAAGAAGGCTTTGAGCGGATAAAAACAAATGAAAGCAAAAGTACACTCTATAGCTATAAAAAAATGGGGAATTCTATAGAACCATTAAAAAAATATTTAAGAGACCATACCATATTATTAGATTTTCTTGAAAAAAAAGAGAACAGCAGGATAGAGACTATTTTTGATGATTCAGAGGGACCAAAACAAATGGCTCTGGTGATAGGACTTCTTCTAGTGGTTATT
Organism: Candidatus Epulonipiscium sp.; assembly: GCA_012521395.1. Classification (GTDB taxonomy): domain Bacteria; phylum Bacillota; class Clostridia; order Lachnospirales; family Defluviitaleaceae; genus JAAYML01. The sequence goes on along the minus strand of JAAYML010000025.1, from coordinate 52,930 downwards.
GTAGCATTTATTATTTCCATTTCAATTCAAAATACCATCCAGGAAGAAAGTCAGACAATTGGCATTCTCTATGCCCAGGGGATTAATAAGAGGGAAATGATAAAGCATTATATGATTCTTCCTGTTTTATTGGTTTTAATTGGGACATTTATAGGATACGGTGGCGGGGTCTTACTATCTGAACCAATTATTATTCTTCAACGGACAGAATATACAGTGCCGGATGTTATCGTAAAAGATTCTTTCTATTTGATATTCATTGGAATTATTCTTCCGATAACTCTTGCTGTAGCAATTACTTATTTTTATCTGTCTAAAACCCTGGATAAAACCCCACTTTCCTTACTTCGGGGAGAGTATTCGAATAAAAAGGTATCGAAATTAGAAAGAATATGTACCTTTAATAGTCTTCATTTTTTCCCCAGATTCAGACTTAAAGGGATGATAAGAGAACGAAGGAGTATGCTCGCATTATTAATTGGCGTTTTATTAGCTGTGACTGTCTTAATGGCATCGGCTTATATAAGAGATTCTTGTATTGTATTTGTAGAGGAGCTTATAGACAAGGTGCCTTTTAATTATATTTATACTTTTAATGACCCGGGGGATCTTCATAAATATAGTAAGCAAGGGGAACTGACAACTATTAAGCCAATAAAAGTCATTATCAATCAGGAAAAAAAGAATTTTACAATTCAAGGAATAAAGCCTGATAGTAAGTTTTTTAAATCGGAGTTTTTAAAAGATTTAAAAGAAAATGAAGTTCTTATTAGTTCTTCAATACTAACAAAATTTAATCTGGAACTGGGTGACAGACTTCTTTTATTTGATGATATTGAAAACAAATATTATGAAGTTGTTATTAAAGATACTTCAGAATACGATTATGGTCAGTATTTGTATACGAACATTTATATCTTTAATAAAATATTCAATATCCGTAAAGACAGTTATAATGCTTTAATGACTTATGAGCCTTTAGATATAGCTGAAGAAAAAATCAATTCTGTAACCGTTAAAAATGATATGATTAAAGGTATTGGTAATCTTTTAGGCATGATTAATGTCATGTCAGGCATTATGCTTGTTGCTGCAGTTTGCATTTTGATTACGATTATCTATTTGCTCATGAACATGGTGATTAACAAATCTAAAACAAATATTTCCATGGTAAAAAAATTTGGCTACTCCCAAAATGAAATTAGTCAAATGTATATGAGGGGAACTTATCTTTTTTTACTTTTAGCTTTTTTTGGAGGAAGGCCTTTGGGCTATATCATTACTAAAAACCTCTATGATGGTATTTTGCCGGATATGCAGCAGTATGTTATGGTCCGGATTAAAAATCTCTCTCTTTTCAGTAGTTTTATCATTATGTCTTTGGCTTATTTCCCATTTCTTAAGAAAAAATTTAGATAAAGTTGCCCTTACAGAAGCTTTAAAAAACAGGGAATAGCTGGGCAGAAAGAGGTGAAAGTGTGAAAAGAAAACATAAGTTTTTATGGTTGATTTTTTAATCTTTTCGTTATCTGCTTGTGGTCAAAATGTAAATACAAATTCAGAAAATGAAAGTTTGTTGACTCAAGAAGAATATCTAAATGTCTATGGAGATGTAAAGGTAGATAGAAGTCAGGAATTTGTCATCGATTTTCCTGCTAAAATCGAAACCATTTTTATTAATGATGGCGATCTGGTGAAAAAAGGCGACAAATTGATTGCACTGGATTTAAAAGATTATTTGCTTGAAATACAATTAAAAGAAAATGAAGTCCAAATCTTAGAAAGTCAGCTAAAAAAGCTGAGTGAAAATAGCAATCCACTTATGCCAGATATCTCCCGCATTCAAAATGAGTTACGTATTAAGGAAAATTATCTTTTAACAGGAGAAGATCCTGATTTGATACCGCTTAAAAATCGTTTAGAAATTATAGAAAAAGCTATTGCAATTTCTCAGCAGGAATACGAAGCCAATCAGGAATTATTTGAAATGGGGGCAATTACTGAAAAAGAATTAAAACAAAGCGAACAAATCTATAAAAGCAATCTTAAAGACAAAGAGGATACATTAATGGCCATTGAAAAAGTAAAAAGCAACAGGAGGATTGAAATTGATGGCCTTAAAACACAATTAGAAAGTATTTCAAGACAGGCAGCTAATACGGATAAACAAAAATTGTATGAAACAGAGGAATTAAGTATAAGAATTGAATCAGCAAAATTACAGGTTAATGCCATGAAAAGTAAGTTAAATAGAGCTTTTATACAAGACAATTATATTGTTGCTCCAGAGGACAATTTAATTATATATGACATTTATTGTAAAGAGGGAAGCAGGATAGGACCAGAGCAGGCCTTATTAAAAGCCATGTATCAGGATACCATGATGGTTATTGCAGATATTCCTGAGGAATCCATCAGCTTAGTTTCTGCCGGGGCGGAAGCCATTATTGTTCCTCCGTACGAAAATGGCGAGGAAATTACTGGCCGAATTAGAACAATATCTAACAGAGCAGTAGAAAAAGATGGTGATATTTATCTAGAGGCAATAATTGATATTGAAAAGGGTAAAGAATTATTAAAGCCTGGTATGACAGTAGATATAAAAATTCCTGCCAATATAGATTAACTCTATTTAGACAGCTACCACAAAATAGTAGAAAATCAAATCTTAATATTAAATTAATTAAAATTAGTTAAAATTATATTAATTTTACTGGCTCCGCGTTACAATAATACTGTTATAAAACTGAATAAAGATCTCAAGAAGATTAAGTTTGGGGGTTTTATGGCTTTTGTTTATGGAATACTTGCTTTTATACTTTTGTTTGGGTCCAGGATTAAAACAAAAAAGGGAAGCTGGCATGAAGATTTTCTTTCCCTGGAAAGTACAAAGGCCATTCAGGGCTTTTGCGCCATGACGATTATTCTGCATCATCTTTCCCAAAGGCTTACGGAGCAAAGGCTTCTTTTCCCATTTAGCCAAATTGGCGTATTACTCGTAGGTGTTTTCTTTTTTTTCATCAGGTTTTGGTCTGATTAGAAGCTGGCGTACAAAGGAAAATTACTTAAACAGCTTTTTGAAAAAGAGACTTCTTGTAGTTCTTGTTTCTTTTTATGTTACGACCATTATTTATTTGCTTATTATATTGGTGGTGCAAGGTTTAGTTTATCTGGCTTGCTCTTAAGGCTTAGCGGGCTTATCTTAGCCAATTCTCATGCATGGTATATTATTGCGATTGTCATTTTTTATATAGCATTTTATTTAATCTTTAAGTATATAAAAAATGAAAAGGCAGCTTTTACACTAATGGGTATTTTTATTTTTTGTTATATTACGGTTAGCCTGTTACTTGGGCACAGTCAGGAAAATCTCTGGCTTCATGGTGAATGGTGGTTTAATACCTGCCCTCTTTTATTTGTAGGCATGCTGGTTGCAAGATTTGAAGATATAATTGTAAATTTTGTTAAGAAGAAATATAGTATTATTTTGATTGTTTTTATACTTTTATTTGTTTTATTTTTTGCGGCATCACTATATACACTTTCAAAATATTCTTATTGGGCAGAGTTAAAGGGAGGTTCAGGAATTCCAGAACGCTGGATATGCCTGGCATTTCAAGTTCCTGCGATTGTATTTTTTGTTTTTACTGTATTTACCCTGGGCTTAAAGCTAAAATGTTCCGGACCAGTTCTAAAATTTTTAGGTACGATGACCTTGGAATTGTATTTAATTCATAATTTACTTATTGGATTGTTTGTAGATTTTATTCCGATTAAAAGTGATATTTTATATGTTTATCTGGTTCTTTTATTTTCCATACTGACTGCTTATTCAGTTAAAAAGCTCGACGATTTCCTGATAAAAATATTGAATAAAAAGTTTAGAGGAGTTCAACATGAAAAGGTGCCATTCAATTGATACAATGAGAGCAGTTGCTGCTTTTGCGGGATATTATACGGTTAAAAAAATTATTTTGTCAAAAGTAATAAAGTAAAACAGGCAGCTTTTGTTAAACGAAAGGCTGCTTTTATATTTCTTTTGATATAGGAAAACCTTATAACTAATTATATAAAAAGACTTATTTACAATAACAAGATTGAATGTTAATATAAACATATCAGATAAAACAGATAGGAATACTGCAAGAATAATTGAGATAAATATAAAAAAATGGAGGTATGATGATGAGTAAGAAAAAATATGCGGATAGGAAATTTAGATTTGAAACCTTACAATTACATGTTGGACAGGAGCAGCCCGATCCTGCTACAGACGCCAGAGCAGTCCCCATTTACCAGACAACTTCTTATGTATTTAAAAACTGTGCCCATGCGGAAGCAAGATTTAGCCTTCAGGATGTAGGAAACATATATTCAAGACTGACTAATCCAACAGTGGATGTATTTGAAAAAAGAATTGCAGCCCTTGAAGGAGGAATTGCTGCGTTAGCGGTTGCTTCAGGAGCAGCAGCTATAACCTATACATTTTTAAATTTAGCTCAGGCTGGAGACCACATTGTATCGGCTAAAAATATTTATGGCGGAACCTACAATTTATTAGCTCATACCCTTCCGAGTTATGGAATTACTACAAGCTTCGTAGATCCCTTTAATTACAAAGAAATAGAAGAGGCAATAAAGGAAAATACAAAGGCTATATTTGTTGAAACCCTGGGAAATCCAAATTCGGATGTAGTTGATATCGAAAAGATTGCTGCGATTGCCCATAACTATAAAATTCCTCTGGTTGTTGACAATACTTTTGCCACCCCTTATCTGATAAGACCCATTGAATATGGAGCAGACATTGTTATCCATTCAGCAACGAAGTTTATTGGTGGTCATGGAACAACCCTTGGAGGCGTTATTATTGACAGTGGTAAGTTTGATTGGGAAGGAAGTGGCAAGTTCTCCTCCCTGACAGAACCTAATCCAAGTTATCATGGAATTAGTTTTACAAAAGCAGTAGGAGCTGCAGCTTTTGTTACAAAAATAAGAGCAATCCTGCTTAGAGATACAGGAGCAACCCTGGCACCATTCAATGCATTCTTATTATTACAGGGTCTTGAAACCCTGTCACTTAGGGTAGAAAGACATGTAGAAAATGCTTTAAAAGTGGTAGATTATTTAAAGAATCATCCTCAGGTGGAAAGGGTAAATCATCCTTCTGTATCTCAGGATCCACAGCAGTCAGAACTTTATAAGAAGTATTTACCTGACGGAGGAGGAACCATTTTCACTTTTGAAATAAAAGGCGATGAGCAAAAAGCAAAAGACTTTATTGATAATCTTGAATTATTCTCCTTGCTTGCCAATGTAGCGGATGTAAAATCCCTTGTCATTCACCCCGCATCAACCACCCATTCACAATTAACTAAAGAAGAACTTTTAGACCAGGGCATTAAACCAAATACAATAAGACTTTCTATTGGTACAGAACATATAGATGACATCATTGAAGATTTAGAAGAGGCTTTTAAAGCAATAGCTGAATAAGCGGATTATTTTAAGAGAGGGAAAGTATATTCCTCTCTTTTATGCATTTATTAAAATAAGTTATAAATAAATCATATTGGCAGTAGTTTAAACTGTCAGCAGGAGGGATATAATGACTCTACAACAGATAAAATATGTCGTAACCGTTGCAGAAACCAATTCGATGAATGAAGCGGCCAAAAGGCTTTTTATATCACAACCGACTCTTTCCAGTGCGATTAAAGATTTGGAAGCTGAAATTAATATCAATATATTTACCCGTACTAATAAAGGGGTCATCCTTACAGCCGAAGGAGAGGATTTTTTAGGCTATGCCCGTCAGGTCCTGGCACAGATGGAATTGCTTGAAGAAAAATATATTGAAGGAAAAAAGATAAAAAAGAAGTTTGGCGTTTCTACACAACACTATTCCTTTGCTGTAAAGGCTTTTGTAGAAATGGTAAAAGAATTTGATATGAATGAATATGAATTTGCTATCCGCGAAACACGGACAGCAGATGTTATTTCAGATGTCAGAAATGGAAAAAGTGAAATAGGAATTCTATATATTAATGATTTTAATGAAAAGGTGATCAATAAATTATTAAAAGAAAACCAACTGGAATTTCATGACTTAATTCAATGCAAAGGCTATGTCTATTTATGGAAAGGGCACCCTTTAGCCAGAAAAGACAAAATAAGCATGGAAGAGCTTTCAGATTATCCTTGTCTTTCTTTTGAGCAGGGGGATAATAATTCTTTTTATTTTGCAGAGGAAATTCTTAGTACTTATGATTATAAGAAAACCATTAAGGCTTGTGACAGAGCAACGATGCTCAATTTAATGGTTGGCTTAAACGCCTATACCTTATGTTCGGGTATTATATGTGAAGAATTAAATGGCAGTGATTATTGCGCCATCCCGTTGGATATAGATGTTAATATGAATATAGGATATATTACGAGAAATCAGGGGGTCGTTAGCCATATCGGCATGAGATATATTGAAAAACTTAAAGATTACATTGATTATTATGTTAAAACAACTGTTTGATACTGCAAAAAGGGATTGATATTTATTTTGTTCTAAAGAAATTAATATTTTAATAAATTATAAAGAAAGAGACTTGTTATATACTTCTTTAAAAAAGTTGAATTATTTTATTATTACTAAATAATAAAGGAGAAAGAAAAATGAGCAGTAAAAAATGGATATCTTTTGTTATGGTTATTACTATTATACTTTTTATGTTTCCTTCAGTATTATCAGCTGAAATGAGAGATTTGGCAGAAGAAGCTGCATCCATAGAAATAGAAATGAGTGAAGTATATAAAGAAATTGTAGAGGACAACAAAAATGCTGAAGAGACGGATAAAAATGCAGCCAAAGAATTTGTTGTAAATTATTCTGTTAAAAATGGTATCATTTCAACCAGTATTGCAAGTGGGCAAAAGGTGCCTGCTGGTACGGTACTTACTTTTTATGTATGGCCTGATGAAGGATATGTTTTTGATTATTGGTTAGTAAAAGATGAAGAGGGAAAGGTTTTATCTAAGGTAAAGACAGGAACATTGAAATATGAAATAAAAGCTGACATCATAATTGAAGCTGTTCTTTTTGAAGGCAGTGCTGTAAATCCAACGGTCAGCTATGCCAGAAAAGCTATTGAAAATCTTAATTATACATGGCCCTATGGAAAAACAATGGGTGAGGTTTATAAAGAAATCACTGCAAAAGTCAATAATTTGAAAGAAATACTTAATTTAGATTCTAAAAGAATAAACATATCCGTTGTTGAAATATATGGAGCCGGACGTATTGAAATACAAATCTCTTCTCAAGTGGAAAAAAAGAAAGAAGTCGTAATCATTGATTCTCTGAAGTAATACGCTTAAAAGAAATTCTTTCAGAAATTGATGCTTTAAATCTAACTTGGGATACGGACAAAACAACGACAATAATGAACTTAAAAAACAACGAAGAACTTCAGGCAATCATAGAAAAATATAAAGAGCAGGGAATTAATATTGAAATTCACCATGATCCTTTGAAAGTTTTCTTGGTTGCAAAAAATGATAGTAATTTTGTTAAAACCGGATACTATATGGCTAGAAGTATAAAAAGTCCGGAATATGAAGTGTTTAACGATGCTATGCAAGAGTTTTACAATAAAAATTTCTTTTGGTCAGAAGACTTGACTATCGAAGAAATGAGGGAGAAGATAAGGGAAGAATCAAAGGATATAGTTATAAATGCCAATAAACGACTAAGAAAAATTAATACCAGCTATCGTATTTCTAATGTATTTGATGAAACGTATTACAAAGATGATAATCGTACAGGGATAGTAACGACTTTACGACCTGGTTTAGAATTAAGGATTTCTCCAAATGAAAGATATAGCTCATTTTTTTACTTGATAAATCCAAAAGCTGAAGAGTTGATAAATGCGTATGAAAATGCGGATAATTAAAATCCGCATTTATTTTTATAGCTATTTTTACAGATTAGTCTTATAATAACAATAGTATAAAAAAAGGGGATAGTATGATGTTAATCGAAGGGAAACACAATACGGCAAAGGTTTTTACCGATATTATTGAAGAAAGTGCAATTCAACAGATAAAACTTTTATGTGATCAGGAATTTACGAAGGGTTCAAAAATCAGAATCATGCCTGATGTTCATACAGGGGCAGGTTGTACCATAGGGACAACGATGACCATAAAAGACTGTATTGTACCCAATTTAGTAGGTGTTGATATTGGTTGTGGCATGGAAGTGGTAAAAATTAAGAATTCCTATATAGAATTAGAAAAACTGGACAAATTGATTCATTCCAAAATTCCTGCTGGTTTTAATATCAGAAAGACACCTCACAAATATGCTGACAGTATAGATTTAGAAAAACTAAGGTGTAAGGATGAAGGGAAAATTAATCTTGACAGAGCCATTAAATCTATTGGGACACTTGGAGGAGGTAATCATTTCATTGAAGCTGGGAAAGATGAAGCAGGGCAGATCTATATTGTCATTCATTCAGGTTCAAGACATTTGGGCAATGAGGTTGCAAAATTCTATCAGGACCAGGCATATAAATCATTAAATAAAAATACCAGTGCCGATATTGAAAGATTAATCGCAGAATATAAAGCGGCAGGCAGGCAAAAAGAAATCCAGTCAGCTATAGCAGCTTTAAGAGCACAAGTTCTGACGGATATCCCAAAATCTCTGGCATATGTTTCAGGGCAATTGATGGAGGATTATCTGCATGATATGGAATTAGTTCAGAGGTTTGCTTATCTTAATCGGAAAGCTATGATGGAAGAAATCATAAAAGGAATGAAACTAAAGATTGAAGACCAATTTACAACCATTCATAATTATATTGATACGACCAATATGATTCTCAGAAAAGGTGCTGTTTCAGCCCAAAAAGGCGAAAAGCTGCTTATTCCGATAAATATGAGAGACGGTTCATTAATCTGTATCGGGAAAGGCAACGAAGATTGGAATTATTCAGCTCCACATGGTGCAGGCAGATTAATGTCCAGAAATGTTGCCAAAAATTCTTTTACGGTTTCAGAATTTAAGAAAGAAATGAAGGGGATTTATACGACTACAATTAATAAAGATACTTTGGATGAATGTCCCATGGCCTATAAAAGAATGGAGGATATCGTAAACAATATCCAGGATACTGTAGAAATTGTTAACCGGATAAAACCTATTTATAATTTTAAAGCAGCAGAATAAGGATTCAAAGGAGCTTTTTTATGATTCAATATACCATAAGACCCATTAAAGCATCGGAAATTGATTTGTTACAGGACTTTCTCTATGAAGCAATTTTTCAAAAGGACGGAGAAGCTTTATTACCCAAATCTATTATTCATCAACCAGAAATAAAGATTTATATAGAGGACTTTGGCAGACCTCATGATTTATGCCTGGTTGCTGAACTTGACCAAAAAGTGGCAGGTGCAGTTTGGACCAGGGTATTTAGCAACAAGGCTAAAAGTTATGCCTATATAGATGAGAGGACACCTGAATTGGCCATTTCCTTATATAAGGAATATCGCGGTCAGGGAATAGGAACAGCATTGATGAAGAAAATGTTAGAATTGCTCAGGGAAAAGGGTTATAAACAAGTGTCTTTATCTGTGCAAAAAGATAATTATGCATTTAAGATGTATAAAAATTTGGGTTTTGAAATCATTAAAGACTTAGAGAAAGAGTGCATTATGATTTATCATTTAATGGAATGATGAATGCTTAATTTCTCTTTTATTGCTATAAAAGCATCCGGCTGTAAATTTTTAGATGGCTGGATGTTTTTATTTTTCTAAAAAAGGAGTTGGTCAATCTTTTAAGTATTTTTTGTAAAAATATTAGAATATTTTAGTATTTAAATTATTAAAAATACTTGAAACAATTTTAAATGTATTATATAATACTTGAAATTTCTATTATACTTTGGGAGGAAAAGAAATGAAAAGAAAAAAAATATTAGCTTATTAGTTTTATTTTCTATCTTTCTTTTAGTAGTTCCTGTTACCGCCATAGCGCAGAAACAAACCTTAGAATCTGATGAAAACATGGCTGAATTATATCAGGTAAATTATTCAGCAGAAAATGGTACCATTACGGCAAATATTAAAAATGATGAAAAAGTACCGGAAGGCACGGAGGTTACTTTTACTGCACAGGCAAATGAAGGTTATACATTTGACTATTGGGCAGTAAAAAATGAAAATGACGAACTCATATCTAAAAGTACAGAAATGCCTTTTATGATCATTGTAAATGAAAATATAAAAGTTGAAGCGGTTATATTTGAAGGGAATGCAGAAAATCCAACGGTTGATTATGTGAGAAAAGAAGTTGAAAATTTCAAAGATAATTTTATTTGGTCATATGGAAAAACAGTCGATCAGGCTTATGCAGAAATTAATGTGAAGATTGATGAATTAAAAGAGAAACTTAAGCTTGATAGTAAAGAGATATTTGTAACTACTGTAAAGCATAATAATAATGGATATGTGGAAGTACATATAGTTTCGGCAATCGAAGGAAAGAACGAACGAGTAAGGATTTATTCTTCTGAATGTTTAAAAGCCATCGAAGCAATTAATGCAATAAATGCATTGAAACTTACCTGGGATACAGATATGAGTACTACAATAAAAAATTATGAAAACAATGAGGAACTGCAAAATATCGTTAAAAAATATAAAGATGAAGGTCTTGATATTATATTAGTCCATGATGAATTAACAATTTACTATGTAGTGAAAAATGACAGTAAGTACGTAAAGACTGGCAGATATATAACAAATGCTGTAGGAGGACCAGAATATGAACTGTTTAAAAAGACTTTACAAGAAGAAATGATGGCAAAGGATTTAATCTGGACTCCGGATTTGACAGTTGATGAATTGAAAAAGAAAATTAGAAATGAAACGAAAGATATTATTTTAAATGCTAATAAGCAGTTAAGAGAAATGAATTCAAAATATCATTTTCAACTTGATTTCCGGGTAAATTATTATAATAATACACAGATAGTTGAAACATTGTATGCTGGTGTAAAGATAGAGAATTCAGCTGATCAGAGAGCTCAGTATATACCTATAGCAAATCCTAAATTGAATGAGCTTATTGTGGAAGGTAAAAACGCGGATTAATTCATCCGCGTTTTTTGTTTTGTTTTATTATTTTAGTAAATGTAACAATATCTAGTGAAATGAATAAATTATAGTAGACGTTAAAAAGAGGAGGTGCTTGTGTGGCTTATTCTGACAGGGAATTATTAGCAAGAATTATAAAATGTGAAGCTGGAGGAGAAGGAGAAAACGGCATGAAAGCGGTGGCGACAGTTGTTATGAATAGAGTAAGAGTCCCTTTTGGAGAATATCATAGAGTATGTCAGGGAGATATAAGAAAAGTCATTTATCAGGAAGGTCAATTTGACTGTGTAAGGTCAGAAATTAGAGGACAGCTCAATCCCCAAACGATTTGGGCAAATCCACCAGAACAAATTCATTATGATATTGCTGACTGGGCATTATCCGGCAACCGTCTTTTTACCGTTGGCTATTCATTATGGTATTTCAATCCTTTTCAGCCAGATTGTCCATATATTTTCCCAAGGAATGGTACAGGAAGTTTTCAGGTAAGGGTTGGAGATCATTGCTTTTATAATCCAACTGAGCTTTATGCTCAAACATAATCGAAAAATTTAAATATAAAGCTAGGAGGCAATGATATGAATTATAAATTCAAAAGGACTTGTGGGCCGGGACCAGGTTACAAAAAATTGTATCCAGCTTATAATATCATCCAAAAAAAATCTGTACCAGCAGCAGACAGAGAAAGTCCTGCACCGGTAGATTTTGAGATGGAACCAGGATCACCTGTACAACAAGATATTAATTATACTCAAGGTTATTTAAGACAGCAGATAGGGAAGTATGTAAAAGTAGAGTTTCTAATTGGCACCAATATGCTGGTAGACAGGGAAGGGACTTTAGTAGATGTCGGGATCAGTTATATTATTCTGAGAGAGCCGGAAACCGATGACCTGGTGTTAGCAGATATTTATTCCATAAAATTTGTAAGAATTTATTATTAACGCATGAGTATTTAAAATGATACATCTTTAATGCTTAAATTAAAAAGATTTCTAGCTTTTGCTAGAAATCTTTTCATTTGTTAATTAGTTTTTTGCCTGCATATTTCTTTTGCTTCCCAAAAGAGTTTTGAGATATCTTTGAAGAGAGCTTCTTTATCTTCTTCAGGAATCTCTTCATCCATAAAAAAGAGTTGGATTTGTTCTATAAAGGTTTGGTACTGATTTTTATCCTTTATAGAAAGAGGAGATATTACAAGCTGTTCTCTTGTGATGTATGGGTTTCTTACGTCACTTTTTCCCATGATGTAATCGATTGAAACATTAAAGAATTCTGCAAATAAATTAATGTTATTAGCGTTAGGAAGTCTTCGGTTACTTTCGTAGTGAGAAATAGAAGCTTTTCCAGTATTAAATTCCCTGGCCAGTTCTTCCTGAGTCATTCCTCTTTCTATCCGTAATTCCCTTAAACGATCACCAAATTGTTTACCCATATACACATCACCCATTTTATTATATCAATGAATGTTACAAAAATAAATACCAATTTCTTAAATGTATATTATATTTTGTAAATACACTATATTAAACTCCATAAATACAAATAAGAAACAATTTGGGATAATACAAATTATAGTAATTTATATAAAATTTATTATAAGATGTATATTTAGTCAGGGAATGCGTTAATATATATAAAACACACTTAGAAGATTTAAGAAAATTTAATGATGGAGGTATTATTATGGCTGATGCAAGTTTAAACAAAATCTTTAATTTTTATCAGGAAGTTCCTCTTTCTTCAAGTCTTGAGCCGTTTATTTCTAAAAATGAAAGGGTTCATTTTGCAGTAAAAACCATCAGAGATGTGGCAGTATTTACTGATAAACGGATCCTGATAGCAGATAAACAAGGTTTGACAGGCAAGAAAATTGAATACTATTCGATTCCTTATAAAAGTATCGTTACATATTCTATAGAAACAGCAGGAACTTTTGATTTAGATTCTGAGATAAAATTAGTTTTGTCAGGAGGCATTAGTATTGAATTAAAATTTTATAAGGATAAAAATATGAGTAATCTTTTATTAAAAGTTTATCAAATTATTAATGACTATATCATTCAATAAGTTTAAATTAATTTTATAAAAAATTTGACAGACACTAATATATCCTTATATTAGTGTTTTTATTTAATCATGATTTAAAAATAAGATTGAAATTTGTCGTAGCCTTAGAAATTCTTTAAATAGGGCAGCTAAAGGAAGATTTTTAAAGATAAAATTGTAATAACAGGCTGACGGAAATATTGAAAAAAGATTGTTATAATGTTATCATGTATTGGGAAAAAGCTAAAGAAATCTATTTACTAATTGTGTTTCTATGTTATAATATGTGTATACAATATACTGATATTATTGTATTTAAATAATTATATTATTCTAGGGGGTAAAATGATGTCAAAAGTGATGAAGACAATGGATGGAAATATGGCAGCTGCGCATGTTTCCTATGCATTTACCGAAGTAGCTGGTATTTTCCCAATCACACCATCTTCACCTATGGCTGAATATGTTGATGAATGGGCAGCAAACGGTAAGAAAAATATTTTTGGTCAGGCACCTAAAGTAATTGAGATGCAATCAGAAGGCGGAGCAGCTGGTACCTTTCATGGTTCTTTAGCAGCAGGTGCATTAACAACTACTTATACAGCTTCTCAGGGATTATTGCTGATGATTCCTAATATGTATAAGGTTGCAGGAGAACTTTTACCTGGCGTTATTCATGTTTCAGCCCGTGCTGTTGCAAGCCATGCGCTTTCCATTTTTGGAGATCATTCAGACGTTATGGCATGCCGTCAAACGGGTTTTGCAATGTTAGCGTCAACAAACGTACAAGAAGTTATTGATTTAGGCTCAGTAGCACACCTTAGTGCGATTAAAGGAAGAGTACCTTTCCTTCATTTCTTCGATGGATTCAGAACATCTCATGAAATACAAAAAGTTGAATTAATAGACTATGAAGACTACAAAAAATTAATTGATATGGATGCTGTAAAAGCATTCAGAAAGAATGCTTTAAATCCTGAACGTCCTGTACTTAGAGGAACAGCACAAAATCCAGATATCTTCTTCCAGGCAAGAGAAGCATGCAATCCTTTCTATGATGCGCTTCCTGCTGTTGTAGAAGAATATATGAATGAAATCAACAAAATTACAGGAAGAAATTATGGATTATTTAATTATTATGGAGCAGATGATGCTGACAGAGTAATTATTGCAATGGGTTCTGTAGTAGACACTATTGAAGAAACTGTAGATTACTTGAACAGCAAGGGAGAAAAGGTGGGTCTTGTAAAGGTACGTTTATACAGACCTTTCTCAATTGAACATTTCTTAAAGGTAGTACCTAAGACAGTGAAGAAGATTGCTGTATTAGACAGAACAAAAGAACCAGGTGCAATTGGAGAACCATTATATCTTGATGTATGTACAGCATTTATGGGTCAATCCAGTCAACCGGTTATCGTTGGTGGCCGTTACGGCTTAGGTTCAAAAGATACTACACCTGCTCAAATTGTGGCAGTATTTGAAAACCTTAAGCAGGATGAACCTAAAAACAACTTTACTATTGGTATTGTTGATGATGTTACCCATAAATCTCTTCCAACTGGTGAAGAATTAGACATTACAGGAGAAGGAACAATTAGCTGCAAGTTCTGGGGACTTGGCTCTGACGGAACTGTAGGTGCGAATAAAAACTCCATTAAGATTATTGGAGATCATACAGATATGTATGTACAGGCTTATTTCTCCTATGACTCCAAGAAGTCTGGTGGTGTAACGATTTCTCACCTCCGTTTTGGTAAAAAACCAATCCGCTCCACATATTTAATTAAGAAGGCAGATTTTGTTGCATGCCATAATCCTTCTTATGTAGATAAATATGATATGGTATCTGACTTAAAAACAGGCGGCACATTCCTTTTAAACTGTGACTGGACTGTAGAAGAATTAGAAGAAAAATTACCTGCAAAAATGAAAAAGATTCTTGCAGAAAGAAAAGCTAAATTCTATATCATTGACGGGGTTTCCATTGCAAAGGAAATTGGCCTAGGAAACCGTGTAAATACTGTATTACAGGCAGCATTCTTTAAATTAGCGAATATTATTCCAATTGAAGACGCAGTAAAATACATGAAAGATGCTATTGTAGCTTCTTATGGTAAAAAAGGTGAAAAAGTTGTTAATATGAACTTTGCTGCTGTAGACAGAGGTGTAGTAGATATTGTAGAAGTTAAGGTTCCTGCTCACTGGACAGATCTTTCCGTAGAAGAAGAAGCAGCGGCTACAAAAGATGTACCAGAGTTTGTTGCTAAGATTATGGAACCTATGAACAGACAAGAAGGAGACAATCTCCCAGTTAGCGCATTTGTTGGCAGAGAAGATGGAACCTTCCCACAAGGTACTTCAAAATACGAAAAGAGAGGAATTGCTGTAGAAGTACCTGAATGGCAAATGGATAAATGTATTCAATGTAACCAATGTTCATTTGTATGTCCACATGCAGTTATCCGTCCTTTCTTACTCAATGAAGAAGAAGTTAATAATGCACCTGAAGGATTTACATCCAAGAAGGCAATTGGTAAAGGTTTAGAAAACTATCAATACAGAATTCAGGTATCTGTTTTAGACTGTACAGGTTGCGGAAGCTGTGCCCAAGTATGTCCTGCTAAAGAAAAAGCATTAATTATGAAGCCAATTGAAACTCAAACAGCACAAATTGAAAATTGGGAATATGCAATGACCTTATCTAAGAAGGAAAATCCATTAAATGTTGCAACCGTTAAGGGCAGTCAATTTGAACAACCATTGCTTGAATTCTCCGGTGCTTGTGCAGGTTGTGGTGAAACACCATATGCTAAGCTGTTAACTCAATTGTTTGGAGATAGAATGTATATTGCAAATGCAACAGGATGTTCTTCCATTTGGGCAGGAAGTGCACCTTCAACTCCA
Source organism: Candidatus Epulonipiscium sp. (assembly GCA_012521395.1). GTDB lineage: Bacteria > Bacillota > Clostridia > Lachnospirales > Defluviitaleaceae > JAAYML01. The sequence goes on along the minus strand of JAAYML010000025.1, from coordinate 36,808 downwards.
TATACAACCAACGAAAAGGGTCATGGACCAGCATGGGCAAATTCCTTGTTTGAAGACAATGCTGAATTTGGCTTTGGTATGTATATGGCTGTAAAACAAATCAGAAACAAATTAAAAGATCTTGCAGAAGAAGCTCAAAGCTTAGATGTTTCTGATGAAATCAAAGTTGCCCTTAAGGATTGGGTAGACAATATGTATGATGCTGCAGGTTCAAAGAAAGCTACCTTAACATTAGTGCCATTATTAGAAGCTTACAATGGTAGTGGCAGAGCAAAAGAAATTTTTGAAGAAATTCTTGAAAAGAAAGAATTCTTAGTGAAGAAGTCTCACTGGATTTTAGGTGGAGACGGTTGGGCTTATGACATTGGATTTGGTGGCCTTGATCATGTATTAGCTTCTGGTGAAGATATTAACGTTCTTGTATTTGATACAGAAGTATACTCAAATACAGGCGGACAAGCTTCAAAAGCTACACCAACTGGTTCCATTGCTAAATTTGCTGCAGCAGGAAAACCAATCAAGAAGAAAGACCTTGGAAGAATGATGATGAGTTATGGATATGTTTACGTAGCACAAGTTGCTATGGGAGCAAATCAAAATCAGTTAATCAAAGCTTTAATTGAAGCAGAAAGTTATCCAGGACCATCACTTATTATTGCTTATTCACCATGTATCAACCATGGAATTAAAGGTGGTTTGACTTGTTCTCAGGAAGAAACCAAAAAAGCTGTAGAAGCTGGTTATTGGCATCTTTATAGATATAATCCTCTTCTTAAAGAAGAAGGAAAGAATCCATTTATCTTAGATTCTAAAGTACCAACTGCTGACTATAGGGAATATATAATGAATGAAGTAAGATATTCTGCTCTTACAAGAACCTTCCCTGAAGTAGCAGAAAAACTATTTGAACAATCCGAAAAAGATGCTAAAGAAAGATTTGAAGCATATCAAAAGCTAGCAGAACAATAAAATAAAAAAGCTTCTGTGTAAAACACAGAAGCTTTTTTATATATTTTTTAATAAATATTAATAGCTCATTGAACCACCAAGAGCTGCTGCTAACATACCAAAAATAACTGAAGAGAATATTGCTCCTAAAATTAGACCGATTATCAACAAAATAAGGTATGCTTTAGCGAAATTTTGTTTGCTCTTATTAACATTGGAAGAAAATCCCCATATAAGAGCAAGAATAAGACCTAATATAGGAATGTTTAGAAGAATCATTGTTACTAACCATTCACCAACACCTATAGATTGCTCGCCATAGCCAGTTGTTGCCTGGTATTCTTGATTCATAATCATAATCCCCCTTATAGTAATCTTATAAGATTATTAAATAACATAATTTTTATAATGTCAACAATTTTTGATATTAAATTATAAACTTGCAATTTTCAGTAAACTTCTTGGGATTGCATCTTTTGAATTTCCCCATGGTTCATCTTTAAATCTGTAATCAAATTTTTGTATAAACCAATCGAGTTCCTCTTCAATTCTTTTTAGGTTTTTTTGTTGAATAGGAATAACAATCTGTGTAAAATGAGTGTATTGGTTTTTATTTAATAGCTGGCTGCCTTTTTCCAATAATAAAGAAAAATGTTTTAAGCAGAATCCTTTTCCTTCAGAAACTAAAGAAACAAAACTTTCATCGCTTTTCCATAAGTAAAAAAAGGTATCTATATAACGTTTAAAGGTATTATCAATTTTGTTGCAAATGTAGCAGCCCTCATAGACTTTATTGAGATAGCTTGAAATAGGATTCTCATTTTTAGTGGAAGGGTTGTTTTTACCCGTTTTGAAGACATTAAAAATGGAAGAACTTTTTGAATTTAAATCCTTATTTGAGCTAATAATTTTAGAAAGATTTTTATTAATTTCTTCTAAATGGGTATGAAGCATCAGAGCAAGGCCTAAACGGTTTTTTTCTTCATACATTTTTCCGTAATGATGGGAACAAAAACCTATTTTATTGGTCTCCATACGGATATCATCTTCCATATATGAAGGACCTAGCATAAAATCAATGCTTTCTTTTTCAAGTTTCATATAAAGGTGGCAAAGAGGACATTCTGTATCTTCTTTAAAAGTATCGATAACAGGAATGGTATAGATATTTTCTTTCATTATTAACCTCCAAAATGATTACAGTAATAAATTTATTATTCATCTTAAATGACTTAAGTATAGCATGTAAACAACTTTGCTGCAATAGCAGGGCAGGTGAGATTATGAATTATAGACAGGTAAAAGATAAAATCATTCTTAAGGATATAAATTCTTTTAATATAGAGCAAATATTGGAATGCGGTCAATGTTTCAGATTTTATAAGATTTCAGAAGGACATTATCTGATAATAGCAAAGGCTAAAGTCTTAAAAATTCTTCAGACGGATGAAGAAGTCATTTTTTATCCTGCTACTATTGAAGATTTTAAAAATTTATGGATTTCTTACTTTGATTTAAACAGGGATTATGATATAATTAAACAACTTTTGGCGGAAAAGGACCAATATTTGAATAAGGCCATTGATTATGCCCCTGGAATCCGGATTTTAAATCAGGACCCCTGGGAATGTCTGATATCTTTTATTATTTCTCAAAATAAACAAATTCCTCATATCAAGCAGGTTGTTAATCATATTAGCAGGAGGTTTGGGCAGTATATTGATACTGTGGACAATATCGATTATTTTGCTTTTCCAACTGCTGAAGAGTTATCAAAAGCAAAAGAAGAGGATCTCAGGGCATGTAAAGCAGGATTCAGGGCTCCATATATATTAGATGCCTGTAAAAAAATTAAAAGTGGAGAAATTGATTTAGAAAAATTAAAATACTTACCTTATGAGGAAGCAAAAACGACTTTGCTTAATATTAAAGCAGTAGGGCCCAAGATAGCGGATTGTGTTTTACTTTTTGCTTTTGGAAAATGGGAAGCCTTTCCGGTTGATATCTGGATTAAACGTATCATGGAGAGCTTATATTTTAACAGAGAAATTTCTTTAAATGAAATCGGCCATTTTGCAAGAGAACAGTTCGGGAATTATGCAGGTCTTGCCCAGCAATATTTGTTTTATTATGGGAGACAACTTAAGATAGGCAAGTAGGAGGGGTATTATGCTTGGTACCATCGTCAATACTTTGGCTATTTTTTTTGGAGCCTTATTAGGTAGTATAATAAAGAAAGGTTTTAATGAAGCTTTTAAAGAAATTATTTATCATGCCATTTCCTTATCGGTAATTTTTGTGGGGATATCAGGAGCGGTTGCTCATTTAAATGACCCCTCCAGTCACCCCATTTTATTTATTATCAGCCTGGTTATAGGCGGCTTATTGGGACAGTTTTTAGACATTGAAGGGAAATTAGAAAGACTTGGGAATGCTATAGAAAAAAGAATGAAGAAAGATTCAAAGAATGGGAGTATTTCTCAGGGCTTTGTTACAGCAAGCCTGATTTTTTGTGTTGGGACCATGGCTATTATAGGCTCTTTAGAAAGCGGCCTTCAGGGTGTCCATAAAACTTTATATGCCAAGGCTGTATTAGACGGGGTTATTGCTATGGTATTATCCTCTACTTTAGGGACAGGTGTTGCTCTTTCAGCATTTTCGGTATTTATTTATCAGGGAAGCATTACCATGCTGGCACAATGGATAGAACCTTTCATGACGCAGGATATGATTCGAGAAATTTCCATCGTTGGAGGAATTTTAATTTTTGCGATTGGCCTAAATTTGATGGAAGTCAAAAAGATTAAAGTTGGAAACTTGCTGCCTTCAGTATTTATACCGGTCATCTATTATCTACCTTTTATTCAAAAATTTATAAATAAATTGTCTTACTTTTTAAGATAATAATGAATTATTAAGATAAGAAAAGAAAATCAGAGAAATTAAGAGGATAATTTAAAAATAATGTGGTAATAATAGTTAAAGCTTTATTTTCGGGAAAAAAAGTCCTTGCATAAAGATGGTAGTTTTATTAATATAAATTCTGTAGTTAGCACTCAATCAGAAAGAGTGCTAACAAACGAAGAAATCAGAATAGAATACATACTTTGAAGGAGGTTAAACTATGAATTTAAAACCATTAGGGGATAGGGTAGTACTTAAGCAGTTAGAAGCTGAGGAAAAAACAAAATCCGGTATTGTGCTTCCAAATCAGGCAAAAGAAAGACCTCAAGAAGCAGAAGTAGTAGCTGTTGGACCAGGCGGAGTTGTGGATGGTAAAGAAGTTAAAATGGAAGTAAAAGTAGGCGATAAGGTAATTTATTCTAAGTACGCTGGCACAGAAGTAAAAATTGACGATGTAGAATATATCGTTGTAAGACAAAGTGATATCTTAGCGATTGTAGAATAAATTAATGGATTATAATAATAAAGGAGGAAATGAATATGGCAAAAGAGATTAAGTTTGGTTCAGATGCTAGAAAGGCACTGGAAGCCGGTGTTGATAAATTAGCCAATACCGTAAAAGTAACTTTAGGACCTAAAGGACGTAATGTTGTTTTAGATAAAAAATATGGAACCCCTCTTATTACAAATGATGGTGTTACTATTGCAAAAGAAATAGAGTTAGAAGATCCTTTTGAAAATATGGGTGCTCAACTGGTAAAAGAAGTTGCTACCAAAACCAATGACGTAGCAGGAGACGGAACAACCACTGCTACAGTATTGGCTCAGGCAATGATTAAAGAAGGACTTAAAAATATTGCTGCAGGTGCAAATCCAATCATCATTAGAAAAGGAATGCACAAAGCAACCAAAAAAGCTGTTGAAGTTATTAAAGGCATGAGCCAACAAATCAACGGAAAATCTCATATTGCAAAAGTTGCTGCAATTTCTGCTGGCGACGAAGAAATTGGTAACTTAATTGCAGATGCAATGGAAAAGGTTTCCAATGACGGTGTAATTACTGTAGAAGAATCTAAAACTATGAATACTGAATTAGAAATCGTTGAAGGTATGCAATTTGACAGAGGATACTTATCAGCTTACATGGCAACCGATATGGACAAGATGGAAGCCGTTCTTGAAGATCCGTATATCTTAATTACAGATAAGAAGATTTCTGCTATTCAAGATATTCTTCCATTATTAGAACAAATCGTTCAACAAGGTGCAAGATTATTAATTATTGCTGAAGACGTAGAAGGAGAAGCGCTGACGACTTTAATCGTTAATAAATTAAGAGGTACCTTTAACTGTGTAGCTGTTAAAGCACCAGGATTTGGAGACAGAAGAAAAGAAATGTTAAGAGATATTGCTATCTTAACGGGTGGTCAGGTGATTTCTGAAGAACTGGGTTATGACTTAAAAGAAGCTACATTAGATATGCTTGGCAGAGCAGGTACCGTAAAAGTTCAAAAAGAAAATACCATTATCATTAATGGTGCAGGTAAGAAAGAAGATATTGAAGCTAGAATCAGACAAATCAAGAATCAAATCGAAGAAACCACTTCTGAGTTTGACAAAGAAAAATTACAAGAAAGATTAGCAAAATTAGCGGGTGGCGTAGCAGTAATTAAAGTAGGCGCTGCTACAGAAACAGAAATGAAAGAAAATAAACTCCGCATTGAAGACGCTTTGGCTGCAACAAGAGCTGCTGTTGAAGAAGGAATTGTTCCTGGTGGAGGATCAGCATATATTCATGCAATTAAAGAAGTTGCTGCGTTACTTGACAGCACTTCTGGTGATGAAAAGACAGGCGTTAGCATTGTACTTAAAGCTTTAGAAGCTCCACTTCGTCAAATTGTTACTAATGCAGGATTTGAAGATTCTGTTGTTGTAAATAAAGTAAAAGAATTAGGAAAGAATATGGGCTTCAATGCGCTTACAGAAGAATATGTCAATATGATTGATGCTGGAATCATTGACCCAACGAAGGTAACCAGAAGCGCACTTCAACATGCGAATTCAGTTGCATCAACCTTCTTAACAACTGAAGCAATTGTTGGAGAAATTCCTGAAAAAGAACCTCCAATGCCTGGCGGAGGCGCAGGAATGGGAATGATGTAATTTAAAACAGCTTGCCAAAAAGGCAAGCTGTTTTTTCTTGATATTTAAATTTGTATATGATAGGATATAACAAAGAAAAAAAGGGAGGATGGATATGGGAGATGTTTTTAAAGAACAGCTCGTAGCAAAAAAGCGGACGATTAAAGATTACATCTTAGTTATTTTGATTATGCTTGTTGCAATCGTTTTATTATTATTTGTCATACCTATGTTAGGAACTTTTTCTTTATTGGCAGTTGCCCTTATTTTGTTTGGAACATATTGGCTGATTCAAAGATTTGATATTGAATATGAATATATATTGACCAATGATGAATTAGATGTAGATAAGATTATAGGTAAAAGTAAGCGTAAAAAACTTTTAACGGTTTCGGTAAAAGAATTTGAAATCATGGCTCATGTTAACGATGAAAAATATGCTCATGAATTGAGTAATTATAATAAAATATTAGATTACAGCAGTGGAGAAATAAAACTCAATACTTATGCTGCCATCTTTAACTATAATAATCAAAAGGTAAAAATGATTTTTGAGCCTAATGAAGAAATTATAAAAGGAATTTTTCAATATATTCCTAGAAAATTGCATATAAAAAAATAAATTTTTGGGCACATTAAATGTGCCTGTTATTATTAATCAATTTTATTATTAAAAGTTTTAATAAATAGTTGACAAGGGGAAAATTATTTGATAAACTTTGCGAAAAATTAAGGAGAGGTTGAGAAATGCAAAAAATTGTAAAGCAAGGAGTAACATTTGATGACGTATTATTAATACCTGCCTATTCTCAGGTTCTTCCTAAAGATGTGGATCTATCAACACAGCTTACAAAAAAAATTAAGTTAAATATTCCTGTAATGAGTGCTGGTATGGATACGGTTACAGAAGCCAGAATGGCTATTGCCATGGCACGTCAGGGTGGCATGGGTGTTATTCATAAAAATATGTCTATTGAAGCGCAAGCAGATGAAGTGGACAAAGTAAAACGTTCTGAACATGGCGTTATTACAGATCCTTTTTACTTATCCCCAGAGCATTATGTATATGAAGCTAATGAGTTAATGGCAAAATATCGTATTTCAGGGGTGCCCATTACTGAAGGGACAAAGTTGGTAGGTATTATTACCAATAGAGATTTACGCTTTGAAACCAATCACAACCGAAAAATTAAAGAGGTTATGACAAAGGAAAATTTAATTACGGCTCCTGAAGGGACGACATTAGAAGAAGCAAAAGAAATTTTAGCAAAGCATAGAATTGAGAAATTACCTATCGTCGATAAATCCGGAAATCTAAAAGGTCTTATTACCATAAAAGATATTGAAAAAGCCATTTTATACCCTAATGCTGCAAAAGACGAAAACGGAAGATTATTAGTTGGTGCAGCGGTTGGTGTTACAAGTGACGTCATTGACAGAGTAGCAAAACTGGTAGAGGCTAAGGTAGATGTCATTGTTGTAGACACAGCTCATGGCCACTCTCAGGGAGTTATTGAGACCCTAAAGAAGATAAAAAGTATTTATCCGGATTTACAGGTTATTGCAGGTAATGTGGCTACAGCTGAAGCAACCAAAGCTTTAATTGAAGCAGGAGCAGACGCAGTAAAGGTTGGCATTGGTCCTGGTTCTATTTGTACGACAAGAGTGATTGCAGGCGTTGGTGTTCCTCAAATTACTGCGATTATGGATTGTTCTGAAGCAGCAAAACCTTATGGAATTCCAATAATAGCAGATGGAGGCATTAAATATTCAGGAGATATTGTTAAGGCAATTGCAGCTGGAGCAAGTGTGACTATGATGGGTGGCATATTCGCCGGAACTGATGAAAGTCCTGGTGAAACTGAATTATACCAAGGCAGAAAATATAAAGTATATAGAGGGATGGGTTCTTTAGCGGCCATGGAAAAAGGAAGCAAAGATAGATATTTCCAACAAGATGCTAAAAAACTTGTACCTGAAGGTGTCGAAGGAAGAGTGCCTTATAAAGGACCTGTTGAAGATACAATATTCCAACTCATGGGAGGACTTCGGGCAGGAATGGGATACTGTGGTGCAAGAAACATTAAAGAATTAATGGAAAATGCAAGATTTGTACAAATTACCAGTGCAGGTTTAAAAGAAAGTCATCCTCATGACATACATATCACCAAAGAAGCTCCAAACTATAGTGTAGAATATTAATATTAAAAATAATCCGGATTGACCAAAGTCTGTCCGGATTTATATATTATGCGATTATTTTTTGACTATTTAATAAAATGTTTGACAGCTTTCTTTTATCTCATGTATTATAATTATATTCTATATTTTTAAATAGTTTAGATTTAGAGATATTTAAATGGATTATTATGGGAGGATACAAATATGAACCATGAACTTATTCTTATATTAGATTTCGATGGTAAATATAATCAAATGGTAGCTAAAAAAGTCAGGGCATCGAATGTATATTGTGAAGTCAATGCTTATGATACACCTGTTGAAAAAATAAAAAATAAGGAAGCAAAAGGTATTATTATTACAGGAGATTCAAATAATATTAACAAAAAAGAATTGGATAGTTTAATAAAAGAACTTACAACAGGCATGTCTGTACCTATTTTACTTGTGATTAAAGATTTCAATGACGATATAGCAGGCGTAGAAAAAATGAATGCAGAACTCATTCATCAAGCAGAAGGCGTTCAACGCATCAATCAATTTCTGTTTGATCAATGTGCCTGCAGTGGCGATTGGAATATGAATGATTTTGCAAAGCAATCTATCGAAAGCCTGAAAGAAAAAATAGGAAACAAGAAAGTACTTTGTGCTCTTTCTGGCGGGGTTGACTCATCCGTTTCTGCCGTACTGGTTCATAAAGCCGTTGGTAAGCAGTTGACATGTATTTTTGTAGACACTGGTCTTATGAGAAAAAATGAAAGAATAGAAGTTGAAAAAGTATTTAGAGAACAATTTGATATCAATTTGATTTGTGTGGATGCAGGGGATAGATTTTTAGGAAAATTAAAAGGAGTAACCGATCCGGAAAGAAAAAGAAAGATTATTGGTGAAGAATTTATAAGGGTTTTTGAAGAAGAAGCTAAAAAAATTGGAGCTGTGGACTTCCTGGTACAAGGAACGATTTATCCGGACATTATTGAAAGCGGCAGCAAAAATACAGCTGTTATCAAAAGTCATCACAATGTCGGAGGACTTCCGGATGTTATTGATTTTAAAGAAATTCTTGAACCATTAAGAGACTTATTTAAGGATGAGGTAAGAAATTTAGGACGAGTTCTTGGAATACCTGAATTTTTAGTAGAAAGACAGCCATTCCCAGGTCCAGGTTTAGGCGTAAGAATTATTGGAGAAATTACAAAAGAAAAAGTTGCTATTTTGCAAGAGGCAGATTATATCTTCCGTGATGAAATAGCAAAAGCAAATCTTAATAAAGATATCAGCCAGTATTTTGCAATTTTGACGAATTTGCGTTCTGTAGGTGTTTCAGGAGATGAGAGAACGTATAATTATGTCGTTGCCCTAAGAGCGATTTGCACAACGGATTTTATGAATGCTGATTGGGCAAGAATTCCTTATGAAGTATTAGAAAAAGCTTCATCCAGAATTGTCAATGAAGTAGAGCATGTCAACAGGGTGGTTTATGACATTACACCTAAGCCACCAGCAACGATCGAATGGGAATAAAATTAAATTTTATTTATAAAAATTAGGAGGAATATAATGATTGACCGAGAATTGGCAGCTAAGATTGACCACACTTTGTTAAGATCTGAAGCGAAAGAAGAAGATATTAGAAAACTCTGTGAAGAGGCAAAAAAATACGGATTTGCGACGGTATGTGTAAATCCTTGTTATGTTACCATGGCAAAGCATTTGCTTCAAGGAACAGAGATTGGCATTACAACCGTTATAGGATTTCCTTTAGGAGCAACCACCAGTACAATGAAAGCAGCTGAGACCAGAGAAGCCATAGAAAATGGTGCAACAGAGGTGGATATGGTCATTAATATTGGGGCTTTAAAAGATAAGAAATATGAATATGTCCTCAATGATATTAAGGCTGTTGTTCATGCTGCTGATAAAAAAGCTGTCGTGAAAGTGATTATTGAAACGGGTCTTTTAACGGATGAAGAAAAAGAAAAGGCTTGCCTTTTAGCCAAAGAAGCCGGGGCTGATTTTGTTAAGACTTCTACAGGCTTCTTAGCTGGAGGGGCAATAAAGGATGATATTATTTTAATGAGAAGAACCGTAGAAGATACCATGGGGGTAAAGGCATCCGGTGGAATAAAGACCAAAGGAGATGCCGAAGCTTTAATAAAAGCTGGAGCCAACCGTATAGGAACGTCTGCTTCTGTTGCCATTGTTGACAATAATATATAAAATTGATTTCGAACGTTCAGTTTGTTTTTGGATAAAAAGTTCGTAATACTGTTGACAATATACAAGATTATTTGATAAAATACATTTATCAGTAAGGTTTTTAAAAGGTTTATTCACTTATATAAGTCTGGAAATATGGTCTGGATGTTTCTACCGACAACCGTAAATTGTCTGGCTATAGGTGAAATGAACGACTTAATGATTTTGCATTATTAAGTTCGTTCCTTCATCTTTGAGGGAACGAATTTTTTAATGGATCAGGGATATATTCATCGTTTATCTCATCCTTATCTCTTTCAATTTTAATCTTTAAGGGAGGAAGTCAATAATGGCACAAACAAATGCGAACAATAAGCCCCAAAACAATAGTTTATTAGAAAAGCTCTTTAAGTTAAGTGAGAACAAGACCAATGTTAAGACGGAAGTGATTGCAGGCTTTACAACATTTATGACCATGGCGTATATTTTGGCTGTAAATCCTAATATTCTAGGTGATCCGGCTGTTGGTATGGATGCCAATGCCTTATTTACCACGACAGCTTTGGCAGCAATTATTGGAACCTTGTGTATGGCACTTTTTTCAAATTATCCCTTTGCCCTGGCTCCAGGCATGGGTTTGAACGCATATTTTATTTATACAGTTTGTCTTAAAATGGGTTATAGTTGGCAAGTGGCATTAACAGCGGTTTTAGTAGAAGGTATTATTTTTATCATTTTAACTGCATTTAATGTAAGAGAAGCAATTTTTAATGCTATTCCTCAAAATTTAAAGCATGCAGTAGGAGCAGGAATTGGTTTATTTATTACTTTTATTGGTTTACAAAATGCAAAGATTATTGTAGATGATCCGGCGACTCTTTTATCTTTAGGCAATGTAACTGATGTAGTACCTTTGTTAGCAATTATCGGAACAATTATTACTGCAATTTTAGTTGTGAAAAAAGTTAAAGGTTCAATTTTGATCGGAATATTTGTTACTTACATTTTGGGTATTATTGCAGAGTTAACTGGATGGTATGTTCCTAATCCAGAGGCTCAAATCTATAGTTTAATACCTTCAGGCATTATATCAATGCCTCCAAGTATCGCACCAATTTTCTTTAAATTTGATTTTTCACAAGTGCTTTCATTTAACTTTTTAGTTGTTGTTTTTGCATTCTTATTTGTTGATATATTTGATACTTTAGGAACATTAATTGGCGTATCCAGCCAGGCGGGCATGTTAGATAAAGACGGAAAACTTCCCAAAATTAAAGAAGCCTTATTGGCAGATGCTATAGGAACAACGGCTGGCGCAATTCTTGGTACTTCTACAGTAACCACTTATGTTGAAAGTGCTTCTGGAGTAGCTGAAGGAGGAAGAACAGGTTTAACTTCTGCTGTTACTGCACTCTTTTTTGCCATTGCATTATTCTTTTCACCAATTTTCCTTGCAGTACCTTCTTTTGCAACTGCACCAGCACTTATCATCGTAGGCTTTATGATGATGCAGTCTGTAACAAAAATAGACTTTACAGATGCTCAAGAAGGAATTCCTTCTTTCTTAACCTTAATCTTTATGCCTTTTGCATATAGCATTGCAGAAGGAATTGTATTTGGTATAATATCTTATACAGGAATTAATGCTGTAACAGGAAAAGCAAAGAAAGTTCATCCACTAATGTACGTTTTGTCAGTAGTATTTATCTTAAAATTTATTTTTGAAAATTTAGTTTAATATTATTCATGCACAATAATGTATTAAATAAATGCCTTGTATGACTGGCGGATAATGGGAATAAACCCATAGGGAATACAAGGTAAAATCAGCCGACCGCCTGGGCAGACAGAATTTTGATTTCTGTTTGTTCAGGTGGTTTTTTATTTTCCGTCATACATTTTACAATGTAGGAGGAGGATGAGAATGTTTAAAGAGGAATGGAGATCTTTTAAAGAAGGTGCTTGGCAAGAGGAGATAAACGTAAGAGACTTTATTCAAAAAAATTATACTCCCTATGAAGGCAATGAAGACTTTTTGGCTGGAAGTACAGAAAGAACAAGGGCATTATTAAAAAGATACAAGGAGCTTTGCCGCCTTGAAGCAGACTGGGGAGGTGTTTTAGACATTGATACTTCTACGGTATCCTCTTTACTAAATTATTCTCCCGGATATGTCGATAAAGAAAAAGAGATTATCGTTGGATTGCAGACCAACAGGCCTCTAAAAAGAGGAGTTAATCCCTTTGGCGGAATCCGTATGACAAGACAGGCGTGTGAAGCTTATGGTTATAAACTGGATAAAAAAGTAGAAGAACATTTTGAATATAGAACAACCCATAATGATGGAGTTTACAGAGTTTATACCGATGAAATGAGAAAGGCCAGGAGAAGTGGTGTTATTACAGGCTTACCTGATGCTTATGGACGGGGCAGAATTATTGGAGATTATAGAAGAATTCCACTTTATGGTGTAGATTATCTGATTGAACAAAAGAAAAAGGATAAAGTCGAAATTGGGAAAAAGTACATGAGTGAGGAAAATATCCGGCTTTCAGAAGAACTTTACAGGCAAATAGATTTTTTGGAAAAACTCAAGAAAATGGCCCAGATGTATGGCTATGATATTTCCAGGCCTGCCAATGATGCAAAAGAGGCAGTACAGTGGCTTTATTTTGGTTATTTAGGTGCTATTAAGGAACAAAATGGGGCAGCCATGTCTCTTGGACGGGTAAGCACCTTTTTAGACATTTATTTTGAAAGAGATTTAAATGAAGGTAGATTAATAGAAATAGAAGTACAGGAAATCATAGACGATTTTGTACTTAAGTTGAGAATGGCAAGAATGCTGAGGACCCCGGAATACAATGAATTGTTTGCAGGAGATCCTCTCTGGATAACAGAATCTATAGGCGGTATGGGTGAAGATGGTCGGACTTTAGTGACTAAAACTTCTTATAGGTTTTTAAATACACTTTATACCCTGGAACCTGCACCAGAACCCAATTTAACGGTTCTCTGGTCCAATAATCTTCCGGAGAATTTTAAAAAATTTTGTGCAAAAGTATCTATTGAAACGGATTCCATACAATATGAAAATGATGATATAATGAGAGAAATATTTGGAGATGATTATGGCATTGCCTGCTGCGTATCAGCCATGAAAATTGGAAAGCAGATGCAGTTTTTTGGGGCACGCTGTAACCTTCCTAAGGCCTTGCTGATGAGTCTGAATGGAGGCGTAGATGAAATCAGCAAAGAACAAGTAGGGCCTTATATGGAACCTGTTTCAGGGGATGTTCTTGATTATGAAGAAGTCATGAAGCGTTTTTCTTACTATCGTCAATGGCTTTGCCAACTTTATGTGAATACGATGAATATCATTCATTATATGCACGATAAATATGCTTACGAAAAGCTTCAGATGGCCCTTCATGATACTAATGTGGAACGTTTTATGGCTTTTGGAATTGCGGGTCTTTCAGTCGTTGCCGATTCTTTAAGTGCTATAAAATATGCTAAAGTTATGCCCATTCGGGATGAGGATGGTATTATTATAGATTTTAAAATAGAAGGAGATTTTCCAAAGTTCGGAAATAACGATGACAGGGTTGACCAAATTGCAAAGGAATTAGTGGAAGATTTTTATAATGAATTGCAAAAAACGCCTGCATATCGTAATGCAAAACATACATTATCGATTTTAACCATTACATCCAATGTGGTTTATGGAAAGAAGACCGGGAATACTCCAGATGGAAGAAAAAAAGGAGAACCTTTTGCACCTGGCGCAAATCCAATGCATAACAGAGATGTAAAGGGAGCTTTGGCTTCTTTAAATTCTGTAGCAAAACTACCTTATGATAGTTGCAGGGATGGTATTTCATGTACCTTTTCAATAGAGCCAAATACTCTAGGAAAGACGAAAGAAGAACAAATTAATAATTTAGTGGGAATTTTAGACGGTTATTTTGCTCAAAGATCTCATCATCTGAATGTCAATGTCCTGAACAAGGAAAAGCTAATAGATGCTATGGAACATCCGGAAAAGTATCCTACTTTGACTATAAGGGTATCTGGTTATGCTGTAAATTTCCATAAACTCAGCAGAGAACAACAAGAAGAGGTAATCAATAGAACATTTCATAATAAATTATAAAAATGAAAGGAGAATAAAGATGAAGCGCGCTTTAATCAGTGTATCCGACAAAACAGGGGTTGTAGAATTTGCAGAAAAAATAACTGAGTTAGGCTATGAAATTATATCTACAGGGGGGACAGCTAAAGCCCTTGAATATGCTGGAATCAAAGTCATTAACATTAGCGATGTGACAGGGTTTCCAGAATGCTTAGATGGAAGGGTTAAAACGCTCCATCCTAACATTCACGCGGGTCTTTTAGCTATAAGAAGCAGAAAAGAACATATGAAGCAACTGAAAGAGTTAGATATAAAGCCCATTGATTTAGTAGTCGTTAATTTATATCCTTTCAAAGAAACCATATTAAAAGATAAGGTAGAATTAGAGGAAGCTGTGGAAAATATAGATATTGGCGGACCTACCATGCTTCGTGCTGCAGCAAAAAATTATCAGGATGTTATTGTTATTGTAGACCCTAATGATTATGAAAAAGTTCTTGAAGAATTAGAAAAGAATGGGGATGTATCAGAAGAAACAAGATTTTATTTATCTTATAAAGTCTTTGAGCATACAGCAAGTTATGATGCCCTCATAGCAAATTATTTCAGAAAGAAAAGAGGAGACAAAAACTTCCCCAATACGCTTACTTTAACTTTTGAAAAAGTTCAGGATATGAGATATGGTGAAAATCCGCATCAAAAAGCAGCTTTTTACAAAGAAATCGATAAAAACCCTGGCTGTCTAAGCTCAGCTGTACAGCTTAACGGAAAAGAGCTCTCCTTTAATAATATAAACGATACCAATGGCGCATTGGAACTTTTGAAAGAATTTGACGAACCTACAGTTGTTGCATGTAAACATGCTAATCCATGTGGGGTAGCCAGTGCGGATACAATTTATGATGCATATATGAAGGCTTATAATGCCGATCCGGTTTCAATATTTGGTGGTATTGTCGTTGCTAACAGAGAAATTGATAAAGAAACGGCAATAGAAATGAATAAGATATTTATAGAAATCGTTGTTGCACCTTCTTATTCTCAGGAAGCATTAGATATCTTAAGGCAAAAGAAAAATATTCGTCTTCTTCAGTTAGACAATATTAACGCAAAGCAACCAGAAGGCGCTTATGACTTAAAGAAAGTGGCAGGCGGACTGCTTATTCAGGATGTAGACAATTTACTTTTACCTGATGAAGAATTAAAAGTTGTTACCAAAAGAGCTCCCAGTAAAGAAGAAATGGAAGACTTATTATTCGCATGGAGAGTTGTTAAGTATGCAAAATCTAATGGTATAGCCATTGCAAAGAATAAACAGTCTTTAGGTATTGGACCCGGACAAGTAAATCGAATTTGGGCTTGTAAACAAGCTATTGACCATTGTAAGGAACATCTGGGAGAAGAAATTTTAAAAGGTGCTGCTATGGCTTCGGATGCATTTTTCCCATTCCCTGACTGTGTAGAAGAAGCAGCTAAGGCAGGGATAACGGCTATCATACAGCCTGGTGGCTCCATAAGAGATGAGGAATCAATAGAAGCCTGTGATAAATATGGCATAGCGATGATATTTACCAATATGAGACACTTTAAACATTAATCCTACATAATAAAAAATAACCGCCAAAAAATCTTTGGCGGTTATTTTTTGTTAAAAGAGAAATTAACTTTAATATCATTCCAATAAAAAGTTTTTTGTGGGGAAAAATAAGAAAGAAATTGTCTCTTTTTTGATGACAGATAAAACGAGTTTAATTGCAATTATTTATAAATGTGTTACAATAGTCAAGGAAGATAATAAAAAAATTAAAGTATTTTTTATCAGAATTCAAGGAGATGGACATCAATGAAATTTGTTTTAGACACTCATTGCCATACAGTGGCAAGTGGTCATGCTTACAGTACTGTACAAGAAATAGCCAAATATGCTTCTGAAATTGGGCTGGAGCTTGTTGCTGTTACAGATCATTCGGACAAGCTGCCAGGAGGAGCACATCTTTTTCATTTTCACAATTTACATGTCATTCCTAAAAAATTATATGGCGTAGAAATTTTAAAGGGTGCAGAAGTTAATATTATGGATTATGACGGAAATGTGGATTTGGATGAAGATACGCTGCAAAGGCTTGATATTGTTATAGCAAGTTTTCATCCTCCCTGCATAAAACCAGGAAATATCGAAGAAAATACCCAGGCCATAATTAATGCCATTAAAAATCCTAATATAGATATAATAGGGCATCCTGGTGATCCCCGCTATCCGATAGATATAAAAGCAGTCGTGGAAGCAGCTAAGGAATATGAGACTTTACTGGAGGTCAATAATAATTCTTTAAAACCTAACGGTATTAGATCCGGAAGTACTGAAATTATCAGAGAAATCATGAGGGAATGTGTAAGGATGGACATGCCTTTTATTCTGGGCAGTGACGCCCATATTGCTTTCGATTTAGGAAATTTTAAATATGCTGAAGAGCTTATTGCACAGTTAGACATTCCTGAACATTTAATTGTCAACCGTTCTGTGAAATTTTTAAAGGAATTTCTGGAACTTGACTAGCAGGACTTTCATACTGTAAAATATTAAAGGAAATGATGATTACTGACTACGTATCAGGTAGGTGAATTGTATCAATGAATAATAAAATTAAAGATGAAAGTACTGACCGTTTGTTTGAAGCAATCTTACTTCTTAGGAATATAGATGAATGTTATTCTTTTTTTGAAGACATATGTACAATCAATGAAATTAAATCTTTAGCACAGAGATTAGAAGTGGCAAAAATGTTAAGAGCCAATAAAACATATGCTGAGATTACAGAAAAAACAGGTGCTTCAACGGCAACCATAAGTAGGGTTAACCGCTCATTAATTTATGGTTCAGATGGATATAACATGATTCTTGACAGATTAGAAAAAGAAAATACAAAGGAAGAATAATAAAGAAATAAAAAACAAAAATATAAACAAATTATCCTTTCCATTAAGTGATGGAAAGGTTTTTGTTTACTGGAAAAGGAGAATTACTATGTCTTTACTGGAAGGATTAAATTCTAAACAAAAAGAAGCTGTCTTATGCACTGAAGGGCCTTTATTGATTCTTGCAGGGGCAGGGTCAGGGAAAACCAGAGCTTTAACGCACAGAATTGCCTACCTTATTAAAGAAAAGGGAGTAGATCCATGGAGAATTCTTGCGATTACTTTTACCAATAAAGCAGCCAGGGAAATGCGTGAAAGAGTTGATCTTTTAGTTGGTGAAGGCGCAGAAGATATATGGGTGAGCACTTTTCATTCTGCTTGTGTGAGAATTCTTAGAAATGATATCGAAAAGCTGGGCTACAACCGCTATTTTACAATTTATGATACCGACGATCAAAAGGCCTTGATAAAAGAGTGCTTAAAAGAATTAAATTACAACGAAAAAAATTTCCCAGTAAGCGGAGTATTAGGAGAAATTAGCAGGCAAAAAGATGAACTTATAAATCCTGCAGAATATGAAAAAAGAAACCAGGGAGATTATCGGGGAGAAAAATATGCAAAAATCTATAAGCTTTACCAGAAAAAATTAGAAAGTAATAATGCTTTGGATTTTGATGATATTATATTAAAAACGGTAGAATTGTTTAAATTTCATCCGGATGTATTAGAATATTATCAAAATAAATTTCAATATATATTAGTAGACGAATACCAGGATACAAATACGGCTCAGTATAAGTTAGTCAGTTTACTGGCAGCTGCTCACAATAATATTTGTGTTGTTGGTGACGATGATCAAAGCATTTATGGTTGGCGGGGAGCTAATATTCGAAATATTCTTGATTTTGAAAAAGATTTTAAGAACGCCAGGGTGGTTAAACTAGAACAAAATTACCGCTCCACAAAAGTGATTTTAGAAGCTGCTAATTCAGTTATAAAAAATAATTACGGAAGAAAACAAAAAAATCTTTGGACAGAAAATGAACAAGGTGATTTAATCGAGTTAAAGTGTTGTATGGATGAGCATGACGAAGCGGAATATGTAGTAAGAGAAATCGATAAGCAAGCTAAAGAAGGAAGAGCTTATAAGGATTTTGCAGTTTTATATCGAACCAATGCGCAGTCCCGGGTATTAGAAGAACATCTTGTAAGGTACAGCATCCCTTACAGATTGTTTGGAAGCATCAGGTTTTATGAAAGAAAGGAAATTAAGGATATCTTAGCTTATCTCAGAGTGATTTTAAATCCCAATGATGATTTATCTTTAAAAAGAATTATTAATGTTCCTAAAAGGGGTATAGGGGCTACTACGATTTCTAAAGTTGAAGAATTTGCTGCAGCCAATCATATGAACTTATATGAGGTAATAAGGGATAGAGAAACCGTATCTATGTTTGGTCGTGCAGCAGCTAAATTAAAAGAATTTGCTGACTTAATAGGGACTCTGCAAGCTGAAGCGGTTCAATCAAAGAGTATCTGTGAACTGATGGAAGAACTTTTAATACGTACAGGATATTTGAAAGAATTAGAAGATGAAAATACAGAAGAAGCAAGAGACAGAATACAAAATATCAGAGAATTTGTATCTAAGGCTGCAGATTACGATAAAAATGCAGAAGAAATTAGTCTGGCAGGTTTTTTGGAAGAGGTTGCGCTGGTAGCAGATATCGACAATTACAATGAAGGTGACAATGCAGTTGTACTTATGACCTTGCACAGTGCAAAGGGTTTAGAATTTCCATTTGTTTTTATTACAGGACTTGAAGAAGGATTATTTCCAAGTTATATGAGTATTCAGTCAGGAAGAGAAGACAGTATAGAAGAAGAAAGAAGACTTTATTATGTTGGTATTACCCGGGCAAAAAAGAAATTATATTTAACTTATGCCAATGCCAGAAGCTTCAGAGGAGAAAGAGTATACTACAGAGTATCCAGATTTATTGAAGAATTACCAAAAGAGCTTATCAAACAGGAAGAAGTAAAAAAGTCATCAGATTCTTTGCCAGAAATGAGAGTAAAAAATGCAATATGGCAACAGCATAAAGCTTATGAGGCTGCTTTAAAGAAAGAAATTCCTGCACCTCAAAATATAAGTCTGGATTTTAAAGAAGGGGATTTAGTGAAACATTTTAAGTTTGGTATAGGAACTGTAGAAAAAATAAGCCATGCAGGTGCTGACTATGAAGTTACAGTAACTTTCCCCAAATACGGTCAGAAGAAATTAATGGCAGGTCTTGCAAATCTAAAAGCAGTACATTAAAAAAGATATCAAGAGAAATTTAAAGAAATTTTAAGAAAACGAAAGAAAAGTAAAAATAGAGGGAGATAGCTGTGATATTTGCCGTATTTAAACTCGTGGAAAAATTGTAATAAAAAGTAAATTATGATATAATGCTCTCATAATTATGCATCGTATTTAATTTTGAGTTTAAATACAAAAAATGGGAATGGGAAAGTGGGATGTCATGAAAAAAGAGAACAATTCAGAGGTATTGAAGTTAATTGAACTGACAAGAAAATTTGTAGATTTTGCAGAGACCCTTCTTAAAACTGGTAAAATCACTCAGGAACAATATCAAAGCATGACAGAAAATAAGTATCGCTTTCTTAATGACATGGAACGAAAGATAATTATTAGTAAGTGAAAACAGGCATATTTGTCTGTTTTTTTACTTTCTATTATAATTATAGTATTATAATGATAGCTTTTTACTTTTCACTGATAATTAGGGGGAGAACTATGATGGAGCGGATGAAAGAACTAATCAGGATTTTAAACGAAGCTTCAAAGGCTTATTACCAGGAAGACAGGGAAATCATGTCCAATAAAGAATATGACGAGCTTTACGACGAATTAGTAGAATTAGAAAAGAAAACTGGCATTGTCCTTGCAGACAGTCCTACTCAAAAAGTGGGTTATACTGTTCTCAGTAACTTACCTAAAGTGCGTCATGCAACGCCAATGCTTTCATTAGATAAAACTAAGGATGTCAATAAATTAAAGAGCTTTTTAAAAGATAAAAAAGGTATACTTTCATGGAAAATGGATGGTTTAACCATTGTGCTGATTTATAGAAATGGACAATTAGCCCAGGCCATAACCCGTGGGAATGGAGAAATAGGGGAAGATGTCACCAATAATGCCAGGGTATTTAAAAACATTCCCCTTAGTATACCATTTAAAAACCAATTGGTTTTAAGAGGGGAAGCTGTTATAAAGTACTCGGATTTTAATCGAATAAACGAAGATCTGCCTTTAGAAGAGCAATATAAAAATCCCAGGAATTTATGCAGTGGCAGCGTAAGACAGCTTAATAATGAAATAACAGCAAAAAGAAATGTATATTTCTTTGCTTTTTGCCTGGTTTCTGCAGAAGGAGAAGATTTTAAGGATTCTAAATTAAATCAGTTAAACTGGCTTAAAAGCATGGGATTCGATGTGGTGGAACATAAAGAAGTCTATGCAGATAATATAGAAAATGCTGTTCATGAATTTCAAAGTAAAATTTCAGCAAATGATTTTGGCTCGGATGGTTTGGTTTTAACTTATGACAGTTTGTCCTATTCCCAGTCATTGGGAGTCACTGCTAAATTCCCAAGAGATTCAATTGCTTTTAAATGGGCGGATGAAACAAAAGAGACTAAAATTTTATACGTAGAATGGAATACTTCAAGGACTGGTTTAATTAATCCAGTTGCCGTATTTGAAAGTGTAGAATTAGAAGGGACCACAGTAAACCGGGCCAGTGTACATAATTTAAGTATTTTGGAAGAACTGCAGTTGGGTGTGGGAGATATTGTAAGAGTATATAAAGCCAATATGATTATTCCACAAATCGCAGAAAATCTTACAAAAAGCAATAATCTTCAGATACCTGATAAGTGTCCTGTCTGCCAGGGAGAAACAGAAATCAGACAAGTAAGAGAAATGAAGGCCTTATACTGTACGAATCCAAATTGTAAGGCACAAAGAATAAAAGCCCTAACTCATTTTGTATCCAGAGATGCTATGAATATTGAAGGTTTTTCTGAAGCAAGCATTGAGAAGTTTTACAATAAGGGTTTTATTGAAAATTTTGCAGATATCTACCAATTAGCACGTTATGAAAAAGAAATTAAAAATATGGAAGGTTTTGGAGAAAAATCCTTTAATAATTTGATGAATTCTATTGAAGCGTCAAAAAGTGTGGACATGCCTAATTTTATATACGCTTTAGGTCTAAACCAGGTTGGTTTAAGTAATGCAAAATTATTATGCGAACATTTTGATTATGATTTATCAAAAATTATGAATGCAGATATAGAGCAAATTAAAGAAATACATGGCTTTGGAGAGATTATTGCTCGTTCAGTCTACAATTATTTTAAAAATGAAGAAAACAGAGCAATGGTTAATCAGTTAAGGGAGATTTTAAGTATTAAAGGCGTAGAAAAAAGTGAAAATCAAAGCCTCAAAGGTTTGACTTTTGTTATTACAGGCAGCGTAACCCATTTTAAAAACAGAAAAGAATTAAAAGAAAAAATAGAATCTTTAGGTGGAAAAGTAACAGATTCCGTTACAAAGAATACAGATTATTTAATAAATAATGATATTCATTCAACTTCTTCAAAAAATAAAAAGGCAAAAGAATTAGGAATACCAATTATAGGGGAAGATGAATTTTTAAAAATGGCCAATCTTTAACCGGAGGAAATATCTCCGGTTTTTCTTTTATAGAGAGAAAATAGCGAAATATTACATAGTTGTTACAAAAATATTTCAAATTCTATATTGGCTTTAATAAGTTTACATCTTCTGCTATAATTTTATTTAGTGAGAGAAAAGTTGACATTTTGGGCTGAGCATAATGGATAATGGAGGGGAAAAGATGAAATATATCAAATATATTACATGTTTATTAACGTTGTCGATAATGATTAATTTCTTTTTAGTACATAGTGTGAATGCAGACGCTCGTAATGGAATGATACTTGTATATGATGGACAAAGCCATATTTATAATGAAGCGCCTATTTATTTAGTCGTAAAAGGCAACATTATCCAAGGAGATATCCCTCCAATTGCATTAAACGGTAATACATTAGTACCTATTCGTGAAGTTTGTGAAGCAATGGGTGCTGTTGTGGAATGGAAGACAAATACCAAGGAAGCCTATATTGGAATGGACGATTCATTAATTATTTTAAAAGCCGACAGCTATCAGGCTTGGGTTAATGGGGAATATGTAAATATTCCAATGCCTGCAAAAATTATTAATAATAAAGTGATGGTTCCGGTAAGATTTGTTGCAGAAACTATTGGTTATGACGTTAAATGGTTTGGAACTGAAAGAATCATTATGATTGATTCCAAAAATGAAGACAGCAGGCAAGAAGAAAATCACGATACTACGACGGATATAATCGATCATGAAGATACGGAGGATATAGAAGACATAAGAGATATTACAGATAATGAAGATAATGGAGACAACAAAGAAAATAAGGACAATCAGACGAATTCTGATTCAGTTATTTCTGATGGAACGGATTTTAAACAAAGTGTTGCAAAACTTCCAACAAAATTAGCTGATGACCCTGTTGTTATTGTATCTGATAAGGAAGTTCCAACTGAGTCAGCTTCATCAGCCATAGAAAGTAAAGATTATCCGACAACCGATATTATTTCAGCTGGCGTTTTAGAAAGTGTTAGCGATGGAAGTCATTTTAAAGTAACGGCAAGTTCACCGATTAGTTCATTAGAACATATGAGTTTAGAAGGCAAAATTGTCGTAGATATTTATAATGCCAACATGAAACTTTCAAATACGAACATGGCTATTAGCAACAATCCTTTTGTAAAAAGTATAAGAACCAGTCAGTTTAGCAGTAATCCAAAAGTGACAAGAGTTGTATTTGATTTAATCAACCAGAATGATTATGAAATTACGATGGCTTCAGACAGAATGAGCTTTATTGTTCGAATTAAAAAATCAGTCATTACAAAAATAGAACTTAGTCAAAATTCAAGAGGAGATATTTTAACGATATTGGCTAATGCAAAACCTTCCGTAACGGTTTCCAGACTGACCAATCCGGATCGTTTGGTAATCGATATTCCCAATGCGGAAGCCAATATGAAAGCTATTGAAAAAACGGTTAAGGGTCAGTATGTAAAAGCCATCAGAACATCACAATTTAATGTGGATACTTACAGGGTTGTATTAGATCTTGAAGGTCAGCCTGAATATGAAATTATTTCTGTGGGAGCAAACGGGATAGCTGTTCAGCTTATAACACCTACTTTTAAAAATATTAAGTACCTGAAAGAAAATAGCCAGATAGCTGTGTTAAAGCCCAATAAGGAATTTAATATTAATGATATTACTCACAATGATGACTATATGAACAGGATATATACCCTAACCTTACCTGGAGATTATTCATCTGTTTATGGTCAAGGTATTTTCCATATTGGCGATGAAAAGTTAAATTATCTTCAGATAAGCAATAGCCTGAATAATAAAACAGAATTCAAATTTGCTGAAAAAACAATTTCTGCAGTTGAAATCTATGATAAGGGAGATTATTTTGTTATTTCTCTTATTAAGCCAAGAGAAAAATACAGTAAAATTATTACCCTGGATGCTGGTCATGGCGGTTCAGATCCTGGAGCCGTGGGTAATGGTTTAAAAGAAAAAGATGTTAATTTAGATATCTTATTAAAACTCAACGCATTATTAAAAAATAGTCCTGATATTAAGGTATACACTACCAGGACCAGTGATACATATCCAACACTTCAGGATAGAAGTACCTTAGCTAATGAAGTAGAAGCCGATTTCTTCTTAAGTATTCATAATAATGCTTTTAATGGGAAAAATAGAGGAACGGAAACTTTATATTTTCCAACAGCTGCAGACAATACGCCGCAATTTTCTGGTAAAAAAATGGCACAAATCTTTCAAAATAATTTAGTGAGCCGTTTAGGTACAATGGACAGGGGAATTAAAGAACGTCCTGGCTTATATGTTCTCAGGACAACGACTATGCCAGCGGTTATTGTCGAAATTGCTTTTATTGACAATGCACAAGATGCCCAATTGCTTAAATCAGACTCCTTTAAGCAAGAAGCTGCAAGAGCATTATATGATGGAATACTGACTATTTTTGAACAATATCCAACCTATCGATAAAACCATCCTGTACAGGGTGGTTTTTTATTATAAAAATTTTTATTCGAATTATATCTTGTGATAATTTTGTTTTATGGTAAAATAAGTACGGTTATACAGCATAACTTTTTAACTGTGATAAAATGAAGAATAGCAATATATTTTTCGGTGAAGAATAGCCAATAGAGAAAGGATGAATGTATTTTGGAAAGAATTGATAAAAGAGAATATGCTGAGCTAAGGCCTGTAAGAATAACTCGTCACTATATAAAATATCCGGAAGGTTCTGTACTGATTGAGATGGGAGATACGAAAATTATTTGTAATGCAACGGTAGAAGAGAAAGTTCCTCCTTTTAGAAAAGGAACAGGAGAAGGTTGGGTAACAGCAGAATATTCTATGTTACCGAGGGCTACAGAAGTAAGAAATTCCAGAGACATCAGTCGTTTGAAGATGAATAGCCGTGCTACTGAAATCCAAAGACTGATTGGCCGTTCTCTTCGCTCTGTTATGGATTTTTCTTTGCTGGGAGAAAAGTCCATTATTCTCGATTGTGATGTGATACAGGCTGACGGAGGTACCCGGACGGCGTCAATTACTGGTGCATTTGTGGCTTTGGCCGATGCCTGTCACTATCTTTTAGAACAAGGCAGCATTGAAAAAATGCCCATTAAAAGTTTTGTTTCTGCTATCAGCGTCGGTATTGTGGAAGGAATACCTATGCTGGATTTATGCTATGATGAAGACAGCAGGGCAGAAGTTGATATGAATATTGTTATGACCGATAAGGGGGAATATGTAGAAATTCAGGGGACTGGGGAAAAGGCTCCTTTTTCTTCAGAGACTTTTAATCAACTGATTGAATTGGGCAGTATAGGTATTAAACAATTAATTCATAATCAAAAAGAAGTTTTAGGAGATTTATCAAAGCTTATTGGGGGTTAAACGATGAGAAGAATTATTTTTGCAACAAAAAATCAAGGAAAAATTGCAGAAATCCAAGAAATTATGAAAGAATTAAACTTAGAGATCCTTTCTTTAGAATCAGCAGGGATTGATGCAGACATTATAGAAAATGGTTCTAGCTTTGAAGAAAATGCAATAATTAAAGTTAAAGAAATTATGAAACTGACAAATGACATTGTCATGGCAGATGACTCGGGCCTGGAAATAGATTATTTGAATGGGGCACCGGGTGTATATTCTTCCAGATTTGAGGGAGAAAATACCCCGTATGATATTAAAAATAATAAGATTTTAAGCATGTTAGAAGGGGTACCAGATGAAAAAAGAACTGCAAGATTTGTTTGTGTGATTGCTGTAGGTTTTCCAAATGGGGAAATCATTACCACAAAAGGTACGATTGAAGGCAGGATAGGCTACGAAATAAAAGGTGAAAATGGCTTTGGTTATGACCCTATATTTTATGTTCCAGAGTATAATATGACCACTGCTCAAATGTCCCCACAATTAAAAAATCAAATCAGTCACAGGGCAAAGGCATTAAATCAGATGAAAGCACAACTCAGAATCAGACTGGGGGAAATACTTGAATGAGGTTATTGATTTTAAGTGATAGCCATAATCATTTATACTATGCGAGAAAGGTTATAGAAAAATTAAAAGACAGAATAGATCTGGTGATTCATCTGGGAGATCATGATAAAGATGCTTTAGTATTAAATTCTGAATTTCCTGAGATTAATTTGGATTACGTAAAAGGAAACTGCGACTTTGACAGTTCTTCTCCCTCAGAAAAAATGATTCATCTGTCAGGGAAAAAGATACTTATGCTTCATGGTCATAATCATCATGTGAAATGGGGCTATGACAGAATAGCTTATTATGGTCAGGAAAAAGAAGCGGATATTCTTTTATTTGGTCATACTCATGTACCGTTCATGGATTATTATGGAAAGATGCTTTTATTAAATCCTGGAAGCATTAGTTTACCCAGGGCTACGAGTATTCCAACTTTTGGAATAATCAATTTTGAAAAAGAAGGTAAAGTAGAGGTTGCTATTATGACAGTCAACAAAAACGCTTCCATCGACAGATTGAGGAGCTTTTGATTTTTTAAAAAAACTATTGACGAATAAATTGCCATAAGCTATAATAATCGTTGTCGGTATTTCGGGGTGTGGCTCAGTTTGGCTAGAGCACTTGATTTGGGATCAAGGGGTCGCAGGTTCGAATCCTGTCACCCCGATATTTGCGGGTGTAGTTCAATGGTAGAACACCAGCCTTCCAAGCTGGATACGTGGGTTCGATTCCCATCACCCGCTTTTCTGTGCCTGTAGCTCAGCTGGATAGAGCAATGGCCTTCTAAGCCATGTGTCCGGGGTTCGAATCCCTGCAGGCACGTCATTTTATTGCCAGCATGGTGGGTATAGCTCAGCTGGTCAGAGCGCCAGGTTGTGGCCCTGGAGGCCGTGGGTTCAAGTCCCACTATTCACCCTTTCATCGTTGGGTAGTCGCCAAGCGGTAAGGCACAGGACTTTGACTCCTGCATGCGAAGGTTCGAATCCTTCCTACCCAGTTAGATTTGGGCTACTAGCTCAGGCGGTAGAGCACTGGACTTTTAATCCAGGTGTCCCGGGTTCGAGTCCCGGGTAGCTCATTCTCGCGGATGTGGCGGAATTGGCAGACGCACTAGACTTAGGATCTAGCGCCTTTGGCGTGGGGGTTCGACTCCCTTCATCCGCATTTAAAAAAGCTTCAAGACATAGGTCTTGAAGCTTTTTTAATCTTTGGGAATGCCGTAAACTGCAAGATTGCTATTTTTATATCGGTTGTCATGAGTCACGTCTTTTCCAAACCAGTCTGGAGGCGTAAACTTTTCCGAAGCCTTTTCTGATTCAAATTCTACTTCCACTGTAAGCAGATCTTCTAAATCTCCATGATAAACATCTAATTCTGCAACCAGATTATTTTCTAATGGAATATTATATCTACTTTTATAGATGGTATTGGAATCAACTTTTTGCCAAAGGCTTTCAAATTGTTCTTTTGTTAAAGGAAATTCTACTTCTTCTCTTTTTAAATGGCCTTTACTTTTAATAGTAAGGCAATAGTTATCATTACTTTTTCTTAATCGGATAATAGGGTCAATTGAAATATAACCTTGGATGATTTCTTCCTTTTCATATAGATGAAGATTTTCAGGTAATCTTTTCACTAAATATTTACGTTCTATTTCCATGATAAATTCCTCCCAAGAAATATTAAGAGAACAGATTACTTTAATTATAATGTATAATTCTCTTTTAAAAAAGCCAAAAAACAAAAAAATAAAAAAGCATAATTTTCTAAGGATTAAACGATAAAATCTTATCTAGAAAAAAATGTTTTTATTAGTTATTTTTATAAAAAAATCTGGTTTAAATTTTTCATCAAATGAATGTTTTATAGTAAAGTATCATTATGATAAAGTATTAAAGCTAAATTAATCACTGATAAAAAGCTGTTTCTTAATATTCATAATTAACTAAATAATATATTAATAGGTTCAAAAATATAAATATGCAATTTTTCCTTCATTTTATATAAGATTATGATAAAAGTAATCCATTACGATTCGAGGATAAATGAAAAATAAATTGCAAATTCCGATAAAAGGTGTTATAATAATCCTTGTTTTTAATCAATCAGCAGGTAAGATAAAGGAGGACAATATATGTTAAAGAGATTTTGGGCAATGAGCTTAGTGCTTGTAATGGTTTTTGCCATTGCTCTTACGGCTTGCAGTAAGTCTGATGACAATCAAACCGTTGGAGAAGCTCAGCAAAATACAAATAATGAAGATACAAAAGAAGAGTATCAAGGAGAAAAAGTATTAGATTATTACTTATCATCTGAACCTCAAACCTTAGACCCGCAACAAATGTGGGGACAACCAGATATCATGGTTGAAAATATGTTTATGGAAGGTTTAATGAGATTTGGTAAAGACGATTCTTCCCTAGAACCAGGAGTTGCTAAGGGATATACTTATGATGAAGCAAGCAATACTTATACTTTTGAACTTCGTGAAGATGCAAAATGGGAAGATGGAACACCAATTACTGCGGATGATTTCTTCTTCGCATGGAGACTGGCTGTGGATACGGCAGCACCTTATAGCTTCTTAATTACAGACTATATTGAAGGTGCAGCGGATTACGCAGCTTATGATAAGGCAAGCTTTTTAGCTGAAAAAGATGCTGCCTTTGCTAACCTTAGTGAGGAAGAACAGGCTGCTCGTATTGAAGCGATGGCAGACGATGAATTAAAGCAATACAATGCTAAAAAAGATGAATTATGGAGTCAGGTAAAAGCAGTAGCAGAAGGTTCAAACATCAAAATAACTCTTTCTATTCCAGCACCATATTTTCCAAGCTTAACCGCATTTGCAGTTTATACACCTGCAAGAGAAGATTTTTACAAGGAAAAATCAGCTAAAAATAAATATGGTATTGAGGCTGAAGGCTTACTGGCTAATGGACCATGGAAAGTTGAAGAATGGGTTCATAAAGATTACTTTAAGCTAGTAAAGAATGAAAATTATTGGAACAAAGACAACATTAATATTGATGTAATTAACTTGAAAATAGTCAATGAAGTAGAAACAAGAACAAACCTTCTTAAGACAGGTGCTTTAGACGGTTCAGCCATTCAGTCAAAAGACGTACCGGATTTTGAAGATATGGCAACTTTAGAAGAATTAAATTTACAACCAATGATTAATCGCTCAGACTTTAGTGTATTCTATATTGACTTTAATCATTTTGATAATCCGATTATTCAAAATAAAAACATCCGTAAAGCTTTAATGTATGCTATGGACAGAACTTCATTTGTTGAAAAAATTAATATTGGTGATGAGCCTGCTTTAGCATTTGTGCCAAAAGTATTCCCAGGACTTGAAAAGACATTCCGAGAAGAAAATGGCATGGAATTATTTAAAGATAACGATAAAGAAAAAGCCAAAGAATACCTGGAAGCTGGTCTTAAAGAATTAGGTCTTACTGAACTTCCTCCATTAGATATGCTTATTGGGGATTCAGACATTGACCAAAAAGTTGGTGAGAAGTTCCAGGCAGACTGGAACGAAATTGGTATTACTGTAAATCTTGTTCCACTGCCTTGGGGAGAAAGATTAACAAGACTTCAAAAAGGTGACTTTGCAATGAGTTCTTCCGGTTGGGGACCAGATTATCCTGATGCGATGACTTTCTTAGAATTATTTGAATCCGTAAATCCAAATAATAATGGACAATATAATAATCCTGAATACGATAAATTAATTAAGGCAGCAAAAAATGAAAAAGATGCAAAAAAACGTATTCAATATTTGTATGATGCTGAAAAGATGCTTATGGAAGATGCAGTTATTGTTCCACAATACTTTAGAAATGTTCATTTTACATTCAAAAAATATGTAACAGGTGTTGTAATAAGAGGCGTAGGAGCAACAACCGATTTCTATTGGGCAGATATTGATATGGCTGCTAAAGCTGCAGAGAAAAAGTAGTTTGTTTAGTCAGTTAATAATATATGGAAAGGTATATGTATATATACATATACCTTTCTTAATATAATAAAAGAATTATTTATTCGATTACCAGGCTTGAATGGTTTTAGAAAATCATAAATGTGAGGAGGTTACCATGTGCTAAAGTATATTCTAAAACGACTTCTAATGGCCCTTGCAACCTTGTGGGTTATATCGACCCTGACCTTTGTCTTAATGCATGCGCTGCCTAACGATCCTTTTACGGATCCAAAATTAAAGCCTGAGGTCAGACAAGCCTTAAGAGTTAAATATGGTTTAGACAAGCCTCTTTCAGAGCAATATGTTATCTATATGAAAAATTTGCTTAAAGGGGATTTAGGAACATCTATTAAATATCCTGGCCGTTCTGTTTCAGATATTATTGCAGAAAGTTTCCCAAAATCTTTTGCTTTAGGATGGCGTGCCCTGATTATTGCTGTAATTTTTGGAATGCTTTTAGGCATTATTGCTGCATTAAATCATCAAAAGACTCTGGACTATTTATCGATTTTTATTGCGATAATAGGGGTATCTATTCCTTCAATTATTTTAGGCCCGATTTTGGCTTATTTCTTTGGAGTAAAGCTGGGATGGTTTCCTGTTACAGTTGATAAGAGTGAGATTTCTCTTTTTCTCCCATCCTTAACATTAGCGATGAGTTCTTTAGCGACAATATCCAGATTAATGAGAACGACCACATTAGAAGTCTTAGGACAAGATTATATCAGTACTGCAAAAGCTAAGGGACTATCAAAAACACAAATTGTCCTGAAACATGTTTTAAGAAATGCAGTGATGCCTATTATTACTATTTTAGGACCTTTATTTGCAGCCTTAATCACAGGCTCTATTGTTGTTGAAAAGATTTTTGCAGTTGCTGGTTTAGGAGAATATTTTGTATCAACGATAACAGAACAGGATTATCCCATGATAATGGGTATTACGATTTTTTATGCTGCACTGATTATTTTATCTATTTTAGTGGTAGATATAATGTACGGATTTATTGATCCAAGACTGAGAATTTCCGGGAAAGGAGGGGAATAGATGATGAATACGGATATGGATAGAAATGAATTTAAACATGTTGGTAAAAACTTAAAGGCATCTCAGGAAATAAAGCGTCCCAGTTTATCTTATTGGAAGGATGCATACAGAAGGTTAAAGAATAATAAAGTTGCAATGCTTTCCTTCTGGGTACTGGTTATTTTAATTATTATGTCTGCTATAGGTCCTGTAATTACAAAGAATTTATACGGTCATACCTACGAGAGTCAAAATCTTGCAGAGCAAAATCAAACACCAATTATGACAAATGCAAGAAGTATCGCCTTATTGGCGAATGATGTTTTTGAATATGATAAATATTTATCAAGTTATCGTAAGGATAAGACAACTTTTAAAAACGTCCGACTTAAATCACCGGGTAAAATTGGATTTAAAATAGGAAATGCAGCAGATGAATCCTGGCAGGGAGACAAAAAAGAATACCAATTAATGATTGAAGTAAGCAGTTCTGATACCTGGAGCAGTATTATTGAAAAATTAAATAATGAGGGTCAAAGACTTCTTCAGGAAGATCCTGACTTCAGAGGCATTAAATTCGAAAAAAAGGGTAGCAATTTAGTGATAGAGACCGTAGGTGAAAAGTGGTTTAATAAAACCCATTGGTTTGGTACAGATGAATTTGGAAGAGATTTATTTACCAGGCTTTGGGAAGGTGGAAGAATTTCTTTCTTTATCGCCTTTATTTCCGTATTCATTGCATCTATTTTTGGTATTATTTATGGCGGACTTTCAGGTTATATAGGAGGAAAAGTAGACGAAATCTTAATGAGAATCGTCGAAATTTTAATGACTGTTCCCGACATGTTATACACAATATTATTATTAACGGTTATGGATCCAGGAATTAAACCCATTAGTATTGTATTAATTGTAACGGGTTGGATGGGGACAGCCAGAATAGTGCGTGGAGAAGTAATGCGTTTAAAGCATTCCGAATATGTTGTTGCAGCAAAAACCTTAGGTGCTGATACGAAGAAAATTGTCTTTGAACATCTTATTCCCAATGCCATGGGACCCATTATCGTTAATATGACAATGATGATTCCTAAAATGATCTTTGCTGAAGCGTTTTTAAGCTTTATTGGTTTAGGGGTTCCTGTGCCTTATGCATCCTGGGGTTCTCTTGCAAACCAGGGCGCAAGGATATTCAGGCAATTCCCTCATCAGTTATTGATTCCGGCTATTGCTATTAGCTTAACAATGTTTGCTTTTAATTTATTAGGTGACGGATTAAGAGATGCTTTAGACCCCAGACTTAGAAAATAGGAGGTGAGTCACTGATGAAAAAAATCCTGGAAGTTAAAAATCTCGAGGTATCATTTGATACTTATGCAGGCGAAGTACAGGCTGTAAGAGATGTTTCTTTTGATTTATATGAAGGAGAAACTCTGGCTATTGTTGGCGAATCTGGTTCAGGTAAATCTGTTACGGCAAAATCTTTAATACGTCTTAATCCTGAACCACCTGCAAGATATAAAGCTGGAGAAATCCTTTTGCACGGTGAAAATATATTGGACAAAAAAGAAAAAGAAATGCAGAAAATTAGGGGAAGTAAAATTGGAATGATTTTTCAGGATCCGATGACTTCCCTTAATCCTACTATGACTGTTGGCAAACAAATTATGGAAGCATTGATGAAACATCAAAAAGTAGCAAAGTCTGAGGCAAGAAAAGTTGCTTTAGAAATGTTAAGAATGGTGCAAATCCCTAATCCCGAAAAACGCTTTGATGAATATCCTCACCAGTTTTCTGGTGGTATGAGACAAAGAGTTATGATAGCAATTGCATTAGTATGCAATCCTCAAATATTAATTGCCGATGAGCCAACAACCGCCCTGGATGTAACCATTCAAGCCCAGATATTGGATTTGATGAAGAATTTACAAGAAAAAATTAAAACTTCAATAATCTTAATTACTCATGACTTAGGTGTTGTGGCTCATTCTGCCCAAAGGATAATTGTTATGTATGGAGGTAAAATTGTAGAAAGCGGAACGACAGATCAAATTTTTTATAAATCCAGACATCCTTATACCTGGGGGTTATTAAATTCTGTTCCCAGACTGGATATCCATAAAGAAGATGGTAGGCTGGATTCTATAGAAGGTACTCCTCCGGACTTATTTGCCCCTCCTCAAGGCTGTCCATTTGCTGACCGATGTGAATATGCAATGGAAATATGCAGAAAGAAAATGCCACCTCAGTTTGAAACAGGAGAAAATCATCATTCTGCTTGCTGGTTAAATCACGAATTTGCTCCTAAGGTTGAAAATCCTACTCAAATTGCCAAAAAGCTTCAAAAGGAGGAGGTGCAGATGCGTGAGCAATGATAGAGAAGTTCTTATAAAAGTAAGAAACCTGAAAAAATACTTTAATATTGATAAAAATATCTATCTTAAGGCTGTAGACGATGTTTCCTTTAACATTTATAAAGGAGAAACATTGGGGCTTGTAGGTGAATCAGGCTGTGGCAAATCAACCATTGGAAGAACGATTTTAAATATTTATAAAGCCACATCTGGTACAGTAGAATTCAAAGGAAAAAACATCTATGAGCTTAAGGGAAAGGAAGCCAAGGAGTTTACAAGAAAAGCCCAGATGATTTTCCAGGACCCTTATGCTTCATTAAATCCGAGAATGCTTGTGTCTAACATTATTGGAGAAGGTATTGATATACACAAATTATTGACTGGACAGGCCAGAATGAACCGTATTCATGAACTGCTTGAACTGGTAGGTTTAAATAAAGAACATGCAAACCGTTTTCCCCATGAATTTAGTGGAGGACAAAGACAAAGAATAGGAATTGCGAGGGCCCTGGCAGTTAACCCTGAATTTATTGTTTGTGATGAGCCCATATCGGCATTGGATGTATCTATTCAGGCACAAGTGGTTAATCTCTTAAAAGATTTACAGGAAAAAATGGGCTTGACCTATTTATTTATTGCCCATGATTTATCCATGGTAAGATATATTTCTGACAGAGTAGCGGTGATGTATCTGGGTTCTATGATGGAATTGGCCAATAGTGATGAACTATATGAAAATCCTCTTCATCCTTATACTAAAGCCCTCTTATCAGCTATTCCCATACCAGATCCTAAAGTGCAAAGAAAAAGAGAGAGGATTGTACTGCAAGGGGATGTGCCTAGTCCTATCAATCCGCCAAAAGGTTGTAAATTTGCAGACCGCTGTCCCATGGCAACAGAGAAATGTAAAAATGAAAGACCCAAATTAGAAGAAGTAAAAGAAAATCATTTTGTTGCATGTCATTATTGGAAAGAAGCTGAAAAGAGAATATGAACAAAATAAAAAAGCTATATAATTATTTCAATAAATAATTATATAGCATTTTTATTATGTCAAAAAAGATTATAAATATTTTATCAACATATTAAAAATATTGAGATAATATAAAAAGTTATAAGACTTAAATTGATATATGTATTTTTTGTTTTTTAGCAATTTTGCTCGGAAAAACCTCAATGCCTTAAAATATCATTCGGCTATGCAAACAGGTATGTATTTAAACAGTTCTTTAAGATTATCTCCTGTTATTTCACAGATTTGGGCTTGATTTAAAGCCTGCTCAATTTTATCAGGATTAATCTGATAGATATAGGCAATATCCTCTTTTGTATAAATTTTTTTATATCCTCTTTGCATTTGACGCCTAAGGAGTCCACAGATATAACTGCTTCCTGTAACCATAATGATAAAAAAAGAACTGGGATTAATAGAATCAATATTATATTTTGACATTAAATCTTTTATTTCTTCTACACTAATATCCAACAAGGCAGATGTTTTTTCAATATTAAGCTGTTCGGGAGTGATTTTGAGAAAAAGATCGATTTCTTGAAGTTTTTTTTCGATGTTTTTTTGATATACCTGAAGAAATGAATATTTACAGAAGTGATATGAATAAGATGAATCCATTATGAGTTCCTCCTTGATGTAGATAAGAATTGTGTCGATTTTTATTATAACAAATTCGCTTGTTTATTTCATGTGTAATAGTTGGAATAATCTATTGTTTTATGGAAATGGTGCTATATTCCAACAAAAGAACTAATATTTTTTAAAAAAATAGGGATAATAATATCACGGAGGTGAAAAAAATGGCCAATAATAATACGAATAGTAGAAGAAATGCAGTTCCTCAGGCAAGAGCAGCATTAGACAAATTTAAATTCGAAGTAGCCAATGAAATCGGAGTACCTTTAAAGCAAGGCTATAATGGAGATTTAACTTCTGCTCAAGCTGGTTATGTAGGCGGATATATGGTTAAAAAAATGATTGAAAGACAAGAACAACAAATGGCTGGAAATACAAATAATCTTCAGTAAAAAAATAAAAAGATGACATAATTATTTATGTCATCTTTTTTTAATGCTTTTGGGATTTAAAAGATAACAGTCATTTGCCTTATAATAGATTATTCAAATATAACGCTTTCTAACATTTGACTTATTTCTTCTTTTCCTTCTTCTTCCGTATATCCGACAACAATATTAAATGCATATTTATCCATAATCTTAGTATAATATTTTTGAGTATACACGAAGCTGCCAAAGTCAATATTTGATTCTAATACATAAAAATCTTCTCCGCCTAAGTTTTCAGTGTAAATATCTTTAAAATTATAAGGTGTTTGACTTGCACTTTCTAACTGGTTTCTGATCGCTTCCAGATATTCACTTTCATTCTTAACTAATGAACCAACTTTTTCAGCCTGACAAATTACATTTGGGTTTATTTTGCCAAGTTCACCAATAGGGTATTTGCATATCATGAAAAAGGTTAATAATTTTTGCTCTGCAAGATCTAATGCTGCTTTTTTAGCTGCATTGTCTCCTGCGATAGCTTCTTTTCCAGCTTCCATCAGTTCATTAACCGTTTCATCATTTTGTATTTCCCAGCCTTCAGGGATATTCATGGATATACCAAAATAACTGTTTGTATAAGTATTTCCCTGAAATTCACCTAAAGTTAGTTCTTTTTTAGAACAAGCTGCAGTGGATAAACATACTAATAATACCAATACAAAAACTAAAGAATTCTTTACTTTATTCATTATCTCACCCTATTCCAGAAATTGTTGTTGTGTTACAATAGATGACTGTTATTCAATGACCAAATTATAATGTTAATAATAGAAAAATTCAATTATTTCATTTATAGAAATTTTTGAGATAAAAATTAATTTTTTGTATACAATTAACATAATTAAATATAATTAAATTTTTAAAAGTTTATTTATGATGGAATGATATTATTAAAGAGAAATTCTCTGATATCTTGACGTTAATTTTTTATTCAGATATAATTCTTATGTTAAGGAAATCAAATTTTAAAAGTAAATGAGTAGATTTAAACAGTAGCTTGTGGTATAATTTTTAAATGGTTGACTTGTCGTATAGAAAATCAAAGAGTTTCTTTTAAAATTGATTTGAGAGAAGCAGTTTATATATTATCATGGGTTCCTTGCTTCTCTATATTTTATATTTTTATATAAGAAAACTATGGATACACATTGATGAGTGTACATAGATTATAATATTGTGT
>JAAYML010000024.1 GCA_012521395.1 Candidatus Epulonipiscium sp. | reverse complement strand
TTATTTTTAAAGTCTTCATTATTCTCTTTGGCATATTCTTCATCATAATTAAAGAGGACATGGTTTTTATGAGGAAATATTTTATTTAATGAACTTATCCTTAAAAAGCTGTTCTTTGGATAAGTAAACTTGCGGAAAAATGGATTAGGGAAAGTAGCCATATCTAGTCTCCTTTTATATTTTTCTATCTTAGTATATACAAATAGAAGGCCAGATATACTGGGAATTATATATGACTTTTAGTCAGGGTAGTTAAGATTTTCTTTTTTAATGTTTAAAAGTACTTCTTCTAAAAATTTTTTTGCTTCAAATTTTGCGGTCTTAAGGTCCATATCTGTGTAGTTTCCACATTCTTCAGGAGATGCACCAGGAATATCTCCATCGTAATTTGCAATAAACTCAAACATTTCTCTGATTAAAGGAAGAATTGTTTCTGATGAAAAATCCCCGCCTATTACCAGGTAAAAACCAGTTCGGCAGCCCATGGGACCAAAGTAAATGATTTGATTTCCATATTTTTCGTGATTTCTGAGAAAAGTAGCACCTAAATGTTCAATGGTATGAATTTCTGCTGTATTCATGACAGCTTCTTTGTTTGGTACTTTCATTCTTATGTCAAAAGTCGTTATTATTTCACTGCCCAGGGCATCTTTTCTGGAAACATAAATGCCTCTTAATAATTTTAAATGATTTACTGTAAAGCTGGCTATTTTTTTCAAAGATATTTCCTCCTTTCGTTTATTTATATTATGCAGGATAAATCATTAATAAACAATGATAAAATATGGCTGCGGTTCATAATATTTTTAATAATAAAAATCAAAATAAAAAAGTTCTTATGATTGCAAACCAATAATGTTTATAATAAAATACTTTTATTATAAATATATTTTATGGAAATATAGGTGATGGATATGGATCATAAAAAAACAAAAGAAGTCAGTCTTCAATTTCTGAATTTAATTATTCATTTAACCCATTGGCTCCATGGAAAATACTTTAAAGAATTTAATAAAAACGGTAAGACGAACAGAATCATTACGGACAGACAATTTTCAATTTTAATTTTGGTGTACCAACTGAAGTTGTGTACTTTGTCTGACTTACAAAAAGAATTAAATGTCAGTAGCAGCAGCTTGTCCATAGGTGTATCTAAATTAGTCAAAGAAGGCTATTTAACGAGAACTTATCCTTCCGAGGAAGAAGACAGAAGGAAGATATACTTATCCATAACCCCAAAGGGAGCAGATGTTCTTATGGAAGTACATAAAAATGTTTTATTTGTCTTTGAAGAGTTTTATGAAAACTTAAGTGATGACAAGAAAAAAGATTTTGAAGAAGGTATCAATAAATTAAAAAAGGTATTTAACCAATAATTTTTAAGAAAAAATTATATTAGGAGGAGTAGGATATGACAATTAAGAAATTAACATCCGTGCTTTTATTGCCGGTGTTTTTACTGTCCGCTTGCAGCAATACAGGTGGTAATAATGAAATTGAGGAAAAAGTTACTCCTGTATATATTCAAAAGGTATCTAAAGGTCAGATATCGGATACTTTTACTTATGGAGGGAAAATTAATCCAAAGCAACAGATTACAGTCTCAAGTAAGGTTGCAGGAAAAGTTAAAGAAGTTTATTTTGATATAGGAGACTACGTTAAAGAAGGCGTGGTCTTATTTCAATTAGATGAAACGGATCTTCAGAATAATATAAAAGCTTTAGAAGCCCAATTAAAATCAGCTCAGGCAACGGTTAATATGGGGCAAATTGGTCTGAGCAGTGCAAAAGGAAGTCAATATAAACAACAAAAAAGCCAGATGGAAACGGCATTAAAAAATGCTGAAATTCAACTGCAGGATAGCAAAAAAGCCTATGAAGATATGAAAGTATTATATGAAATGGGCTCTGTTTCAAAACAGCAATTAGACCAGTCAGAAAGTGCATATCAAATGGCTCTACTGGCTTATCAGGCTGCAAAAAATAATTATGATTTATTTATGAATAATCTTTCTAAAGAAAGTGTCCAGTTGGCTCAAAATCAACTGGAGCAAGCCGTAGCAGCAAAAGAAAGTCTGGAAGTCCAGATTGCAAATGCAAAGGAAGCCTTAAATGATACGGCAGTCAGAAGCCCTATTGACGGAATTGTCAGCAGCAGAATGATAGATGCAGGAGAAATGGTAGCTGGCGCCATTGCACCTTTTACCATTATACAAATCGATCAGGTTTTTGTGGATGTATATGTTTCTGAACAAATCATTAATAAAATAGAAAAAAATCAAAAAGTAGATGTGTATGTCCGTTCTGCTTCTACGGATAAGTTTGAAGGGAAAATTGCAGCCATCAGTCCGGCAGCAGATGAAAGAACCTTTACTTATCTGGTAAAAGTTGAAATTGATAATCAAGGCGGCTTATTAAAGCCTGGTATGTTTGCTGAAGTGGAATTTGTACTCGATTCGGCTAACAATGTTATTGTTATACCAAGAGAAGCCATATTGACTGAAGGAGACAGAGATTTTGTTTATATTGTAGAAGGAGACAGGGCAAAAAAGATAGAAGTCAAACTTGGCCTTGATAATGGTAAGGAAGCTGCAATCCTCGAAGGTTTGAAAGAGGGAATGGAAATTGTTATAAAAGGTCAGGAATATCTGCTTGACGGTGGAAAAGTTCAAATTGTTGAGCAATAGGATAGGAGGAAATCAGTTATGAAGCTTTCGAAAATGTCGATACAGCGTCCAGTAACCACTGTCATGTTAATCTTAATTGCTGTTTTATTAGGAACGATTTCCATAAGGAGACTGCCAGTGGACTTATTACCTCAGTTTAGTCTTCCCTATGCAATTGTAATGACGCAATATAGTGGTGCAGGACCTCATGAAATTGAAACCCTGGTAACAAGGCCATTAGAAGGAGCGGTTGCAACGGTAAGCAATGCGAAAAATATTACATCGATTTCTTCCAATGGTTCTTCTATTGTCATGGTGGAGTTTAATGACGGAACAGACATGGACATGGCCATGCTGGATATGAGAGAAAAAATTGATATGATAAAAGGTTATTTGCCAGAAGATGCCGATGAGCCTCTTGTTTTGGAATTAGATCCTAACATGATGCCCATTATGCAGATTGGCATTAGTGGAAATAAAGATTTAGAGGCTTTAACACGAACCGTTCAAAACAATGTCATTGGAAAAATTGAAAAAATAGAAGGTGTGGCTTCTGTTAGTTTAAGCGGAGGACAAGAAAAGGAAATCCGTGTTACCTTGCTTCCGGATAAATTAAAAGGTTATAATCTGACGCCTGCCAGCATTGCACAATTTTTAGCATTAGAAAATTTAAATCTTCCTGCTGGCGAAGTCAAACAAGGAAAGAGGACTCTTACCCTTCGTTCTATAGGAGAATTTAACAACATTGATGAAATTAGAAATCTTCCTATAACGACATCGGGAGGCATCATTTATTTAAGAGATGTTGCAGAAGTTGAAGAAGTTTATAAGAAAATGAATTCGTATGCATACATCAATGGCAATCCCAGTATCAGTTTATCTGTTCAAAAACAATCAACAGCAAATACTGTTAAGGTCTCAAGAGCAATCATGGAAGAAATCAGTCAGCTAAAAGAAGATCCTGACTTAAAAGATATTGAAATACGCATTATTTATGATAGTGCTGAATTTATCAATATGTCAGTTGAAAATGTTGCATCGACTGCTATTATAGGTGGTATTCTTGCGATATTCATCCTGTTTGTATTTTTACGTAACATAAGAAGTACTTTTATTATCGGGCTTTCTATTCCCATTTCAATCATTGTTACTTTTGCATTTATGTTTTTTGTAGATCTAACCCTGAACATAGTTTCTTTAGGGGGCTTAGCCTTAGGGGTAGGAATGCTTGTAGATAACTCCATTGTTGTTTTAGAAAATATATACAGGCATAGAGAAAAGGGAAAAAGCAGAGTGGACGCAGCGGAAATTGGAACATCAGAAGTTGGTCTAGCAGTTACTGCTTCAACCCTTACTACAATTGTTGTATTTTTGCCCATTGTGTTTGTTGAAGGCTGGGCAGCAAAGATATTTAAAGAAATGGCTTTGACTGTAACCTTTTCTTTAATTGCTTCTTTAATTGTTGCTTTAACTTTAGTGCCTATGATGGCTTCTAAAATATTAAGAGTTGAAAAAGTCGATGAGATTAAGAGAAATAAACTGATAACTAAAATTTTAGATAAATGGGCAGCAGGATTAAATAAGGTTGATGTATTTTACAAAAGAGTTCTTAATTGGACCTTACACCATAGAAAAAGAGCTGTAGGGATTACACTTACTGTATTTACAGCTACTTTAAGCATACCAATATTTGGACTGGTGGGAATGGAATTTTTCCCTGCTACAGACCAGGGGCAATTTACAATTAATATTGAGCTACCTAAAGGAACAGTTATAGAAGAAACTTTTGAAGTGGTAGAAAAAATCCAAACAAGAATAGAAGAGATTAAGGAAATTCAAGAAGTCTTTGTGAATATTGGGGGAGGAGCGGGACTGCTTGGTACAGAAACGGCCTCCAATAGTGCAAGTATGACCATTAATATTGGCTCTGTTAAAAATAGAAAACGTTCCGTTGATGAAATTGCCGATGAGGTAAGAAATTTAACGAAGGATATTCCAGGAGCCCAGATATCTGTAACAGGCAGCAGTTTTATGGCAGGCTTATCTGGTAGTTCACCCATATCTATAGATATTTCCGGAGATGATTTTGAACAATTGGAAGTAATAGCAAATGATTTTGTAGAAATTGTAAGAAGTGTGGATGGTACCAGAGAAGTTAGCCATTCAGTCGAAGAAGGAACGCCGGAAGCTCAAATTGTTATCAATAGGAGTAAGGCATCGATGTATGGTTTTAATATGACGACCATATCCAATGCTTTAAGAACGGCGGTACAAGGTTCGGTAGCAACAAAATATAAAGTCAATGGTACAGAAATAGATGTCCGTATACAATATGACAGTTCTCAATTGGAATACCTTAAAGACATTAAAGATATTTCTGTTACATCAGCTTTAGGCGTGAGTATTCCTTTATCAGAAATAGCAGATATCTCGATTAACAAAAGTCCTGTAAGTATTATGAGAGACAATCAGAAGCGAATGGTAACCGTAAGTTCATCCGTTTTTGGAAGAGATATTAATTCAGTTAAGAAAGATATTGAAGAAAAATTAAAAAAATATCATATGCCAGAAGGCTATAATTATGAATTTTCAGGAGAAATTGAGCAGATGATGTCTTCTTTGGAAAGCCTTTCCTTGGCATTGATATTGGCTGTTATACTGGTTTATATGGTTTTGGCTTCCCAGTTTGAATCTTTTTTGCATCCTTTTACAATACTTTTTTCAGTGCCAATTTCCCTTACAGGAGCGATTCTTGCTCTGTTTATAACCAGGAGAACCATCAATATGTCTTCTTTTATAGGTTTTACTATTTTAGTAGGAGTTGTTGTTAATAATGCGATTGTATTAATCGATTATATTATCCAACTTCGCAGCAGAGGCTATGACAGAACAGAGGCTATTCTGGAAGCAGGACCAACCAGGCTCCGTCCGATTCTTATGACAACACTTACCACGGTTCTGGGTATGATACCTATGTCTTTAGGACTGGGTGAAGGAGGAGAAATAACGGCGCCTCTGGCAACAGCCATGATAGGCGGTTTGTCCTTATCTACAATATTAACCTTAGTGGTCATTCCTTTAAATTATACAATTTTCGACGATATAGCTGAAAAACTTAAAAAGCTTTTTAAGAGAAATAAAAAACAAATACAACAAAAAAGCCTGTAGATTTATAGATTTCAGTGTGTACGCAAAGTCCGCCAAAGGCGGACTTTAATATTGATTTTTTATAAGATTTATTTTAAATTTTATTTTTAAAAGAAATATTTATATTCTATTATAGGCGCATTTTTTGCAATAACGTGAAATTTAAAGTTCAATCCTTATAATTTTGTAAAAGCTTGAACAATTGTCTAAAAGTATTTATAATTTATTCATATTTAGTTCAAGATTTTGTGATAAACTATTTTACAATTATAAACACGGGAGGGAGTACTTTGATTGAAGTTATCAATTTGACAAAGCAGTATGGCCAGCATAAAGCAATTGACAACATCAGTTTTACTGTGGAAAAAGGTGAAATATTAGGTTTCTTAGGTCCTAATGGTGCAGGAAAATCCACAACCATGAATATTATAACAGGTTATATTTCTGCCACAGAAGGAACAGTTAAAGTAGATGGTTATG
Source organism: Candidatus Epulonipiscium sp. (assembly GCA_012521395.1). Lineage (GTDB taxonomy): Bacteria > Bacillota > Clostridia > Lachnospirales > Defluviitaleaceae > JAAYML01. The sequence continues at coordinate 12,816 of JAAYML010000024.1, read as the reverse complement.
ATATATTAGAACAACCTGAAGAAGTAAAAAAGAGAATAGGCTATTTACCCGAATTGCCTCCCCTTTATATGGAGATGACGGTAGAAGAATATTTAAAATTTGTATGTCATATTAAAAAAGTAAAACCTCAAAAACAAAAAGAGGTTTTGGGCAAAGTGATGAATGCGGTTAAGATAACTGATATGAGAAAAAGATTAATTAAGAACTTGTCAAAGGGTTATCGTCAAAGAGTAGGTTTAGCCCAGGCTATGATTGGAGAGCCTCAGGTTTTAATTCTGGACGAACCTACTGTAGGTTTAGATCCCAAGCAAATTATTGAAATACGTAATGTGATTAAGAGTTTAGGTAAAGATCATACCATTATTCTTAGTTCTCATATTTTGTCAGAAGTTAGTGCAGTATGCGACAGAGTTTTAATTATTAATAAAGGCAAGATTGTTGCGATTGATACACCTGAGAATTTAGCAAAACGACTTTCCCAAAGCAACAAAATGCTGCTGCGTATTAAGGCTTCAAAAGATAAAGCTTTAAATATTGTAAAAGGTGTTAAATCTGTTAAAACGGCTGAAATAACTGGTTCCAGAGAACCCAATACCATAGATATTGTTGTTGAAGGTAAAGAGGGTCTTGATATCCGTGAAGATTTATTCTATGCCTTTAAATCAACAGATTATCCTATTTTAATGATGAAATCTTTAGATTTAACCTTAGAAGAAATCTTCTTACAGGTAACCACTCAGGAACAAGCAATTGACCACGAAAGTATCAGCATTTCTGAGGAAAATGATGCTCAACACGAAGAAACTGATGGTCAACAAAGGGAGGATGGGGAAGATGTTAGCAATAATTAATAAAGAGCTTCGTAATTATTTTGCTTCTGCTACAGGTTATATTTTTATGAGCTTTTTCCTTTTAATTTCTGGTATCTTCTTTTCAATAACCAACTTATTTGAACAAAATCCGGTATATAATAATGTTTTATCCAGTATAACTTTTATTTTTCTTTTTGTTGTGCCAATGCTTACTATGCGATTGATTGCAGAGGAAACAAGACAAAAGACAGACCAGTTGCTGTTAACTTCACCCCTTAAAGTATCAGAAATTGTTCTTGGTAAGTATTTTGCAGCATTGTTATTATTCCTTTTAACCTTATTCATTACCGTTTTATATCCAGTCATTTTAAGTTTTCATGGAAAAATTGCTGTAGGAGAAATTGTAGGAGGATACATAGGTTTCTTTTTGCTTGGAGCGGCATTTATTTCTGTAGGTCTGTTTATTTCTTCGCTGACTGACAACCAGGTAGTATCTGCTGTTGTTACAGTAATTACTTTATTGGTTTTATGGATTATGGAAGGAATTATCATGGGATTGCCCACAGACAGAAAGTCTTCCATAGTATTTATGGCAATTCTCGTTATTGCAATAGCAGCTCTGTTTTATAATTCAACTAAAAATATTTTTATCAGTGCAGCTATAGTCATTATTGGAGCCATCATAATGGTTGCGGTGTATTTAATAAACCCGGCTTTATATGACGGTGTTATAGTAAGAATATTCCAGTGGTTTTCTTTATTGGAAAGGTATCAGAGCTTTTCCTATGGTATTTTTGATGTTAGTTCTGTTGTGTATTTTATTACTTTTTCATGTGCATTTATCTTTTTAACCATACAAACTATTGAAAAGCGTAGATGGAGCTAGGAGGGGAAGCAATAATGAAGAATAATATATGGGAGTCTTTTAAGGATAAAAGAGTCAGATATGGTGGATATGCTTCAATGATGACAGCTTTTGTTGTTGCTATCCTTATCATCATCAATCTGATGGTGGGACAGTTTGATTACAAATTAGATTTAACTGAAAATAAAATGTTTTCACTGTCTCAGCAAACGCTGGAGCTATTAGATCGTTTGGATCAAAATATCACAGTGTACGTTTTAACAGAAACTGGTAAAGAAAATCTTATTTTTGATGAAACCCTGAAACAATACAGTGCTCATTCTAATAAAATTAAAGTAGAATATAAAGACCCGGTTTTATATCCTCAATTTGCAACAAAATATGATAAAGAAGGCAAAGGGATTAGTAATGACAGTTTAATTGTTGAAGGTGAAAATGGTAAATTTAAGATTATTCCGCCTTCTCAATTATTTAATTATAGTTACAACAGCGGTTCTTATATTGTTGAATCCTTAGCAGTGGAAGAAAGAGTGACCGGAGCCATTCAATATATTATTTCAGAAAAAAATCCTGTTATTTATACTTTAAAAGGTCATGATGAACCGAGCCTTCCTTATTATGTTAAAACCCAATTGGAAAAGGAAAATTATGAGATTAAAGATTTAAATTTATTAACCGATAAAGAGATTCCTGAAGATGCAGACATTTTAATGATATATGCTCCTGTAAGAGATATTTCCAAAGAAGAAGGGGCTAAGATTACAGAGTTCCTGGAAAATCAAGGAAGAGCTATTATTCTTACCAATGTTCTTACGAATGTGAAAGAAGATCAAATGCCTAATCTTCAGGAAGTACTTAAAAAGTATGGACTCAGTATCAGAAAATCTATGATATTGGAAATGGATGCGAAATATCAATTTGCAAATCCTCTTTACATTATTCCAAATTTACAGGGACATGAAATTACAAATCCTTTGAAGTCCAGCGGGCTTCCTGTTTTGGTTGCTGTTGCTCAAAATATTGAAACGCTTCAAGTTAAAAGGGATTCTCTGGAAATAAGTCCTCTTTTAACGTCATCCGAAACTTCTTATGCAAAAACGAATTTCCAGTCTGAAGTGGCAGAAAAGGAAGAAGGAGACATAGATGGTCCTCTGGATATTGCTGTGGCCGTTACAGATACCTGGTATGAAAATAATGAAGAAAAGATTACTAAATTAGTGGTTGTTGGGAATACAGAATTTTTAAATGAAACAATTAATGCCCAAAGTGCAGGCGGTAATATCGACTTTTTCATGAATACAGTCAATTGGTTAGTGGACAAAGAAGAAAGTATTTCTATTAGACCAAAGAGCTTACTTACAACGCGTCTTAAAATAAATGTATCTCAGGTGTATATTTATGCAGGTATTACTGTAGTGCTTATTCCTCTTATCATTGGTATTATTGGGCTGACTGTATGGCTGAGGAGGAGAAATAGATGAGGAAGTCTCGGAATATTATTATAGCTGCTTTAGTTTTAGTCATTGTATTAGGAGCTTATCTGTATATCAATCATCAATCTCAGGAAAATGGTATTGAAGAAGAAACGGATTCAGAATTAACGATATCCAATACTTCCAGAGATAAAATTACTAAGATGATTTTGACTTCTTCAAAGGGAGAAATAACCATCGAAAGAAAAGATGATATATGGGTATTGACAGGTAACGAGGATATAGAACTTGACCAGGATAAAGTGAATGACTTAGCTTATAGTTTTGCAGTTATTTTTGCAGAAAGAATAGTTGAAGAAAATCCTCAGGATTTAGAAAAGTATGGCCTCAAATCGCCTGTTGCAACAGTAAAAGCATTTTTTGATGACGGGGATACAAGAGAATACTATTTGGGCAATAAAACGCCTGAAGGAACCACCTATTACTTGATGAAGAAAGATGATCCTAAAGTTTATACTGTTTGGATGAATCACGGTGAAAACTTTAGTTCAGGCCTTGATGATTTACGCAATAAAAAGCTGACAGCCATTAATACACTGGAATTAGATTATTTATATATTAAACAGGAAGATAAACCTGTCATTGAGATTGTTTCGAATATCAATGAAGAGCTTAATAAATATGGCTTGGACCTCTGGATGCTAAAGCAGCCTTATAATCACACATATGCTGTTGGTTCCAAAGATTTTATGGAACTTTTAGAAAAAGGTTTTGAATTTACTATCGAAGAATTTGTAGAAGATAAGCCATCCGATCTTTCAAAATATGGTCTTGATGAACCCAGAATAGAAATTCAGATTAAGGATACCAGTAATAGTTTGCATTTACTGGTGGGTTCAAACAAAGATGATAATTTGGTATATGCTAAGACAGCTGATAAGGACACAGTCTTTACAATGGCTTTTTCTAAGCTTCAACCTTTGCTGGACTTAAAACCCATCGATTTAATTGACAGGTTTGTATACATTATTGATATTAATTTAATAGATGCTATTGAAATAGAACATGAAGGTAAAGTTGATAAACTGACTCTTTCAAGAACGACGAAAAAGTCAGAGGACAGCGATGAAGAAGAAACCATTACTACTTATAAAGTCAATGGTAAAGAAGTGGAAGAAGAAGCTTTTAAAGATTATTATCAAAACTTAATTGGTATAACCTTTGACGCCGAACTGGATAAAGAGGTAGAAAAGACAGAGCCTGAAATAAGAACTACTTTTACCCTTAATTCAGGAGAAAAGGTTACTGTGGAATATGTACCTTATGATGATGATTTCTACACAGTTTACAGAGATGGCGTATCAGACTTTGTGGCATCCAAAAAGAAAGTAAAAACAATGCTGGATAGTCTTAAAGAGCTGACTAAATAAATTTATAAAAGCTTCGTATAAGTTCTTGAAAAGATTCAACAGATGTGATATCATATAAGACATCTAAGATATCTTTAAATTCAATGATTGGAAAGAGTAGATATAAGAATCTATTCAGCGAGTCGGCGTTTGGTGTGAGGTCCGATATAGAGACTTATATTGAATGGTTCCATGAGAAGCACCATGAAATCTCTTATGAGAAAGTATTGGTCGCCGGGGCTTCCCGTTACAGGAGCAGGATATCGAGTAAGAACGACTTACTCCGTATCTGGCTGAGAGAGATAGTTTACTATCTAATTAGGGTGGCACCGCGGAATAATAGCATTTCGTCCCTTTGCAGGGATGAAATGCTTTTTTTATTTAATTAACAATAATGAAAAATGAAAGGGGAAATTAAAATGAAAGTAAAACAATTAACAACATCCGCAATCTTATTAGCTTTAGGAGCTATCTTACATGCAGTGGTACCAGGAACGTTTGCAGGTCTTAAACCAGATTTCTTGTTATCTATGATGTTTTTAGCTATTTTTATTAATTTTAACCCAACCAATATTGCTGCAACTTCTATTGCTTGCGGTATCATTTCTGCCATGACGACAAACTTTCCGGGAGGACAGTTGCCCAATATTATCGATAAATGCATTACTGGGGTAGTTGTAGGCTTAATGATCTATGCCCTTAAAAAATTATCTGTTCCTGAAAGCGTAAAAATGGGTATTATAGGTTTTATTGGAACCCTTTTAAGCGGCTTGGCTTTCTTAGGCAGTGCGGCTTTAATCGTTGGATTACCAGGTGCTTTTGGTACATTATTTGCAGGTGTTCTTTTTGCTGCTGTGGGAAATGTAATTTTTGTTGTATTATTGCATCAGGTATATATTCGTGCTGGTTTAAACAAATTTACCGTATCCCAGTAAATTTGAGAAAGGATGAAACTTACAACTACTTGATGTTTTCACTTTAACGTTATATACTTATTTAAGTGGATTTTAAAAATAAATGAGGTGAAAACAAATGACAGCAGAGAATCAAAAAGATAAGAAGGTTATTTTTAGTGGCATGCAGCCTTCTGGAAATATAACATTAGGGAATTATTTAGGCGCATTAAAGAATTGGACCAAGCTTCAGGATGAATATAATTGCGTATTTTGTATTGTAGATCTTCATGCTTTAACAGTCAGGCAGGATCCGGCAGAATTAAGAAGACGTTCCAGAGAAGTTTTAATGCTCTATATTGCTGCAGGACTTGATCCTGAAAAAAATATCATATATTATCAGTCTCATGTCGGTGCTCATGCAGAATTAGCATGGATATTAAATTGCTATACTTACATGGGTGAATTAAACCGCATGACACAATTTAAAGAGAAATCTCAAAAACATAGTGAAAATATTAACGCTGGTTTGTTTACTTATCCTGTTTTAATGGCTGCAGATATTCTCCTTTATCAGGCGAATTTAGTGCCTGTTGGAAATGACCAAAGCCAGCATTTAGAACTTTGCAGGGATGTTGCCATCCGCTTTAACAACCTTTATGGGGAAACCTTTATTGTTCCAGAAGGATACTTCCCTAAAGTAGGAGCCCGAATTATGAGTTTACAGGATCCTACGAAAAAAATGTCTAAGTCTGATGAAAATGAAAATTCCTATATTACGCTTTTAGACTCGCCAGATACCATTTTAAGAAAAATAAAAAAGGCTGTCACCGATTCCGAAGCTAAAATAGCTTATAGGGATGAGCAACCTGGTATTAAAAACTTATTAAATATTTATTGCAGTATTACTGAAGAACCTATTGAAAAAGTTGTAGAAAGATTTTCTTCTTTAGGTTATGGGGAATTAAAAGCAAAAGTTGCTGAAGTGGTTGTAGAAGAATTAAGACCTATACAGGAAAGGTTTTATCAATTGGAAAAAGATAAAAGTTATATTGATTCCATTATTAAAAACAATGCAGAAAGAGCATCCCGTATTGCATATAAGACGCTTAGCAAAGTTCAAAGAAAAATAGGTTTACCTGCTAAGATAAGATAAAAAATTTTTTTAATATAAAAACCCTCTTTAAATTATACCAAATTATTAAATATTTCTTTATTGTATGGTATAATAAAAGAGGGGTGATGTAATGCAGTTGAGGAATTGTAGGAGATGCGGTAAGTTATTTAATTATGTGGGGAAGCCGATATGCAATGAATGTGTGCAGCAGGATGAAAAGGATTTTGAACTTGTCAAAGCATACATTTATGACCACCCAAAAGCGACTATTACTGAAGTTTCTAAGGAAACTGGAGTGTCTGTAAAAAAAATCACCAAGTTCTTAAAAGAAGAACGATTAGAACTGGCAGAAGATTCTCCTGCCTGGTTAACGTGTGAGTCGTGTGGTGTGGAAATACGAACAGGAAGATTTTGTAAAGAATGTTCCATGAGATTAAAAAATAATATTGGTCAATACAGCAGTTTAGATAAAGATAAGAACAAAGAGGATGCTATTGACATTAAAAGGACCAACTATAATTCTAAAATGCATTTAAGACATCATCTGGAAAAAGATTAAATGGATAGGGTTGTTTTTTATGAAATGTCTATTTCATGTAGACATTTTTTTATTTTAGCCCTCATATAAATAAATAAGCTTATAATATGGGGGAAAAATATGCAGGGGCATAAAAGAAAGGTCTTTATTTTCTTAATGATTCTTGTGATGATTCCTGTATTTTTTGTGATGCATAAGGCTGAAGCTAATAGAACCTTAAAGGCTCAATGGATTAAGGATTATATAGAAGGAAAAGACCAGATAAACAATAAAGAGAATATTTTAGAAATTGTATTAAAGGATACAAACTATACAGAATGGCATGATAAGAAAGATAAAATTGGTCTGAATATTTTAAAGGCAGATTTATTGGGAGATTCTAAAAAAGAATTGTTATTAACTCTTTTTCTGGCTCCTAAAAAGTCACTTATTGTAGTCTATCAACAGGAAAATGGGGATTATAAGTACGTGGATATATTAGATGAATTTTTTGAGATTAAAGAAATCCAGGCAATTCCAATAGAGAAAAGGGGAAAAGACCTTATCGTTGTTCGGGAATTTGTTGATCAAATGTTAGGGGCTTTTGAAAAAGGCAACTATATCAGAGGATATCTCTGGCAGGATGGAAAGTTTAACATGGTTATTTCCCTTATTGAAAATTACGTTGCTTATTGGAATGAAAGCTGGGATCAGGCCAAAAAGCCTAATCCTTTATGGCTAAAAATAGAAGAAAAATCAATAATTCAGTGGGAAAATGGGCCTTATCCCGTTATTAAGGTATTGGAAAATCAGTTCTTTTATCAATCTAAGACAGCTAACCTCAAAGAGATGCCGGAAGAAGAGGACTATCAGTTAGTTAATTCTAAAGAACTCGTCCAAACTTATTATTGGAATGAAAAATATCAGCATTTTCTTATAGCAGAAGGCAAGGATGTTAAAACTGGTGAAAGTATTGGCATTATAGAGGATTTATCTCTCAGTCCTTTTCAGTTAGCAGGATTTGAAAAAAATCAATACCGGATAAAAAGAAAGAACGGAAAAATTGAATTTGTTCCAAAAAGTCAAATCATAAGAACGGATAAAAATAATCCTCTGAGAAAGTCAGAGGATTTTGTAATTTAAAGATTTTGTATATAATGATTGAAGAGGCAGAAAGTAATCTTATAAAATTATTTATAGGGGGAAGAGAAATGAAGTTATTTTTTTTATCGGATATTCATGGTTCAGTTTATTATGCAAAAAAAGCTTTGGATATTTTTCAAAAAGAAGGGGCAGATTATTTAATTTTACTTGGGGACCAATTATACCATGGTGCACGAAATCCTCTGCCCAGAGAATATAATCCAAAGGAATTAGCAGCTTTATTAAACCAAATGAAAGATAAAATTATTGCCATAAGAGGAAACTGCGATAGCGAAGTTGATGAAATGGTATTAGTTTATCCGATTATGGCGACTTATTCTAATATTTTATATTATAACAGGCGTTTGTTTATAACACACGGACACCTTTATAATGAAAATAATCTTCCTGAGCTTTGTAAAGGTGATGTTTTTGTTTACGGTCATACTCATATACCTGTTGCGAAGAAAGAGGGAGATATTTATATCATGAATCCAGGGTCAATTACTTTCCCAAAAGAAGACAGCCCTAATTCTTATGCGATATTGGAAGATAATCTGTTTAAAATAAAGGATTTAGAAGGAAATATCTTTAAAGAATTATTATTAGAATAGGTCAGTAAGCTTGAGATATTTATTTGATCACAATCCCCCATTGGCTGAGTTGTTTTTGGTTTCCAATCCATACAGGGGTTCCGTTTTTCACAATAGAAAATAATTTATTGACATCCTCATTTTCCATCCGGATACAGCCTTTTGAGACATAATAACCGATACTGTTTTCATTGTTGGTACCGTGAATGCCGTAGATATATCCGTCGCCAATGTTTAATCCCAGCCAGCGGTAGCCTAAAGGATTTTCCGGAACACCGCCTTTGATATTTTTCCAGGCAGGATTGATGACCTTATTATTAATTTTCCATTTGCCTTCAGGAGTAAGTTTTGGTTCTTTTCCTGTCGCTACAGGAAATTTTTCAATGACCTGTTTCCCTTTAAATAATGTCAGGGTGTTAGAAGACTTGTTAATGGCAATCCAGTAGCCGCTGGTCGGTGCATTGGTTACAATTGTCTGAACGGTTGGAGCTGTCATCTTGTTTTCAATGAGGATTTTATTGATGGCATTAAGGGTTGCTTTGCCTACAATTCCGTCGCTGTTTAAGTCATGGTCTGATTGAAATTGCATCACAATCTTCTGCATATTTTCGTCAAAAATATATGAATTGGTACTAATAGGATAGCCTATTTTCTTTAAAGCTTTTTTTATCTGGAGGACATCTTCACCTACTTGCCACAGGTGCAAGTTCCGATCTAAAACAATCCCTCCCTTGGCATAGAGATAAGGATAAGTTTGAGCACTGACATTTATCGCTTCATCTATTGTTTCATCCTTATAAAATGTAATTAATGGAGTGTCGTCAAAAGTTTCATAGCGGGCAATATCAGGCTTGTTTGGAAGCATGGCATACAGGACCATACTAATAAAAATAATGCTATAGAGAACTTTTTTTATAGAATTCACCCCCATTACAGATTATAAAGCTTATATATTTTTATTTTTATTTATAGAAAAATAGAACTGCTTTATGACAAATAAAAAAGGAGTCTTTTAGAATATTTCTAAAACACTCCTTTTTTATAACTTTAAGATCGTGTAATATTTTATTCTTCAACAGTAATAACAGATACAGGGCAAGCTTCCTGTGCTTCAATGGCAGCTTCTTTTGCATCTTCAGGAACTTCATCAACATATACTTCCGCCAAACCATCATCAGCCATTCTGAATACTTCAGGACATACATCCGGGCAAGTTCCACAACCAATGCAGCCATCTCTGTCAATTTTTGCTATCATTTTTATCTTCCTTTCTAACTTATAAAATTTATTTTTATATTTTTTCCAAAACTTTATATTATTATTCTAATCTATTTTTTCTTTTTTTAAAAGAAGATAATAGCAAAAAGGATGGCCTCTTAAAAGTCATTTTTTAATTGTTTGCCTCAAACCCATAAAATCTTCGCCCAGAAAAGTAAGGAATGAATAAGATAATAATTATTAACCATAATAATAAATCATCTTTAAAAAATCCTGATTGAGCTTCAGACATAAGGGCACCTCCTTATCTTTTAATGACAGATATAATTTACATTATGAAAAATATTATGGAAATGTGAATATACGGCTCATCATTAAAGACTAGGAGAAGATTGAACTGGATAATCTTAAGATGGTTGTTATAAAGTATTAATAACCACTTATTATTTTTAAGATATATATACTTGTCGTATTAAGGTAATTATATTAATATAAATATAAATAAATTTTAGGAGGTTTATAAGTGAAAATAAAAATCGTTGCAGATAGTAGTTGTGATTTGACAACTGAAATGAAAAAGGATATGAATATTAAAATTGTACCATTAACACTTCAATTAGGAGACAAGATATATATTGACGATGAAAATTTAGATATAAAAGAATATTTGACTGCGATGAAGGAATACGAAGGTTCGCCTAAAACGGCCTGCCCTTCACCCGAACAATTTATGAAAAGCTATGAAGAGGATGAAAGTACTTTTGTAGTAACCTTGACTTCAGCTTTAAGCGGGACTTACAACAGCGCAGTACTGGCAAAGGATATGTTTTTAGAAGAAATTTCTGATAAATTTATTCATGTTTTTGATTCACTCAGTGCTTCTATAGGGGAAGTGCTTGTATGTTTAAAAATACATGAACTGTCAAAATTAAATATTGGAGATATGGAAATTGTTAAAAGAGTAAATCATTATATAAAAGAAATGAAAACTTTTTTCTTGCTGGAAAGTCTGGAGCATTTAGCGAAGGCAGGACGGTTAAATCCTATCATTGCAAAACTGGTTTCAGTTTTATCCATTAAGCCGATAATGGGGGCAACCGAAGAGGGTACCATTCGCATGGTGGAAAAAATAAGAGGATATAAAAGGGCTTTTGACAGACTGGTAAGTATTATTGGAGAAGAAGGTAAAAACCTGGAAGAAAAAATTTTGGGAATTGCTCATTGTAATTGTATAGAGAGGGCTCTAAAATTTAAAGAAGAAGTCATGAAAAGATATAATTTCAAAGATATTATTATAGTAGAAATGAACGGACTTAGTTCTTCTTATGCAGGAGAAGGCGGATTAGTTATTGCTTTTTGACGGTAAGTTTATCTTTAGGCAAATTTCTGTCACCTAAGAAGGAATTCTTCTGTTTTTGAAGAATTAATACTTAAAGGTAGGTGATAGGGATGTTGATAAATGAACTGCAAACCATTGTATTTCAGTGTGCAGCTTGTGGCGGTTATTGTTTTGACATTATATCTTTATTTGATTTTTCCGGGAATAAAGACGAGAAAATACAATGTAAGTGTTCTCGTAGTTCAGTTCAGCTTAGTTTAAATGATAAAAAGCAAATAATCTTATCTGTTCCTTGTTTTCTTTGCAGCGACATCCATACCTATACCTATAAAATCAACCAATTCTTTTCTGACAGTTTAAAAATTCTCCAGTGTCCTAAAAAAAACATGAAAATTGGCTTTATAGGAAATGATACTAAGGTGAGAAGTGCATTGGATTCTCATGAAAATTCTTTAAATGAAATTTTGAAAGAAATGGGAATGCCTAATTTATGCAATAATGTTGAAGTGGCTATTGAGAGTATTAATTACATTCATGATCTGGCTGAGCAGGGAAGAATTAGCTGTGAATGCGGGAGCAATAAAATTGAAATGGAGCTTTTGGCCAATCAAGTAAAATTAAGCTGTTATTTTTGTGGCAGTGAGACAGTCTTATTGACCAGAAATAATGAGGATTTAAAATATTTACAAAGCCAACCAAATATTTTACTTAAAAAAATGCAGGTTTATTAATCAGCCAAGTCAGCCGTGTAGATGCAGCATTTGTCTGAAGTTGTAGACATATCTCAAAAATAATGGTATATTCTTACTATAAATTGAAAGATAGTTAAGGGGTTGTATTTGGTGGAAATAAAAGATTGGATAGAAGACGATGAATTTGAAAATTTAGCAAATCTTGATGAAACGGAAAAAAAGAAAATCTTAGATGAGCTAGAAGAATTATTTAATAAGCCTGCTTCTTTTGACAACAATGAAGAAAATCACAATAATTTTCTTCGTCCCTCTATTAAATCCAAGTATAGAAGTAGAAGGAAGAAGAAAAATATAATTATGGATAAAATTATTACTTCAGCTATTGTTATGGGCAGTGTAGTGCTTATTGCAGCTGTTATATGGGGTGGCTATAGCTTAGTCAGACTTTTTTTCAATAATGATGAAGATATATTATTTGTGGAAGACAATGTATCCTCAGAACAAGTCGCATTATTACAAAGTGAAATTAATGAATTAAGGAAAAAAAACCAAGAATTAATTGCTGAGAATAACGAATTACGACAAAAGTTACAAGAGTTAAGGACTGTTGTAGACATTGAATTAGAAAGATTAAAGGTTCAAATACAAGAAGAATCTTCTTATGAAGATAATAATAGTCCACAAAGCAATAGTGATTCTCAAACAAGCAGTATAAACACAAGTAATACAAATCAGACAAAGAATAACCTGACAGCAAATCAAAATAGTCAAGGCAATCAGACGAG
>JAAYML010000023.1 GCA_012521395.1 Candidatus Epulonipiscium sp. | reverse complement strand
TGCAAAACAGAAGCCGGAACCTTTGGTGTAATCTCACCAAAAATGGTTTCCTTAATAATTGGTGCTTTATTCTTTCCATTGGCTAACAACATAATCTTCTTTGCTAACATAATTGTTTTTATGCCCATGCTTATTGCCCTTCTTGGTACTTCATCAATGGAATTGAAAAATCTTGAATTAGCTTGAATAGTCCCTTCATCTAAATGAACTAGATGTGTAAATGCTTCAAATTTATCATCTGGTTCATTAAATCCAATATGACCGTTGTTTCCAATCCCTAATACCTGAAAATCAATGCCACCGGCATCCATAATCTTTTTCTCATAGCTCTTACATTCTGCTTCGATATCTTCTGCATTTCCATTAGGAATATTGATTTTATCCGGCTTGATATTCACATGATTGAATAAATTATCCATCATATAATAATAGTAACTTTGTGGGTTATCTCTTGAAATAGGGCAATATTCATCCAAATTAAAACTGGTAATTTGAGAAAAGTCCAAGCCTTCTTCCTTATGCATACGAACCAGTTCTTTATACATACCAACCGGAGTCCCTCCAGTAGCCAATCCAATAACACTCTGACTTTTCAGGCGTATTTGACTTGCTAATAAATAAGCGGCTTGTTTACTCATTTTTTCATAATTTTCTTCAATATAAATCTGCATATTATTTAATTTATATTGCATAAATTATTTTCCCCTTTCCAATCGTCATAAGAATATTTATCTTTTCATCAAATACGGTAATATCTGCATCTTTTCCAATATCAAGTGTTCCTTTTACAGATTCAAGTCCTAAAACTCTGGCTGGATTTATGCTAACCAGTTGAACTAACTGAGGGATGCTGTAATTTGTACGTTTATAAAGATTATATATGGCATGATTTAATTTAAGGACACTCCCCGCTAAAGTATTATCTTCTAATCTTGCTTCTTTATCTTTAACAAATACCTTCTGGCCTCCCAATTCATACACGCCATCTTCTTTGCCGCCCGCAGACATGCAATCCGTTACCAGTACAATACCATCTAAACCTTTTGCTTTAAGTATTACAGAAAATAGATCCGGATGAATATGAATTTCATCCGCTATAATTTCGCAACTGACATTTGTGGTTAATGCAGCACCAACCACGCCGGGATTGCGATGATGAAGGCCAGACATAGCATTAAACAAATGTGTTACATGACATATGCCATAAGCGATTCCCTCCAGGGCTTCTTCAAAAGTAGCAGCGGAATGTCCCATTGATAATACAATGTTGCTTTTTCTTTTAACCTCTTTAATAAAATCTAAAGCTCCCTCTAGTTCAGGTGCGATTGTCATTAATGATATAACATCTTTATAATCGTTAATTATATCACAGTCAAAAGGAATAATGTACTCTTTTTTTTGTGCGCCATGAAATTTTTTATTGATGAAAGGACCCTCAACATGAGCTCCTAAAATCTCAGCTCCAGAAGTGCCCTTTTCTCTTATTTTTCTTATGGTGTTCAAAGCCTGAATTATATTTTCTTTAGGCATCGACATCGTCGTCGGAAGAAAAGAGGTTACGCCGTTTCCTGCTATTCCCCGGCTTATGGTTTCTAAGGCTTCTTCTGTTGCATCCATGGTATCAAAACCATCATAACCATGAATATGTATATCCATAAAACCTGGAGAAATATAGCAACCCCTGGCATCTATTTTTTCCAGGTTACTGATATGATGAATTTCTTCTTCATTAATAATATCAATAATTTTTTCATCGAAAAGAATAGCTTTTTTCTCATATAATCTGCCTTTAATGATTAACTTTCCATTATATAAACACTTCATATCTTTACCTCCTAATGAACATTTTGTTTAGTTTTTATTATAATCTTTTTCAACAAAAATAATCCTTCCACCAGAATATACTTTTATTAAAATTAGGATAATAAAGTAAATTGAAGCAGTTAACAAAAAAAGGACATGAAAAATCATATCCTTCTCTAAAGCTTCATTGCTATATGCGCAGCCCCTAATATCCCTGCATCATTACCCAAACGGGCTTGTACTAATTTTACCTTCCTGAAATTGGGCATAACGGATTTAGCTAAATGTTTACGGAGATATTCTATGATATAATTTTGTGACATAATTCCCCCTCCTAAAACAATTAAAGAAG
>JAAYML010000022.1 GCA_012521395.1 Candidatus Epulonipiscium sp. | reverse complement strand
TAACAAACTGCTTGCTAAAATGGCCTCTGATTTTAAAAAACCAGATGCCGTACACACTTTATATCCTCACGAAATTAAAGAAAAAATGTGGCCTCTGCCTGTAGAAAATTTATTTATGGTTGGCAGAGCTACAAAAACAAAACTTCATAAATTAGGAATCTTTACAATTAAGGATTTAGCAACAGCCGACCCTAAATTTTTAGAAAAACATCTTAAAAGCCATGGACTTTTAATCTGGAACTTTGCAAATGGCATCGAAAATTCTCCAGTAATTTCAGAAAACCCTAAACCGATTAAAGGTATCGGAAATTCTACAACAATTCCTTTTGATGTCACGGATAGAAAAACAGCCCATTTAATCCTGCTTTCTTTAGTTGAAACAGTCTCGATGCGGCTTAGAAACGAAAATGCCCGTGCCAGCTTGATTAGTGTATCCATAAGAACAAGTGATTTTAAAAATTATTCCCATCAAAAAAAATTAGCTAATCCTACTGACTGTACAAACCATATTTTTAAATATGTCTGCTGTATTTTTGATGAAGTTTGGACTAAAGAACCGATTCGTAAACTTGGGGTAAGAGTATCTGAATTATCATGTAATCAATTTTCTCAAATTTCTCTATTTGATTCTGTCGATACAGAAAAACAAAAATCTGTCGATAAAGCGATCGATGAATTAAGATTACGATATGGAAGCCATTGTATATTTAGAGCAGGTTTCTTACAATCCAATTTAAATCCTGTGACAGGGGGAATAACCATTGAAGAAGATTTACCTATGTTATCCAGCAAGTTATAAGTAGGTGTTGCTTATGAAAGTTGTCATGGAACATATTGATGTCATTGCCTGTTTTGATCAGACAAAAGGACTTATACCTATAAAATTTCGCATAAAAAACAAAGATAACTCAGAAAGCATTATAAAAATCGATAAAATCTGTTATCAGAAGCAAGAAAAAATAGCAGGTAATCCTATGATTATTTTTATCTGTCAGAGTCTTATTAATAATGTCTTAAAAAAGTATGAAATCAAATATGAAATCAATACTTGTAAATGGTATTTATATAAAATTTAAAAAATATCCTCCTAATATTCAACTTTAAAATTAATCTTGATAATTTTCTTACAGTTGTATAAAATTATACTAATAAATTTTTACAAAATATCTCATAACTTAGGAGGAAAAAATGAGTATCATATTAGGGATTCTGTCATTAATTGCTGTCATTATTGCTTCAGTTGCTGTAACTTTTCTGACAGGTTTTGAGCTATTACATTTGTCTGTATTTCTTATCATACCTTTAGGAAGTCTCTTCATTGGCTATTGGGGCGGCTATGGTTATTTTAAAGGTTTGGTATTATCAAACAAATATATTGCCTTTAAGCATTTTTTTGTTGGCTTTATTTTATCTCTTTTATGCATCGCAGCGATTAAATATACCACTTACTACTTTACTTGCATAGATCCTGAAAACAATACCATTATTTATTCCTACAACGGAGATCATATCAGCAATTATGAAGCGGTGGGATACGGAAAATTAGACTTTTTAAACTATAATAAATATATGATTGAAAATACGCCTATTTCATTTGTTATAAAAAGTCTTGATTTTGCCGAAATATCCCATCCAATGATCGGCTGGTTGTCTGTATTTATTGATTTTCTTGGTGTTATATCAGGCTTTATCCTTGCTGGCCTCATTCAAAGAAAAAATCCCTATTGTCATGACTGTAAGCTCTATAAAAAGAAAAAAAAATTATTCATTATATCTAAAACAGAAAAAGACAATTTCTTTAATCAGCTTAATGACTTAACTTCACAAGGTAAGTGGGAAACTGCCTATTCTATGTTAAGTAAATATGCTTTCGATAAAAATGTAAAAAATCAAGAACACCTGCTTTGCAAATTATCCTATTGTAAAAACTGTAATATTTCAGAATTAAATTTTGAACTTTACGAACTAAGCTACCTGAAAAGAATAAAGAAAAATCCCTATTATGAACATCCAATAACTATTGATTATAAGTTAACAGAAAAACTTTTAAATAAAGAAAAAGCTGCTTTAGATACAGACAAAAATACGGAATTTGATGAAAAATTTATAGACAAAGTTAATGAAAGCATTAAAGTTAGTGAAGAAGCTAAAATTCATGAAAAAGTTAAAGTTGAAGAAAAACTTGAAACTGAAGAAGAAATCAAACTTTAATAAAAAATACTTACATAAAAAGCGGCATATTTATTATATGCCGCAATTTTTTTAAGCTTAATTAAAACTGATTAAACTGATTAAAAGGTGGTTGTGGTGCCTGTGGTTGATTATTATTTTGCATACTGGTTTGCAATGCAATAATTTCTTCTGCTTTTAAGCCAGTTACTTTCTTAATGGTATGGATATCCATTCCAGCATTAATCATATTACGTGCTACTAAATAAAGTCCTTCAATGATTCCTTCTTTTTTACCTTCTTCCCTGGCTCCTGAGAATTTGCTTTCTTCTTCACTGAGAGCCTTTTCTCTTAATTCATATAATTTTAGAACTTCTTCATCCACACTTAAGCTTTCTAATAATTTTTCAGCTTTTGAAATACCAGGATCCCTATATGTAATCATTTCTAATACTTCTGCAGAAGTAGGCTCTATAAATAGTAACCATCTTTCTAAAGGACGGTTTATGTCTGGTTTAGCTTTTCTAAACTTAGATAATTCAATAAAATGAATTTCTAATAAGTCCGTAAATTTACAATGGTTATTGGTATCTTCTGTTAGATGAAATACAGTGTGATAATTATCTGATTCAATAAAATCAAAGTCCAAGAAATTTATTGATATTGTCTTATTGGCTTGACCCATATCCAAACCTTCACAAAATAATCTTGACCAATTATAAAGTACTTTCTTGTCCGTATTAAAACGATTAATAATTTGAAGTTGAACATTTATGCTTTGTCCATCTTTTGTCTTTGCCACGACGTCAACCTTACCCTGATTTTCTACTTTAGAAATATCCACAGGAAGCTCTTCTTGTTGCTCAATAACGTTTACATCCTCCACTTTTCTTTCTTCATCAAACTGTAACACTGAATTAATTAAACTTACAAGACTGTCTTTACTATCTTGTCTTCCGAACAGCTTTTGAAAAATCAAATCATTTTTTACTTTTAAGCGTTTCTTCATATTCATCACCTTTAATTATATAATTTGATTTTATTTTAAAAAAATAAACGACAATCATTTAGTAAAGCAGACTAATTATAAAAAATTGCCAATTTCGAAATTATATAGTAAAAAATTTATTAACTGTAAATCTATTAACAAAAATCAGAATAAATAACATTTACATATACAATTATAGTATAAGGATATTATTTTTTCAAGATATAAAATATTTAAAAAAAAACTTTTGCTGAATGCATTATAGTTACTATTATCTATATTCGTGCTACTTATAAAATAAATGGATCAGTTAACTTTTTAATATTTTGTCGATAATTATAATTAAAATAATATTAAATATTTGATATAATTTAGATATAATTGCCTTAAAACATTTGTTTAGGAGGTGCCATAGTAATGGTAATTCATTTAATAGGAAAAATTGTCTTAATCCTTTTAATTATTGTTCTGGCAGTAGTTTTCATTGTAAATATTTGTATCATTATCATGATGAAAAAAGAAAAGATTTATGATACACTTATCGTTAAACCCCATGACTTTAACTCAATTCCAAACATAAACCTCAACTTAATTAATGATTTAGAAAATAAGCTTTATAATCAAGGTTTTATCTTGGAAAACAGCTATAAAATGACTACAAAACAATTAGATGTTAATTTATATTCCAAAATATTTATCCATAAAGAATTCTGTACTTTAGCTAAAATCCTTTACTCCTATTCGTATAAAATTCAACAAATTGAAAATGAAGAAATAAAAACTCAGGTCCAAAAATATACTTTTGAATTAATTACAAGATTTCATGACGGAAGCTATCTGGTTTCGAGGATTGAACCTGAAAAATCCTTTTTTGATTATGATGACTTTGATAACAATAATATTGTATTGACTTATAAAGACATGGCTGATTTTGATGATTTACTTCATAACCATTTTAATAAGATTAATGAACTTATACATTCTAAAAGCCTGGATAATACTATCCTGTCAAAAGACTATCCAAATATAATGAACGAAGAGAATAAGAGAATCTTAGACAAAATGGCAGACCTGAAAATACTAAAATATAAGCCTGATGAAAACCATTATGAATACACCTGGTCAGGTGTTTTTAAATTCCTTATTAGCTATTATAAAAACTTATTGAGTAAAAAGGATAAAAATAATGCCTTTGGTTATCAGACAAAACAAACTATTACAAGTAAAAAAGTGCCTGCTCCATTAGCAGCATTAGACTACTTCTTTATATTTTCTTTTATTATGATGCTGATATTATCAAAAAATCCTGCAAGAACTCAGGCACAAACAATCTTCAGATTCTCTGTTTTAATCATATCCATAATTGGGAAAATAATCACTTCAATCCTTATCGTAAATTACAAGAAAAAACAAGAAAATTAAAAAGAAGCATCATAACCGCCTTTTGTTATAACCTAAAAGGGAGCCGTATATAAAAACATTACAGCTCCCTTAAAAAATAAATCTTTATATTGGTATTAATTTACTTATAATCCTTTTATCAATGACTTAAACCATGCTTTTTCAATTTTTCCTCTTATTAAAATAATGCATAACTCAACCTTTATTAAAAAGAACTGACGATCTAAAATTATTTTATACTATTCAACAATTGCTGCTCCGATGTCCCATGTGAAATCCTTATTCTTTTTATATCGGACATAGAAGTTCCTTCTCTTAACCAATCCCCTAAATTAGTCACTTGCATATGTATACCTGCTTGTTTTAATTCCTCTATAGTTACCGCATTGTATCTTAAATAAGGATAAGCAAAAACATAAATTTGTCTTGTTCCCATATGATGCTCTATAGAGGTATATCCACCTAATGCGACTTTTCTCATATTTGATCTTGATATTTGATCCATGGCGGCGTGGTAGGAACCATGATTGTGAATTATCACAAGACCGCTGTCTTCCATTTCTTTCATCTGTTCCCATGTCATATGGGGATATTGAACCCCTTGCTGTCCTACTGCAGAAGTTACTATAAAAATAGTAGCTTTCATATTATGTTTCTTAAGAATTGGAAATGCATTTGTATAATTATTTTCATAGCCATCATCAAAAGTTATGATAACTGGTTTTTCTGGCAATGATGCCCCATAAAGCCTATAATTATAATATTGTTCAAAGGATATACCTTCATAACCTGCTTTTTTTAATGCTGCTAACTGAGCATCAAATTCTTTAACAGTAACCGCCATCCCTTTAAGTTCATCCGGAGGCGCTTCCGTTAAACATAAGTGATACATCAGTACAGGAATTTTTAAGGATTTTATTGATGTCCTATCTTTTATATTCGATAATTCCTCGTTATACTTATCCGTATAATAATTTATGGCTTCATCTAAATGATTATCCTGGTGTACAAAAGCAATTACCCCATTCTTTACCTGAAATCTTAAATTTAATATCCTGGCTGTATCTTCTGCAGAAAGATAATATTGATTTCCATAAACTTTAATATCATCTTTTAAATTAAAAAATTCATCTCCAACAGAAACCTTTTTTTCATTAATTGAAAGGTTAAAACTTTCTCCATTAAGCGTTGCAGATATCGTTTTTCCCACTGGATCCCATGAAACATCCTCACTAAATTTTCTTAATACCACACCTATAGGAAATAAAATTGTGTTATCCCTTATAATTGGTTTTATTTTTTTATACTCTTCCATATCATTTTGTTCTTGCCTGTCAATATACCATTTGTGGCTTCCAATGTAAAAAGCCAGTTCCTTCACTATAGGCTCTTCTTTAATCTCACTGGCTTCGACTCTGTCACTTAGTTCTAATGTCTGAGAAGTATTTGTTCTATTATTTTTATAACAAAAAAGGCTGCTCGCCATCATAAAAAACAAAACAAAAATAATAATAAATTTTTTTGTCATATTTCCCACCCATTCTCCTCAAAAATTCATTGACATTATAAAATTAATTATAAAATTTTATTACTATTATGTCAATAAATCCTTGTCTGATTCTAAAATAAATGTAATTTTCACCCTTTACTATCCTTTATATTTTAAACTATAATCCGGAATAACTTTAACTATTTTTGTTTAAATCCTATGAATCTTATTATGATAACTTCTTTTCCATGATATAATCATCCATAAAAAAACCCTGACCTATATCGGTTTCCACACTCTTTATAATCTCAAAACCAAACTTTTTATAAATATTTATCGTGCGCTCATTTTTCTTATTGACTGTAAGATATATGGCTGGTAAAGCCTGAGATTGGGAAAATTTGATGATTTCTTCCATCATTTTTCTGGCTATCCCTAAACCTCTGTATTCTTTATCTAAATAAAATTTACTCAGAAATAACCGGTTTTCTTCTGGCTTTATAGCAAAATATCCTGCTAATTTATTATCTTCTAATACCATAAAATACTTACAGCCATCCCTGATTTGCTTGCTCAGGGCTTCTTCGCTTTGAAATTTTTTAAGCATATAATCTACTTGTTCAAAGCCAATCATGGGTGTGAAATATTCTTCAAATATCTTTCTTGCTAATTTTGATATTTCTCTAATATCTTCTTTATTGACAGCTTCTTTAAAATAAATCATAGGACCTCCTGATAACTTTTCAATGTATTATTCCAATTTAATAAACCTTATTAGATAATATCTAATGGTGTTTTATAATTGGGTGCCGGAAACGCCTTGTCTAACATTTTTAATTCTTCTTCCGTTAAAATGATATTCATTACTTCTGCATTTTCCCGAGTATGCTTTGGATTGCCTGATTTGGGGATTGCAATCATATTGTCATGACTCAACACAAAAGCTAATAATAGCTGAACTGGGCTTATTCCCCTGTTTTGTGCTATTTCACGAACAACCTTATTTTCTAACAGTCCCCGTCTTAAGCTTCCTGCCTGTGCCAAAGGAGAATATGCCATCACAGGCACATTATGTTCTTTCATCCAGGGTACTAAATCATATTCGATACCCCTTGATCCTAAATGGTATAAAACCTGATTGATAACGCAATTAGATCCATTGGGTACTGACCATAATTCTTTCATATCTGAGCTGTCAAAATTGGATACACCCCAACTTCTGATTTTACCTTGTGCCACTAACTCTTCCATGCATTCCACGGTTTCTCTTAAGGGAATACTGCCCCTCCAATGGAGCAAATATAAATCCAAATAATCTACATCCAACCTTTTTAAACTATTCTCACAAGCATTAAAAATATTTCTTCTACCTGCATTATGAGGATAAACTTTTGATACAATAAAAAGTTTGCTTCTATCATAACCTTTAATGGCTTTTCCAATTAATCTTTCTGCCGCACCACTGCCATACATTTCTGCAGTATCAATAAGTGTCATCCCTAATTCAATCCCTAAGCGGATACTTTCTATTTCATCTTTTTCTTCTGCCTTATTATCTCCAATAAACCAGGTCCCCTGACCTAAACGGGGAATTTTCATATTGTTTTTTAATAAAATGTATTTTTCCTTCATTGTCTTCACCTTCCAGTCTTTTTTATATTGTTATACAAATAAGATACTATATTTATTCAAAAAAACAAAGGGATAAACAACTATTTTTAAGAGATTTTTTTACAAAAAATTTAGTAAATGTTAGATATATTTCGACTATTGTGGTATGATATAAAAAAATATTACAATATTATACGAAAGGAGATAAGCCATGTCCAAAACCGGTAATTACTTGTTAATTGACGAAAACATTTACCAGGATATCCTGTCAAATAAAATCTCTATCTCTTCAATATTAGAAGACCCTGAGTATCAAAACTCAGAAAACTATTTAAATATTGGTGCATCCTGGGACATCATCCATTATGCCCTGTGTGGTGAACAATGGGAAGGACAAGCCCCATACAAGTATGTCGTTTTAGGAGGGGAAAAAATTAACGATGAAGATGTTGGATATGGCCCCGCCAGATACCTTTCACCAACGCAAATAAAAGAAGCTTATGAAGTCATTAAAGATATCCGTCAGGAAGACTGGATCGAAAAATATAACTGGGATAAGATTCTAAAGGATGTGCTGTATTCTTCAGCAACAGATAACGATAGTGAGGAAGAATTTCCAGAATATAATGAAATAGATTTTGAAGAGTTAAAAAAGTCCTTAGAATCCACAATCATTGAACGTAGTTGGTATGTTTTTTGTAAAATTAAAACGATCTTCGAAAAAGCCATCAGGGACTCAAAATACGTATTGTTTTATCTGAGCTAAATCCATTTATAAAAATAAGGAAGTTAAAAACTTCCTTATTTTTTAACTGTATTTTATATTGTATTTATTATAATGAACCTTATCCATGGATAAATTATTTTCATCATGAGCCTCTTTTTCTTCTCCGGGATAACCTATGGCAATAATAGATTCAACACAATAATCAGGGGGTATATCTAAAAGTTCTTTAATATAATCTTCTGTTTTTTGAAATTCATTTTTATACCGTTCTCTTACTTGTATCCAACAAGAACCTAAATCTAAAGAATGGGCTGTCAACTGAATGATAAGGGATGCAATAGAAGCATCTTCTATCCATACATCGCATTTATCAGGATCTGCTAAAACCACTACTGCCAGGGCTGCTTCTTTTAGGAACTGTGAACCATGTTCACGACAATTGGAGAGCTTTTCCAGCAAATCCCTATCTTCGACAAGAACAAACTCCCATGGCCTCCTTCCTCTGGATGAAGGAGACATTAAAGCACTTTTAATAATCATATCCACTTTTTCTTTTTCAATTTTTTTATTTATATACTTTCTAATGCTTCTCCTTTTCTTTAATAAATCGAAAAACATAAAGACACCTCCTTAAAATTAATAAAAATACAGAAAAGTCATGGTAATAAGGGTATCTGCTTATTTTTACCATGACTTTAATCATTTATTTTAATACAAAACAAATTATTAATCTAAAAGATATCTATAAGGGTACATTAGGAATTTCTTTATCGAGTTTAATAATATGATTAACAATCCAATTAACAATAAAATCCATAATTTCAATTAAGTATTTATCTTGTTCTTCATCTATTTTTTCATAATCTATGTTATTAATTTTTTCGACAAAACTATCATGAGCAATTTTTTGTGAAAAGAATTTTTTATATTGTATTTTTGTTAAATATTCTTCCTCAGACTTAAAATGATAAACAGCATAGTCTTTTAACTCTTCAATGATTTCAATAATTTGGTCGTATTTATCAATGCTGTATTCATCTTGCATGACTTTATAAGCTCTTCCGGCTATTTCAAATAATCTTTTATGTTGTTCGTCAATTTCTGGTACTCCTATTAAGTAGTCATCACTCCACTTTACCAAAATATCCCTCCTGTCAACATTATTTGACTTAATTATACACCATTTTTAACTTTTTGAATAGATTATTTGAAATGCCGGGAAAGCTTACTGGTGTTCATCCATCAAATAATATTACGCAAAGATAACTTCATCTGATAAGTTTTAACTTTTATCCTGTCTGTTATACGTGTGGCATTAACTAATGAATCATCAATTTCTCCTGATATGATTAAACCTTTTACAAATTTAGTAGGAAATTCTTTTGATAACATTCCTATATACATGGCTACTTTACCAAAAGTTTTATAATCTGCTCTGCCAGCATTGATTTCTACTACTAATAAACTATTTTCCATAGGATTTTCTAATAACAAATAGATGGTTCTACCGTTAATTTCATAATTTATACCTTCTTTATTTTTGCCAAAAATCCTATAGCCGGGAAAAAGTTCATCTATTTTATATATTAAAGACATTTGTATATCTTTTTCATAGGAGTTGGAAAAATCTTTAAATCCATCTTTAGCTTTGACATTGGTATTAACGGGATATAAATTATTTTCTTCATCATTCACTGGATTATACACATAATAATTTAATTCATGACTTTCAATTTTTTCAGCTTCAAAACTTTTAACATCCTCATCTTCTGATTTTTCATTACTGTAATCTTTAAAATCCTGAGTTTTAAAATGATCATGAGTATTAAAATTATCATGAACATTAAAGTTATCCTGTACTTTGAAATTATCGTGAACATTAAAGTTATCCTGTGTTTTGAAACTATCATGAACATTAAAGCTATCCTGTACTTTGAAACTATCATGAACATTAAAGTTATCCTGCGTTTTTAAACTATCATGAACATTAAAGTTATCCTGTGCTTTGAAATTATCGTGAACATTCAAGTTATCTTGAGCTTTGAAATGATCTTGAGCCTTAAAGCTGTCCTGAAAATTAAAATGACTAAATTGATAATCCTCTAATTCTTTTATTCCAAACTTCTGACACAAAAATTCAATATAGGCTTTTATGGCATTTCGAAGCATTCCATTACCAAAGCTGCTAAAATCCGCATATTTTCCATTAGGACCATATTCATTAGCAATTTCTTTTAATTTTTTTAAATCAGTTTCTTTATAAATATCTAAGTTAGCCCCTGTCTGCTCATTATAATGTTCTGAAATCTTGTCAATTGCCGTGACATATTGATAGGCAATATATTCTGCGATTCCATCCTCTTGAATCATCCAATTTCTAAACTCATCTCTCATAAATCTCTACCTCCATTTTTTTAGAAGTATTGGCCGATTTGTTTTTATATTCTATATTTTAGCATATTTATATACAAATTACACAATTTTTTTACAAAAAAATAAAAAGTCGCAGACAATAATAAATTTTTTATTATTGTCCACGACTTTTAATGCATACTATTCAATCAAATTATTAATTTAGTTCTTCTTCAATAATTTTAGCAAGCTTTTCTGCTTCTTCCTTAAGTACTTGCTCATCTTTTCCTTCGATCATTACTCGTACTAAAGGTTCTGTCCCGGATGGCCGGATTAACACTCTGCCTTCTCCTGCAAATTTTCCTTCTAATTCTTCAATAGCCTTTTTAATTCTGTCATTTTCCATATAACTATACTTTTTATCATTAGGAACTTTGGCATTTACTAAAACCTGCGGTAAAACTTCCATCACCCCGGCTAATTCAGAAAGCTTTTTCCCTGTTTTTTTAACGACAGATAAAAGTTTTACTGCAGTAAGTATTCCATCCCCAGTTGTGCTATGATCCAGGAAAATAATATGTCCTGACTGTTCCCCACCTAAATTATAATCATGCTTTAACATCTCTTCTAATACATAACGGTCCCCTACTTTGGTTTGTTCAATTTTAAGATTATTTTTCTCTGCCATAATAAAGAATCCCAGATTACTCATAACCGTCGCTACAATCGTATTCTTTTTAAGCTGATTGTCTTTTTTCATTTGAAGACCACAAATCGACATAATTTGGTCTCCATCTACGATGATGCCATTTTCATCGACAGCCAGACATCTGTCTGCATCTCCGTCAAAGGCAATTCCTAAATCTGCCTTATTTTCTACTACGGCTTTGCAAAGATTTTCCATATGAGTCGAACCGCAATCCTTATTTATATTACAACCGTTTGGCTCATTATGGATGACAATTAATTCTGCTCCTAATTCTTCTAATACCCTGGGGCCTGCTTTATAAGCAGCTCCATTAGCACAATCCACAACAACTTTTAGACCTTTAAAATCTACATCAACACAGGATTTTAAAAATTCAACATAATCACTTATGGCATCATATTTTTCAATAATCGTTCCCACTTCTTCTCCTATGGGAGCAGGTAATTGCTCAGCATTATCTAATATAATTGCCTCAATCTTTTCTTCGAGTGCATCACTTAATTTATAGCCCTCACCATTAAAAAATTTTATACCATTATATTTTACTGGATTGTGAGAAGCAGATATTACAACACCTGCATCGGCATTATATTTTTTTGTCAGGTATGCCACAGCTGGTGTCGGTATAACACCTACCGTAATTGCCTTAGCTCCAAAAGAGCATATACCTGCAATTAAAGCTGCTTCAAGCATGTTTCCTGATATTCTGGTATCTTTTCCTACTAAAATTCTGGCCTGATGATGTGCTTCTTTACTTAACACATAAGCTCCGGCCTGCCCTAATTTATATGCTAATTCTATTGAAAGTTCTGTGTTTGCAACTCCACGGACACCATCCGTACCAAATAATCTTCCCATACTAATCGCCTTTCTTTTTAGTTTTTATTTTTTACAAATCACATTATATCATTATCTAGTAGCTACTAACAAGAAAATATAATAAAAAACTTACAAAAAATAGTACCTTTTTATAAGAGAGTAAAAGTTTTATTAAAAAATAAAATATCCTAAGCTGTAAAAAAAGTATCTTGAAAAAATTCAAGATACTTCTTCCGCCGTTTCTTCCACTTCTTCGTCACTGCCTTCGCCTTCTTCTTCACCTTCGATTAATTCAATTTCAACCATAGGTGGATCGCCAACCAGCTTAACGTTACCTGGAAGATTAAATTTAATAGCAACTTTATGACGACCTTCTCCTAAATTAGAAACATCTATACTGCCTTGAAGAGAACTTTCGGATATTCTGTTTATGTCATCTTCTATGCCGAAAAGACGCAAGGTCACTTCCTTTGAAATATATCTGAATTGTTTCTCTGTCCGGAGGGTTAACTTTGATGTCGGAATCTTAAATTCCTTAGTTACTTGTCTTTTAACTTCTATGGTTACTGAAACCCTGCTTTCATTGCTATCCAGTCGTGATACCCCGGCAGGGAGTATTATTGTAGGATTAAATACTGTTGTTTCCCTTAAATCGTTAAAAACAATCGGTGAAAGCTGTACCTGGCTGATATTATTAATAATTTCTTCTTTCCCTACAATAACGATTTCCGAAGGTTCAATTTTTATACCTGTAGATACATGGTTTTCTGCATAGCTGCCTTGAATATTAGGCACCAGAGTAATTTTTCGTTTTTTACCTATTTCAGCAGAAACCTTTGCTGTTTTAACATTTTTGCTGAGTTCAGTAATTTCATTGCCCTGTAAATCATATATTTTAGGCTCAACCTCAACTGTCTTATTGTCTAATATATCATGGGCATTTACTTCAACCTTTACAACATTTATTTTATTAATCAATGATTCTCCGCCTGTAATCGTAATTTCCCCTGGATTAACTCTGGGTTCTAAAACAACATATTCATTACTGATTTGACCAATAATTTCTGCTTCAATCTTTTTCGTAATACTTTTTCTTTCTTCCAGTATTAAATCCAAATAACGAATTTGATGCCTTTCTTCATAGATCAATCCTTTGTACTCTTCTGAAAAAGTAATTTCAATAGGAATCTTGTTCACTTCTGTTGCTTTTGTGTATCTGTATAATTCAAGATTAGCTGAAGCCTTAATAACATCCAGATACTTTTTGTTACTTTTTAGTTTATCCAAAGTCAAGCGGGTTCCCCGAAGATTAATTGTTATGTTTTTATCCATGATTTCATCAAAATTCACTATAATAAGATCATTGGCTTCTATTACACCTAAATTTTGAATTTCAACAGGTATCGTAAAAGACATGGTTTCTTCAGGATTTTTAATATTAATAACAATAAACCATAAACCAATGGCCAGAATAAGTGAAAAAACTTTCCAACCTAAATTTTTCCCTAATAATTCATTCATTCTTATGTCTACCCTTCCATAACACAAGTTTTTTCCTATCCATCTTCTTGCTCGAATGATCTTTCAACATGGTTCTTATGAATTCACCTTTAATATTTCTTATTAAAGAGCCAGAATCAGTTACGGATATAATACCTGTTTCTTCAGATACAACAATAGTAATTGCATCTGAAACTTCACTAATACCAAGAGCTGCCCTGTGCCTGGTTCCTAATTCTTTGCTGATTTCTAAACTATCTGTTAAAGGAAGATAACAGGTTGCAGCGGAAACCCGGTTATTTTTAATAATCACTGCCCCATCGTGAAGAGGGGTATTTGGTTGAAAAATATTAATCAGCAATTGCGCCGTAACTAATGCGTCAATTTTTATTCCGGTTCTTTCATATTCCCCTAACTTCACATTTCTCTCTATAACAATCAGAGCGCCTATCTTGCTGTCAGCTAAATGCTCTACAGCTTTAATGATGGCTTCAATGGTACCGGTCGAAATACTTTCTTCTCTTTCTCTTTGCTCATCAAAAATCATAAAATTAGAGAAAAAACGACCCCTACCCAATTGTTCCAGGGCTCTTCTAAACTCTGGCTGAAAAACTACAAAAACAGCAATAATACCAACCGAAATTGTATTGGATAAAATCCACCAGACTGTATTTAATTGAAATACATAGGCAATAACAGCAGCAGAGAAAATGACAACAACACCTTTAAATAAGGCCCATGCTCTGGTGTCTTTAATCCATATGATAATTTTGTAGATGAGATACGCAACAATCAATATATCAACAATATCCCCTATACGTATGCTGGGAATATTCATAATAGACCATTTTAATTGTGAAACTAGATCCCTTAAAGAGTTCAAATTCATTACTCCTCTTTTTATATTCTTATAAATAATTATAGCATGTTCCATTGGATTTTGTTAGTTTTTTTCTCTTTTATTCTGCCTGGTAATAAATACTTTTATTTATAAATCTTTTTCAAGTAATTGTGATACTTTTACGGCTTCCATCGCGTCTTCAGCATAGCCGTCTGCACCTATTTCCTTAGCATATTCTCTTGTTACAACAGCCCCACCGACAATAAATTTAGTTTCCAGTCCTTCTTCCTTAACTGCATCAATAACATGCTTCATTTCTCCCATTGTCGTAGTCATAAGGGCCGATAAACCAACCATTGGTGCTCCTGTCTTTTTGATTTCTTCTATTATTCTTTCTTTAGGAACATCTTTTCCAAGATCAATGACATCAAAACCATAATTTTTTAACATTAAACCAACAATATTCTTACCTATATCGTGTATATCCCCTTTAACCGTTGCCAGAATAATCTTAGTCTTTTTCTGTCCTGTATTTTCTTTTAGAAGAAGAGGTTCCAAATAATCAAAGGCTTTTTTCATCGTTTCCGCACTTAAAATAAGCTGAGGGAGAAAATACTCTTTTTTATCGTATAACTCTCCTACTTTATTAATAGCAGGAATTAATATATCATCAACAAGATCATATGGAGCATTTTCTTCTTTAAGTGCCATTTTAATATACTCTTCTATATCTTCCTTCTCTCCTTTTAGAACAGCATTATAAATTTTAGATTTAATATTTTCTTCTGGGAAATTTCCTGCTTGTAATTTTATTTCCTCTGATGCTTTATTGAAGTGCTGTATATAAAATCTGCATCCTCTGTCTCTGCCAGTCAACACATCTCCTGCAATTTTTAAATTCATCATGTTTTCATTGGCAGGATTCGCTATGGCCATATTAAGTCCTTTCCCCATAGCCATCAAAAGAAAAGCTGAATTTAAATAACTTCTTTCAGGCAATCCAAAAGATATATTGGATAAACCTAAAATAGTTGATGTTTTTAAAACAGAAGAAGCATACTCAACAACTTTTAAGGTCTCCTGTGCAGCTTTTTCATCAGAAGAAACTGTCATTACTAAACCATCTACAACCATATCTTCTGGTCCATAGCCTACTTTTTTAGCTTCTTCTAATATTTCATTAATAATTTGTATTCTTTTTTCTGCTGTTTCCGGGACACCTTCATCATTTAAAGGCAATGCAATAAACATAGCTCCGTACTTAGCAGCAACAGGAAGAAGTTTTTCAAGTTTTTTCTTTTCACCTGATATAGAATTTAATAATGCTCTGCCAGGATATACCCTAAGTGCCGCTTCTATCACTTCAGGCTCTGATGAATCGATGCATAAAGGAAGTTCAGAAATAACAGACAAGTTTTCAACCACTTCTATCATGGTATTTTTTATATCAATACCTGGCATACCTACATTAACATCCAGCATATCCGCACCCTTATTTTGCTGCTCTAAGGCAAATTTTCTAACCAGGGACAATTTACCTTCTAAAAGTTCTTTTTGTAAGTCTTTTTTCCCCGTGGGGTTAATTCTTTCACCGATAATCCTTAAGGGCGTGTCTCTGCCTATAAATAAAGTTTTTCTGACAGAACTGCTTGCACTAATTCTATGTTCCAGCCATTCTTTAGGCTTATAATCTTTAGATTTTAAACTTAATAATCTGATGTGTTCAGAATTTGTACCACAACAACCCCCAATGAGGTTAATCCCTGCCTCAACAAAATCACCTAAAAAAGAAGCAAAGTCCTCTGGATTTAAGTCATAATAAAATTCCCCATCTTTCATAACGGGTAAACCCGCATTGGGTTTTGCGAAAACAGGGACACTGGCAATGCTTTTCATTTCTTTAATAATAGGAATCATATCCTGAGGTCCCGTAGAACAATTACAGCCTATAGCATCAGCCCCCAGCGCCTGAAGGGTAATAACGGCTGTAACTGGATCCGTCCCTGTCAAAGTTTTTTTATCTTCTCCAAAAGTCATACTTACCATTACGGGTAAATCGCATATTTCTTTTACCGCTAAAAGGGCTGCCCTTGCTTCTTGAATGTCAATCATAGTTTCTATGACGAATAAGTCTGCGCCTCCTTCAAGAAGGGCTTCTACCTGTTCCTTATAGATATTTACGGCTTCTTCAAAAGTTTTGTCTCCAAAAGGTTTTATAAATTTTCCTGTAGCCGAAAGATTTCCTGCTACTAAAACTTCCTGGCCTGCTATGTCTTTTGATAATCTTACCAAATTCACATTGATTTCTTTTACCTTGTCTTCTAATCCAAATGTTTCCAATTTCCATCGGTTTGCTCCGAAGGTAGGTGCATAAATGATATCTGAACCCGCTTCTTTATAAGCATTTTGAATTTCTATTAAAGAATCAGGATTTTTTAATATCCAATCTTCAGGACAGACCCCTTTAGGCATACCCCGTTTTTGCAGTTCTGTCCCTGTAGCACCGTCTAAAATGAGTATTCTTTCTTTTAATTGGTTATAAAATTCTGTTCTATTCATTGACTTCTTCCTCTCTTTCAATTTTTTCAACCCCACATATGGCTGTCACAGATTTTTCCGGAATCATCATAAAAGTCTCAGTAAGACTCATCTCTAGCTTTTCCAGATTTAATTCTTTAAAAAAAATCTCCTGATATTTCAAGTCCAAATCCCCATAACCAGGACTGTATCTAAAAGAAGTTAATTTCCTTGCTTCTCTTTTTAAATTTTTATTAATGGCTTCCATAACCCAGGCAACGGTTTTATCAGCGATCTGAGATGCGGTCGAATCAAACGTCACTGCTTTTACAGAATTACCCTTTTTGATTTCATTATTGATCACTTTTATGATATCATGACCGATGGTAGATGCCATTAAAGCAACATAGTCACTGTTTTTTAATAATTGTGCCAGACTTTTGCTGATAATAAGATAATCCCCAATACACACGCTGCTCTCGTCTTTAGCAGTAACCGGCACGATTACATAGGCCCCTTTCGGTTTACAAAGACTTACACCCTCCCAAATCAATTGCTCTATTTCTTCTTTTTGTTCCTTGTTTAATATCGTCTTCCCTTTTCTATAGCCCAGCCGGTACAAAATTTTATCCATGGGTGGTTCTATCCATATATTGTCAAAGTAGATGACTTTAGTATCCAAGGTAATCACTTCCAAACAGTTTTATTGAATTTATACCACAGTTTATACAATCGTGCAATAAAAAACCGTAGAAAAATATTCTACGGTTAATCTTCTATTATTCTTTTAATTTCTCTTTTAGGTTTTTCCAGTATAATTTTTGGAATTACTTTTACATAGTAATAATTCTCGTCATCTTCAAACTGAACGGATTCTGCCCTGGAATAATCCACCACCCTATGGAAGAATTGAATAACAAACATCAGCAACATAGAAATAAGAATCGAGAAAAACATACCAAATATATTGATTTCTGCATCTACGATTAAAATTCCTAATAAGAAGCCAATGAAACTTATTCCTGCTCCTATTCCAATTGCAATATACCAGGAATAATCTATGGCCAGCCTGCTAATAATATATACCACCAGAATCACAACTGAAAAAATGATTATTGAAGTAATTGCTGTGTGATTTTTTGCGATCCCTTGTATAACCGTCATATAAATTCTTGCCAGATTATTAGGCATATCCATGATTTCTTCAGCTTTCATTCCGACAATGGTTTGGATATTCGGTATAAAGTACCAAATAATCGTTCCAATGGCCACTGGGATGATACTTACCGGACCCAGAAATAAACCTCCAAAAAGAGGAACAATATACGGCAGCTTAAAGAAATAAGCTAAGACCATTGCAATAATCAATAAACTGTGTTTGGGGAATAAGCGGATATATAAAAGATAAATAATCATTAAGAAAACAAAAAATAATATGGCTGTTTCAACAGAAGCAAAAAGTATATGCGTCGTTACAAGAAAAATAATCAATAAAAAAGCCCACTGTGTAGAAATAATCGTACATATAATGCTAAACAAAAGAGCTATATGTATCCCCTTAAGAGGTTGAGCATATCCTATAATATTAATAAATTGAAAAATTATAAACCACGCTAAAAATTTTAAAACTGGAAAAATGATTCTCTCTTTGCTTTTATAAAAAGCTATTATCGTCTCCCGGATTTGATAAATCTGATTCATAATTCTCTTTATAAACCTCCTCTTGTTTTAAAGATTTATGCTCATCCAATTGCTTTAACATTTCCATGTATTGCTTAATTCTTTCTTGAGATTCATCATATTTTTTACCATTGACATAAGACGATATGAAAGAATACACAGCCATTAAAATTAAAATAAAAGCAGCTATACGTATACCATATTCCTTATAATTTAAGTCAAAAATATCAATTTTTTCAATAAATATTTTTTGTAAAAAAAACAAACCTACAATAAAAAATCCTGCTATGACAGCTGATATCCTGGCCCACCAGTTTTGAAAATATACATAATCCGATTTATAATAACCATTCATTTTTTCATCAATACTACCATAGTTTTTTTCATAAATAGCCAGTTTTGACATCAATTTTATCTTTTCTTTATCAATCAATAAAAATCCCTCCTTTGTATAGGGTTTTGTTATTATAAACCATTTTTTAGTAAAAAAAGTCCTCTTTGACCTTTTCTATTATATCATAATAATAGAAAAGTTGTTCCATTTTTTAATTTTCTCTGCAAAAATATTGTATACAAGAATAGCGTGCGGCAATGGCACGCTATTTATACTTATTCAGGCAAAAGCCCCCCTACTGAATATCTGTTGGAAGGACTCCACAAAATCCACTCATCTAACCCAGCATCATAAGTTGCCTGAATTTGTTCTCTTATTTGTTTTGCCCCATAAGGTTGGTAATGATCGATCCAGGTGGCTGTAAAGTCTTGAAGCCATGGTCTTACAATTGCCCGATGTTCCCCTTCTGGAATCTCTGCCAATTTTTCATTAGACGCCTCCATTGCTCTTAAAACTGTCTCATAAGGCTGTAAATCCGGATAGGGAAGCCCAAAAGAACCTTCTGCATAATGGGAAGGATATACCATAGGACAAATGTAATCCAGATGTTTTGCCATTTCCACATAATCCTGCCCAACAATTTCTGCATCAATCCTACTGGTGATAACCGTACCAAATACGTCCGCAGAAACAAAAACGCCAAGTGGTTTTAATTCTTTTACAGCATATTCTGTAAAATCCACGATAATCTCCATTTTTGATTTTTCATTGGCTAAAGGTCCCAAATCTGCTGATTCTACTTTTAAATTTTCTTCAAAACGGATGTAGTCAAATTGTATTTCTTTAAAACCAACTCTGGCAGCTTCTTTAGAAATATCAATGATATAATCCCATACTTCTTTATTATATGGATTGGCCCAGGCAACACCTTTAGAACGATAAATGCTGCCATCTTTATTTTTAATTGCCAAATCCGGTCTTTTTTCTGCTAAATATGGATCTTTAAATACCACGACCCGGGCAATGGGATAAATATTGTTTTCTCTTAACTTATCCATTAATCCTTCTATATCCCTAATCCCTGCATTTTTTGTTGAACCAATTTCCTTTGCCAAAGGTATGTCCATATCAAAAGTAATATAACCATCATCACTTTTCACATCGATTACCATTGCATTGATTTCTGTGGTATTTACGATGTCTATTAATTCATCAATATATTGGGATGAACCTGCTTTCCAACCAGTCACATAAATTGCTTTAAGCTTTTTGGGTTTTAAATAAACAGAATAATCAACAGGAGGCTGAGACATATAACTGTCAAAAGATATACGTTTATTCATATTTTCTTCATTTGAGGCCAAATCCTCTTTTCTTTCACCATTTTTTATATTTTTATGTTGAAAAAACGATCCAATCCCAATGAATAACAGCAGGGCAACAACTGAAATAATGATTATTTTTCTTGACTTCTTCATCCTGTCTCCACCTTCTATATTCTTTGTTCTTTATTATACCATATATTACTTCCAGTTTCGACAGCAATTTTTACTCTTACTAAATCTGTCCTTCTCAATTATTTTGCTTCAATTATTGTAAATTAAAAATTAAAGTATTTCCATGCAATATATTTCAAAAGTCAATTCACTAAACAATTTCTGTATAAAGAAGAAAACACTTTCTTTATAAAAGAAAGTGTTCCCATTATTTCTGAAGATGTTTCATCGTAGGGAATAAAAGTACATCTCTAATTGATGCGGAATTGGTCAAAAGCATCACTAGGCGATCTATTCCTATTCCTAAACCTCCTGTAGGCGGCATACCATATTCCAGCGCAGTTAAAAAGTCTTCATCAATCATATTGGCTTCTTCATCACCTGCTGCTCTTAAGGCTTCCTGATACTCAAATCTTTTCCTTTGATCTATTGGATCATTTAATTCAGAAAAAGCATTGGCAAATTCTCTTGTCGTAATAAAAAGTTCAAATCTTTCCGTATAATCCGGATTATCCGGTTTTCTTTTAGCTAAAGGTGAGATTTCTACAGGATGATCCATCACAAAGGTCGGCTGAATTAAATTCTTCTCAACATATTCCTC
Organism: Candidatus Epulonipiscium sp.; assembly: GCA_012521395.1. Classification (GTDB taxonomy): domain Bacteria; phylum Bacillota; class Clostridia; order Lachnospirales; family Defluviitaleaceae; genus JAAYML01. The sequence continues at coordinate 4,837 of JAAYML010000022.1, read as the reverse complement.
GAAGAATAAATTGAGAATATCTCCTTTTTTGTGATGCTCCTGATATTCAATATTATGCTCTTTTGCCAGGGCCTTTGCTTCTTCTGTTGAATGAACTTCATTAAAGTCAATATTAGCATATTTTTTAACAGCATCTAACATAGTCAATCTTTCAAAAGGCTTGCCTAAATCAATTTCATATTCACCATAAGGAATCTTCGTTGTTCCAAGTACGTTTTTAGCTACGGTACGGATTAATTCTTCGGTTAAATCCATCATTCCATGATAATCCGTATAAGCTTCATAAAGTTCTAAAAGAGTAAACTCCGGATTATGACGAATAGAAATTCCTTCATTTCTAAACACCCGACCAATTTCGTATACTTTTTCCATGCCACCGACAATCAGGCGCTTTAAATGCAATTCCAGAGCAATTCTCATATACATGTCCATATCCAGAGCATTATGATGCGTGATAAAAGGCCTTGCTGCAGCACCTCCCGGGATGGTATGCAATACTGGAGTTTCTACTTCTAAAAATCCTCTGTCATCTAAAAACCTTCTGATTTCTTTTATAATTTTACTTCTTTTAATAAATGTATCTTTTACTTCAGGATTAACAATTAAATCTAAATATCTTTGCCTGTAACGCAAATCAGTATCTCTTAAACCATGCCATTTTTCAGGTAAGATCTGGAGACTCTTTGCATGAAGTTCTATTTCATTGGCTTTAACAGAAATTTCACCTTTTTTTGTCTTAAAAACTTCTCCTTTAACGCCTATTAAGTCCCCTATATCATAATGCTTGAATTCTTCATAAAATTCTTCACCAACACTGTCTTTTCTTACATATATCTGAATTCTTCCTTCTCTGTCCTGCACATCACAAAAAGAAGCCTTACCCATCACCCTTTTAGCCATAATACGGCCAGCCACAGATACAGTTTGTCCTTCTAATTCATCAAAATTTTCATGAATATCTTTACTATGATGGGTTACTTCGTATTTTACCAGTTTGAAAGGGTCTTTCCCCTTTCCCTGCAAATCTTTTAGTTTTTCTCTTCTAATTCTTATCAACTCATTAATATCTTGTTCTTCATTCTCGAATTGAAGTTGATTTTCTTCTGACATTTTGGCACCTCCGTTAGCGTATATTATCTGTATATACTAATTACTTTAAATTCAAGTTTTCCTTCAGGCACTTCAACTTCAACAACATCGCCTACTTTATGACCCATTAATGCAGCACCTACAGGAGATTCATTAGAAATTTTTCCTTCTGAAGGGTCTGCTTCTGTTGAACCAACAATAGCATAATCTAACTCTTGGCACAATTCCATGTCCCATATCTTAACTTTACATCCAATATTTATTTCATCTACTCCTACCTCGTCTTCATCGATAACTTGAGCATTACGGAGTATTTTTTCAAGTTCTACAATTCTTGTCTCAATTTCTGCTTGTTCTTCCTTGGCTGCATCATATTCAGCATTTTCTGATAAGTCTCCTTGTCCTCTTGCTTCTTTAATTTTTTCTGCTACTTCTTTTCTACGAACGGTTTTTAAATCCTGAAGCTCGGTTTCTAATTTTCGCAGCCCTTCATAAGTTAAAACAATTTTCTTTTCAGTCATAAACAACTTCCTTTCCACTACAATTATTTTATGACATGATTAAGCTGGCATTATCTCCATATCCTATGGATTATAGCGCACCTAAAAAATCTTGTCAATATGATTAAATTGATTTATATCTAGAATCCTGCCGTATTGGTAAAATTCACCAATAACCCATCCTTCCTTACGGATTTCTTTAATTACCTTTTGTAATAATGCTAAATCATAATTTCCTGATAAAATGTTTTTAAACCATGTTTTTGAAAGGTACCAGAGCATTTCACAAAAATCCGCACAGTAGCTTTCATTTTTCAGTACTAAGGAAACATTATCTATAATCTTTAAATCTTTGCGTTTTAAAAGAATATCCCTGACCATCTCCTTATAACCACCAATATAAATATATATGGCGTTTTTTTTACAATAGTAAAAACTGCTATGATATACATCTCTACAGTCAATGATAATATCCGAGTTTTCTAATACTGTTTTTTTATTATATGATATAATTTGCAAATTTAATCCTACATCTTCATAGATATCTACTGCTTTTTCCCTAAAACTTTCTGTTTTATCCGTCAAAATACTTAAATAGTTTAGTTCAGGATAAAGAATATCGAGAACTAAGTCGGTTCTTAAATTTTGTCCGTCTATTATAGTAATTTCTATATATTTTAAAGGCTTTTCTAGCTTTTCTGAAAGCTTTTTTATCGCTTCGAAAATTAAAAGAGAAATAACATACTGGCCTTTTGCTTCAAGAATTGAAAAGTCAATTTCATGACTATGTCCTTTAGGCGGGCAAATAATTTTTACTCCCTCTGTTTTTAATCTTTCTATGACCTTATTGATGTAGTCCTGAATGACTTGAACTGCTTTTTTATTGACCTGTTCTGCTGTAAACGGTAAAATCACTTCAAAACCTGGTAAATCCATAATCCATCGTTCTTTCAGCTTAAGAGGACAAAAATGAATAATAACGTTTTCTCTTAGAAATGATGGAAAAATTTTCAACCATGGCATTTGATTAAATATTTCTTCCCAGTTTTTGGCCCATTTTAAATAAGCAAATTTCTTCATTTAATCTTCACCTACTTTTGTCTCATTGACAATCATATTAAGTTTATAAGATTGTATGAAGAAAGTTGCTTAATTATGATAAATGAAAAAAGGTGTATCATACACCTTCTTGTTAATGATTGATTTCCTGGAGATATTCCAGTAAAAGAAATTCTAATTCTTTATAATCATTCACATGATTAATTTTACTTCTTAAAATTCCTGCATTTAAAAGACCTTTTGTATACCATGAAACATGTTTTCTCATTTCTCTTATACCAATATATTCTCCTTTATATTCTATAAGCATCTTAGCGTGTCTTAAAGCCATCTTTATCTTTTCCTCAGCTGAGGGTTCTTCTAATATGTCCCCTGTCTCAAAAAAATGAAGGATTCTTTTGAAAATCCATGGGTTACCCTGAGCACCTCTTCCAACCATAATGGCATCACAATGGCTTTCCTCAAATAATTTTTTAGCATCTTCAGGAGAAAATACATCTCCATTGCCTATAACGGGTATCGATACTGCTTCTTTGACTTGTTTTATAATATTCCAATCTGCTTTACCACTATAGAATTGTTCTCTTGTCCTTCCATGAACGGCTATGGCTGCAGCACCATTTTCTTCAGCTATTTTGGCTATTTCAACTGCATTGATATGATTTTCATCAAAGCCCTTCCTGATTTTAACCGTAACTGGCTTTTTTACAGAAGAAGAAACGGCTTTTATGATTTCCCCAACTTTTTTTGGTTCTTTCATAAGGGCAGAACCTTCATTGTTTTTTACGATTTTGGGCGCCGGGCATCCCATATTGATATCAATGATATCAACATCTGTCTCTTCGAGTTTTTTTGCCATTTCAGACATAATTTCAGGATCAGAACCAAAAAGTTGAACCGCTACAGGATGCTCTCTTTTATCTATCTCAAGAAGAAGTTTTGTATTTTCATTGCCATAAAATAAACCTTTTGCACTAACCATTTCCGTATATACTAAACCACAGCCCATTTCTTTACAGAGTAAGCGAAAAGGTAAGTCTGTAACACCAGCCATGGGAGCTAAAAAAACTGAATTAGGAATCGTTACATTTCCTATCTTCATAAAAACACCTACTTATTTTTTTCATAAATTATTTTAAGTCCTTGTAAGGATATAAAATCATTCACTTCTTCAATCGTTTTGGATTCCCCTGCAATTAACCTTGCCAGACCACCTGTTGCCACGACTTTGACATTAGTACAGTTTAATTCTCTTTTTATTTTTTTAACTATATAATCCACCTGACCAACATAACCGTAAAAAAGACCAGCCTGCATACTATCCACTGTATTTTTTCCAATAATTTTATTAGGCTTTTGTATTTCAATCTTAGGGAGTTTTGCAGCCCGCTGCCACAAGGCTTCGGCTGAAATATTAACGCCTGGGGCAATAACGCCGCCTATATAGCTTCCTTCTTCGTTTATGACATCAAAAGTAGTAGCTGTCCCAAAATCTATTACAATGACAGGACTGCCATATAAATAAAGGGCTGCTACTGCATTAACAATTCTGTCAGCTCCTAATTCTTTTGGATTGTCTGTTCTTATATTGATACCTGTTTTAATACCAGGTCCTATAATCAAGGGGGCAGTCTTTAAGTATTTTTTTATACCATATTCTAAAGACCGCATAATATCTGGCACAACAGAAGCCACAACCACATGTTCGATTTCCTCTACTTCTATATTATTATGCCTGAGTAAATTGTATATAAATATACCTAATTCATCAGAAGTCTGATGAACATTGGTTGTCATTCTCCAATGGGTAACTAATTCATCTTCTTTAAAGGCACCTAAAACAATATTTGTATTCCCAACATCAATTGCCAATATCATATTTTTCCCTCTTTCGCTGATTACTATAAAAGCAGACACTATAGTGTCTGCTTAATAAGCATTAATTATTATATATTCTTTTTAGTGATTTTACAACGGCAAATGTTAATATCACAGAAACAATTGCCTCTGGTATTCCGTTGGCACTCGCTATTCCCAATAAAATCCCATAAATAGTTCCCGATTTCCCAATCTCAGCAAACTTTGCAACAATTTCTTCTGCATAAAGTATATACATCATACCCAAAACCCCTATGGTGTTTGTTAAACTTCCAATTGCAGCAGCTACGACAATAGGAATATCTTCAAAT
>JAAYML010000021.1 GCA_012521395.1 Candidatus Epulonipiscium sp. | reverse complement strand
GCTTATGTAACAATTCTGCAAGCTTATCTGATTACTCAAATCCAAAAGATTCATGCTCTTCTTTGTAATCTCGTAATATCGATTGTACCAGGCAATCCTTGAAACAACGCACACCATTACATATTTGTCTATAGCTGAAAGATAGCTTACAAGATAATATTTCTCAAATCGTATCTTTTCCATCTCAAGTTTCATAAGATATCTTTTGTTACAAAACAACATTTACAAGAATACTCTTATTTTATCCTTTGAAAGTATCTCAGCACATCCTTCTCCTTGTATTTTGCTTAAACCTCTTAAATAAAGAAGATTTGAAATAATAAGATTAGATTTCCACCAATTTTTGCTTATGGCCCACTCTGCAAGATAATCTGTCCATTCCCATGTAATATTCCATGAACCATCGTCAAGTTGTGTTTTAATAATAAAATCACATTCAAAATCAGCAAGTTCCTTATTGTTAACATAAAATATACTATCTTTACTGTTGAAAAACTGAGAAGGTTTACAGATATATGCTGTTTCCCATTCTGATGTATTCTTTGTAATACTGTACACAACCTGTTTGATTAATTTATCTTTCAAAGCATTCATATCCAAAATATCATCTGCTTCTGCTTCTTCTACATATTGCATCAGACGTATATAGCATTGTACGGTATGCATATTGTTAAGATAGTCCTGATTCATATAACTGTCTACAGCTTCTTTTGCAATACGGCAAGCCAGACTGTAAAGCTTACTGTCTTTATCTGCATACCTGATGATAAAGCCTGCCAGGCAAGCTGTAGGATTGTAATCATCATGAAGTTTTGTACTTTTTGAATTCCACCAGGGTGCATGTGGAAAATTGTCATTACTTTTTATGATATTGTGCCAAAACTGCCCATTAAAGTCATCCGTGTTTTCCAGGTAACTTAAAATTTTCTTAACCATTGGATGCGACTTCTCTGTAAAATTAATTTCACGTAAAATTTCGGTTGCAAAGCAGGTCTGAACAGGAGAAGAGTTTGGATTCTAAGCATCTGGTTCAAGGGCATGTCCAAAACCGCCATCTTCATTCTGATAATATGACAAAGCTTTTAAAACGGCTTCTTTACTCCCATCTTCAAAATGATATTGCCATCGTGCAAGATCCAGGGATCTGGAATTTCTATAGATGAATTCTCCTGCCTTCTGAAAAACATGATGCATTCTTTAGCCTCCTATTTCGAAAAAACGCGAAAAAGCAGAAGACAGTCTCCTTGCTTTTTCGCGCTTCTCCTGCTAGTTAAATAACTTTCAAAAGCATCGTCACTCCGGATATTTCGTTTTCCAACTCATCGCATTCAGCCTGCTGGCTCTCTATATAACTATCAAATAAGTAAGCCTTTTCTGGTAATTGCTCTTTTAATTCATTGGCTCTTTTAATAATCATTTTTTGATTTTCATCATTAATACTGGTTAATTCATCCTCTTCAATGATTTTATCTTCAATCAGCTTTACACCTGTTTTAGCAAATATTGAAAGCCACCGCTCTCTGGTGGGATACTGCGAATTGTTTTCATCATTACCATAGGCATCATCAATAATAATATAGCCGCCTTTTTTTACGGTTTTTTTCAGGAGACTTATGGTTTCTTCCGGATTCCCCAAAACATCTCCGACTGCTCCAAGAATAACAATGTCATAATTAATAAATTTATTATAAAAAAGCAGGAAAGTTCCTTGAATATCATAAGATGCCATAATTATAACATATCATGCCATAATATTAATAATATTTTGTTAAATATTTTAAAAATTTTTCTAGTATTAATTGAAATATAAGTATTTCCCATTCCTGTTAATTCTCCATCTCATTCCTTCCCTTATCAAATTATCATTGAAACAAAAGAAAAAGGACGGTTCATTTGCTTTCCTTTAGCTATGAAACAAAAGAACCGTCCCTGTGTTTCTCCGTGTTTCTCTAAAGTTCTTTATTTTGCATCACCTTACAACTAATCACATAAGATATGGCTGCTGCTAATATTACAAATAAAACAACACTCACTCCAATAACTGCGTCATTTATATTCTCTAACTTTATAAGCATATGATTTATTCTTTCTGTTCCTATCACTTTTTCAAAAAGAAATGAAAGTATGGCTGTGATACCGAATATGATAAATAAAACAATCCTGCTTTTTTCTGCACCGAATTTTAATTGAGTCGGAATCATTATTGCCATAGCCAATACCATAACAGGTAAAAATGAGATGATCATTGGAATTTCGTTGGCAATTACAGTACTACTCTCTCTAAAATACTTTGACACAAAATATAGAACAACTGCAAAAATCCATGAAATGAAAGTACCACTGAGACACAATAAATATTTCTCTTTAACATAGGTTTTAGTATCGATTGGTAATGTCATCAAAAATGTATATCCATTATCTATCTCATCATAAGAAATTGTACTGATGGTCAATGTCATGCCTAAAAATGGTAAATATCCGAGTATAAATGTTCCTTCCTGTGTAAATCCTAATACAACAGCAAGCGCTAAAAAAAGAACGAGCATCTGTTTTCTGCGTAAAAGCAATCGTATATCTTTTTCAAATAACCCAGCCATTATCTGTACCCTCCTGTCATCATCAAAATAAGCTCATCAATTCCACCTTTTTCAATCACAATATCAGGATACTTTTCCTGATAATATTTCTTTTCATTTGTAAAACATGCATATCCATAATGTTCCTTCTGACTTTTCAAAATATAAGTTTGATCAAGCGTCGCATACTGGGCTTCATTTACCTTTAAGATGCCATACTGATCCAAAATGACATCCGTATCTTCATGAAGGATTATCTTTCCATCATGAATCAAATAAATATCATCACAAAGGTTCTCTAAATCAGAAGATATATGAGAACTAATCAGAATTGTACGCTCTTCATCTTCTTCTAAATAATTTCTCAGCATATCCAGTATTTCATTGCGTGCTTCTATATCAAGACCTGCTGTCGGTTCATCCATAATCAGAAGTTTAGCTTTATGCGTCATAGCAACTAAAACTCGAAGCTTTGCTTTCATTCCGGTTGAAAAATCTTTTATTATCTTATCTTTTGGAAGTTTTAACTCCTCGCACTTTCTTTGAAAATACGTCTTTTCAAACTCCGGATACATTTTTGCAAGGATACACTCAATATCCGAAATATTAAGCTGATTACTAAAACCCGTTTCAGCAAGACAAACGCCTATCTGTTCCTTTTCTTTGACAGTCAGTTTACAACTTTCCGTGCCAAAAACCCTTGCTTCTCCACTGTCAGGCTTAACCAATCCTAAAATCAGCTTTATGGTAGTACTCTTACCTGCTCCATTCTTTCCAACAAGACCCGTAATTCTGCCCTTTGGTATTTCCATTGATATATTCAATTGAAAGTCATTATAAGTTTTTACAACATTTCTTAACGATATCATGACTCATCCTCCATAATAATATTAACGATTTCAAGGATTTCCTCTTTGCTTAATCCAACTGCCTTTGCCTTATCAATAGCTTGTGTAAAAGCATCTTCAACAGCCTTCCTTCTTGCTTCAACAGCCAGTTGTTTATCTGAAGCAGTCACATAAGTTCCTTTTCCATGAACTGTTGTCACAAAGCCTTCTTCTTCTAACCTGTCATAAGCCTTTTTCACTGTTAAAGCACTAATACGAAGCTCTCTTGCAAGTGTCCTTACAGAAGGAAGAGCCTCTCCTTCTTTCAATAGGGATTGAATGATTTTAGATTTAATCTGATCCGTTAACTGCTCATAAATTGGTATCATTGATGAATGGTTAAGTATAATATTCATATTAAATTACCCCTTTGTAGTAAACAGTATATAACAGTATATATCAGTTGTCAACTGTTATATGAAATAGGAGTGAAACAGTGGGACGGTTCCTTGTTTCATCCTTTATAAATTTGCAAACTGGATTCCAGTATTTCTTTTGCCTTTGATTTCATTTCTTCAGGAAATAGAATTTCTCCGTAGCATAAAAAAGCCCTTATTTCATTTTCTGCGACATCTTTTTTGTGTAAATCAATCATTCCAATAATTGAATCCCCCTCTTTTCTTATCCCTATAAGATCATAGTTTTCAAATATTTTGCCAAAAGTTTGGGGAACCTTAATCTCAACTGGATAGTACTTCTTTTTATTTTTCCTTTCCTTAAAATTCTTAACCGAAAGTGTCCAATAACGCTTCAATTCAAAATCATCCGTAATTTTATAAGACTCCTCAAGCAAAATGATATTCTTTATTCGTTTATAATTAAAAGTTCTGACCTCATTGCTAACATAACAGTAAGCAACTAAATACCAACTGGTATATTTTAATACCAATCCATAAGGCGCAATCATTCTGTCTGATTTTGTTCCATCGCTTTTTATCTATAGAATATTAAGCTTTTGCTGTAAAAATAAAGCCTTCATTATCGGTTGTAAGTCAAATTCCGTTGAAGATTCCTCCCATCAGCTTTTTGCGTCAATTAATATTTTTTGTTTACGCTCACCGCTTATTTTGTCCATGTTCATATATTTTAATTGCATTCCACTCTCCAGAGCTTTCATTAGTCTTTCCTGCCCTGGCATGGTATATAAATTCGTAAGCAATGTTTTAAGCGTATCATCGGCTTGCTCCAAATTTAATTTATAACCATCCACAAAAGAAATTCCTCTATTTTGACCAGTTGTTGTCATGATGGGATAACCAGCTTCACATAAAACATCAATATCTCTGTAAATGGTTCTGGATGATACTTCAAGTTCTTTTGCCAATTCATGTGCTTTTACTTTTCCATCCTGGTCTAGTTTCATCAAAATATGAATTAAGCGATGTACTCTCATAAATATTTCTCCTTTTATGACAAACTGATGTCATAAATGCTTTTTTATAATGAATATATCAAACAAAGGGGGAAATACAATGCATATTGGGATATTAGGAACAGAATTTGGTCGATATCATGGAGAACTGTATAAAAAAATCGAATATGCATTAAAAGCCTTAATAAATAATCACTCAATATTCATAGAAACTCCTGCTGTAACCTCACTAAAAGATGGCATTGAAATTATGGAAACTGCAAAGTAAAGCAGAAAAAAAGTTTTAGTTAACATGTTTTTAAGATATGATCCATATTACCGTATGATTTATGATTTTCATCAAAACAAACAATACAGCACTCTTAAACATCTTACCGTTTTTAGAAGAACGCCTCCGGTATGGGGAAAACTTGGGCATGACAGAATTGTCAGGGAATTAATGATTCATGACTTAGATTTTATCACCTGGCTCGAAAAAGACATAAAGGTCTTTGCTTACGATGTGATAACGAACCCTGATAATTCAGCTGCAGTCATTGATTGCCTTTTATCTGCTCCTTCATTTAAAGTTCATATTCAAGGAAACTCTATGCTGCCTATGGCTTCTCCATTTTCAGTTGGATATGAAGCTACATTCGAAAAGGCATTTATCAGTTATTTTGAAAAAACATCTAAAGACTCTGTTAAAACGGAATGCTGCATTTATTTCAATGACAAAAAAGAAAAAGTTTCATTTGAACGTGAAGAACACTGTAAAGCTGTGCTGGTAGCTGCCATAAAAGATTTTACTGATCAAAAAGACAGCGGTTTATCAATAGAAAACGCACTGCCTGGTCTTTCTGTTGCTCTGGAACTGTCCCATTCAATTTGAAACAAGAAAGCAAGGAAACGCAGCAGCGATTCCTTGCTTTATAAGTAGAAATCCAATTCCACAGACTCTTTAAATCCAAATTCCTCGAACACCCTGTCTCTGATTTCCAAAAAATCTGCACTCGTTCTGTCCCTTTTTCTTCCCAAAGGGACCTTAATGATGCTTTTTATTCTGCCTGGTGAAGGTGTCATTATCACGATTCTGTCGGCAAGAAAAACTGCTTCTTCAATATCATGGGTCACAAAAATAATTGTCTTTTTCTTTTCCTGCCACAAACGCTCAATTTCATCCTGCATACTCATCCGAGTCATTGCATCCAGGGCGCCAAAAGGCAAATAAATTCACCTTTTTCTATTTCCAGATTCACTTTATAAAGGGCTGTTGTCTTTTCTTTGCCATTATAAAAATATTCCCGGGATGCCTCACTAATTGAAATATACATTCTCAAATCCTCTCCTCAAGGGTTACTCCCCATTGTCTCTTTATTCTATTTTCAAGAAGCCTGATTAAGCGATCCAGTAACAATCCCAAAATTCCAATAATAATAATTCCAGCCAGGACTAAGTCCGACCTGAGTGAATTCCTTGCATCAATAATCATAAAACCTAAACCAGACTGTGCACCCACCATTTCTCCTGCCACAAGAAATACCCAGGCTGATCCAAGGGCCAAATGCAGACCATTTGCAATCAATGGAAAAGCGGAAGGAAGGATAATTTTAAAAAGTAACTCAGGCTGCTTTATCCCAAAATTATCAGCAACTTTCATATAAATTGCATCCACATTTCCAACCCCAGAAACTGTAGAAAGAAGGATTGGATAAAAAGCAGCTATGAAAATAATTACGACAGCCGGGGCATCACCTATTCCAAACCAGAGAACAATAAACGGGAACCAGGCAATCGGTGAAACTGGCCTTAGCACCTGAATGATTGGATCAATATAAGACCATACGTTTTTATTCCAGCCAAGTAAAAGCCCAAGAATCACCCCTACCAGGACTGCCAGGAGATATCCAGTTAAAAAACGGGCAATGCTAACTCCGAGATTAGAAAATAATGTTCCGTCCATAATCATTTTTGACATTCCGGTGAAAACGACTGCCGGTGAAGGAAGAAGGGACTTTTCAAATCTTCCTGTAAGAACTATCAGTTCCCAAATGACTATAAGTACGGATATACTAACAACTGCTTTTATTGCCCTTTTTAAAAGATTCATTGTTGATTCACCCTATCTATAAATGAATTGTCCACAAACTCACTGTACTGCGGAGGATTTTCAGAAAGTCCTGTTTCCACCATGTAGTTTATTAGTTCCTCATATTCAGCCTCTTCCAGTCTCAGATTCTCATATAAAATCCACTCAAGGGATAAGTCAAGAACTTCAGATTCTGCCTTTAAATATTTTGAACTTATTTCTTTAACTTCCTCGTCCTTTAACTCAGCCTTCATCCCGGAATTGACATATTCTTTTATAAATTCTTCTGTAAGGGCCGGGTTATTTTTTATAAAATCATTTCTAAGTACAAGGCCGCAGCAAAGGGAGCCTTCCCAAAGCTCATGGGATTCAAAAAGTATTTTCCCTTTTCCCGCTGCCACTGCTTGAGCTCCAAAAGGCTCGGCAACACAATAACCCGATATTCTGCCTTCAGCAAGAGCTGCAGGCATTTCAGGAGGTGGTAATTCAACAATATTCACGTCACTATAAGAAAGCCCTTTATTTTTCAACATAATATATAGCAAAATATTATGGGTGGAAAGCTTGCTAGGTATGGCGAAGTTTTTTCCTTTTAAATCTTCTACACTGTTGATGTCGTTTGACACTACCACCACATTACCATCTCTGTGCCCCAATGCAACTGCCTTTATGTCAATTCCCTGCTCCTTTGCTTTTACTGCAAGTTCAATCAGCATAGACGCACCATCTACCTGACCTGCATTCAAAGCTTCAGTCAGTTCAGCCCATGAACCGAACTTAACTAGTTCTATCTTAAAATGACTCGGATTTTTACTGACCAGTTCATTTTCAATATAAAGAGGAAGGGCATGTGTAATAGGGATATAGGCAATCTTTATTGTTTTAGTATCTGAAGAAATATTCGATTCATTTTCTGGTGTTGCAAGATGACTTCCACTTTTGTTGCATCCAGAAAAAATTGTCGCGATAAAAAATAAGATTATAAGAACCTTCTTAGCCATTTAAACTCCTCCCTTTTTCTGACAAATCACATCAATTCCACATCAGCTCTTTTCTTTTTATGTTGATATCCATAATGATTCTATCTGCAAGCTTCAGCGGGTCCAACTCAACCACCATAACCGATCCCAAAGTTTCTTTCGTATCTTCAAAAAGATATTTCATAACATTTTCAGAACCCTGTACTGGCGGATATACAGAATGATAAGAATTTATTCCAAGAAGCCTGAATCCTAAAGCTGCCGCAACACCTTTTTCGTTAGACCATTCCGGACTTACAAAAGCAAAGGGCAAATCTTTAATATTTTTTCCGAGTGCATCGGCTAACGCTCTGAAAAATGCCGATGCCCTTGCATTGTCAAGACATTCGCCCATATGCCAAACAGGTGGTAAATCTGGTTCTAAAAATTTCCTTAGTTCTTCACCAGTTTTCTCCAGGGCCTGTGTATTGCAATAACCCAGTTTTAAAAGGGGAAAAGATGCACAACCGTTTGTTAGAATAAGAATATTATTTTTAAGCAGTTTTTCGGCTATGTCTACTATTGCCTTTTCATACATAATTCTTGGGTTATTACATCCCACTAAATTCACAACACCTCGAATTTTCCCGCTTTTTAACGCATCTGCAAGTACTTTTATGCTGCCAAAGTGGTGTGTTGCATATTCTACAGAAAAACCAATCTCTGCATCGACTTCATACTGAGGAATAAAAACAGGAATCCCTCTTCTTTCCTCAAAACTTTCAATGGCCCTTTCAACAATGGTCTTTGCTAAGTTTTCAGTTTCGCTTATATTGGAGTGATGATGATCGTAACCGTAATGCTCAGCACCTGGAAGTCTTCCAGAATCACTGGTTGTTACAACGGTTGTTTTAAAACTTTTTGCAACGTCCATAATTGAAGGAAATACATCCTGAACATCTGCTACCCACAAATCAAGGGCTCCTGTTCCAAGAACAATCTCCGCACCGATTGCATTGGATAAAGGGATGACTCCTCCATACCTGTACATTGCTGAAAGACCAGAACAGCATATCCCGTAAAACTGTATTCCAAGAGCACCTTTCTCCTTCGCAAGCTGAACATATTTCTCACTTTTTCCCTGCTTTACAATTTCACTGACCAATAAGGGGGAGTGTCCATGAACAGCTATATTAACATAACCCTCCTTAAGTGCACCCAGATTTGCTTTGACAGTACTTCTTACTGGTAAGCCAAATAAACTGTCCATGGCTATTGAAGACCCTAAAACACTGCTCCATGCAAAAGCCAGACCGCATCTTAAAAATTGTTTCATAATGTTTTTCCAGTCTCCATCGGTTCCAGTAGTGGTTCTATGAAGCGCTTCAAACACTTCGTGATAAGCTCCTATTGGAAGGATGTCTAATTCTTCCCACTTTTTAATTCTTTCTTGGGTTGCAAATGCTTTGAGCGTTTTATGCTTGCCCGGAACAGTTCTTGATAAATCTTCAAGTAAAATATCTGCAATCACCATTGCCAATCTGTTGACAGACCTTCCTTTTGTGGTGACTCCCAACTGAGAGGCTGTTTTTTTAACTTTTCTACCCCCGAAATGGGCATATCCAGAACACCTGCTCCTGCTGCCCTAAGTGCCAGCATGATTTCACGGCCTCTTGCACCATGAGCTGCAACACCTGCTGCCACCCATCTGAGAAGATTCCTTGCAACAATCAAATCCGCATCTGCCCCACAAACGCCTCTGGGGCTTTTTTTAGTAATCCTACAAGGACCAATATTGCAATTCCTACAGCAGACACCAGCCATTCCAAAGTTGCAATGGGGTTTTTGCTTATCAAAGCGATCAAAGCAGGTTTCACAACCCATTTTTTCCATATGCCCAAGCATTTCTCTTACTGCAGGATCGGGCGTATTTTCCATTACATCTGCTTTCGAAGGAAAGCTCTTTTTATATTCATTTACTGCTTCATTATAATCATTTACTGTATTTATTCTATGGTGACTCCTGGGGCGTCAAAGGATCTATGATGGAACCTGACATTTCTATAATAAAACATATGAACCTCCCTAAATCTATAACATACTTTTTATATATGTTTAATTATATATGATTATATATAAGCAGATATATGCAGTCAACAAAAATTTATATTATTCAAATTTGTTTTGTCGGATTAAATTTTAATAATTTATTTACAATAATATTAAACAAATAATTGATATGCACTTGAAAAGAAAAATATGTTCCTGGCACTCTCATCTCTGGAAAATTACCCAGATGTAAGGCTTAATCTCAGAAGCCCTTTAAAAAACGCTAACAATTTGCTTAGATAATATTTCTTCAACTCTACTTTATGGCAGTGATAGTCCATTTAAAACAAAAGGACGATTCCTTTCTTCCAAAATCAGAAGAAAAAACCGTCCCAAGTAATTTATTCTCCAATACCTTATTACAAATAGTCATAATGCTGGAATATCATAATCAACATGGACATTTGCAATAAAGTAAAAAAATCATTATTGAAACAAGGAACCGTCCCTCTGTTTCATTTAATCCTCTTTTTTATATTCAAACAAATCCCCTGGCTGACAATTTAATGCCTTACATAACGCATCCATTGTTTCAAATCGTATACCTTTCATCTTCCCATTTTTTAAGTTTGAAAGATTTACATTCGTCATTCCAATGATATCCGCCAATTCATTCAGTGACATTTTTCTATCTGCCATCATTCTATCGAGCCTGACTATTATCGCCATTTCCTTCCTCCTATGCTATTAAATCTATATCATCCTGCAGTTCATATCCGTATACAAATATTTCTGAGATAATGCCAATAATAACACCTACAACAGAAATGATAAGGTTTTTTGTTGAAAAAACGAATTCAAAACCAACTTTAGCTGCAGGGTTAAAAGTATTATGAATAACTATTGCTGCTGAATCCGGAAGAAGTCCTGCCGCTATTACCAAAATAGCTAAAACACGAAGTTTATTAATTATCTTCTTAGAAAAGGGTCTTCCAATTTTGCTGACTTCGAGAAGTATCAAGCCTGTAATGATAGTAAAAGCAAATACAAAGAGTGCATACAAGCCATATATAATATGACCCGGATATGTTTTTCCTGCGGAAAAATAGACCCACAGCTTTATAATAAAAACAAAAAGTGAGACTGTAGCTATGACAAAGCTGCATATCATATCTGCAAATGTTCTCTTCTTTAAGCTTTCTGCCTTTTTATCTTTCATAACACACTCTCCTTTAAATATTATTTCATTCAATTTCATTCTTGTTTCAGAATATCATAGAAGTTAAATTATATCAATAAATTTTTAAAGTATTAATTTAAATATTTAAATCTTGGTTATAATTAAACAGGCATCCTGTCCATCAACACGGACGGGATGCCTGTTTTTTCCCTTCAATATTGTCTTTGTTCTTCCCTCTTATAACGACTATAATTGATAAAACGATGATATCAATCAATTCAATGACTAGCCCACAAAGTACACTCCATGGTGCCCAGACCAGGGCAATATCTTTCCATCCACTTTGAAAAACAATTGGGATTATCACAATTTGGCAAATAAACAAAATAAGTACTGTCAAATCGCAAAATAGCACTCTTTTTCTTTTCTTAGTGAAGAAAATGCAAATAACCGGCAATGTTATCCCAGCAATAGATATCCCGGAAAAAACAAAATCGAATATCCTCCATATATCATAGACAAATCCATTTGTTTCCTGACTACATGTTATTGCAAATATATCATCGCATAATCTGTCTGTGGAAGCTGCAGCATTCATATTGGCAAGAACACACACAGCTACATCTTTCTCTTTTGAAAATATCATTCTGGATGAGTAGTTGGCAGTTCCGCCAGAGTGTCCAATAATCCCAGTGTCATAATACTCCCATCCGGCAAAATAAGTACTTGTATCTTTACTGGCAAGCAAATATTCATGAGAACTGTCAATTAGTTCTTTATATGCCTCAGGGATCTGTACATCTCCCAGCTGAATCATTAAATAGCGGCACATATCCTCAATATTAGCATAAATATAGCCTGCCGGAATACGGCCTTCCATGACATCAATGGTATATTTAAATGCCATTCCATAGCCCAGTCGTGTCCCTTCGCATATCATCTCATTGCCTGACGGCATTCCGGCATAAACATTTTTTAAACCTAATGGAATAAATATTTCCTCTTCCATATATTCCTGATAACTTTTCCCGGATACCCTTTCAATGATTGCCCCTAAAAGATTATAATTTGCATTGGCATATGAATAATACTTTCCCGGCTCATACTTAAGTTCACTTTTCGAAATAGAATTAACCCACTCCATTAATGACATTTCTGCTTTTGCACCTGGATAATCCCGTTCAGAATTTGTAAATCCACTCGTGTGTCTTAATAAATCTTCAACTGTTATTTTGGCTTTGTTTCCTTGATAATAAACTTCAAAACCATCCAGTAAATCAGAAATATCATCATCAAGATTAATTTTTCCTTCATCTACAAGTTTCAATATTCCCAATCCTGTAAAGGATTTTGTCATGGAGCCTATCTGATATAAGCACTTTGTGTCAACATTTCCGTAATAATTTATTTTACCATGATCATAAACCACTATACTAACAGCTTTTACCCCACTCTTTTTTTGAAATTCATTTATATAGTCTTCAATCTCACTTTGGGAACTTGCATATGCCTTATTCCAAAAAATCAAAATCAAAAAAAGCATAACCATCGCTAAAGATAAATACTTTCTTTTAAAAATTGCAGACAAATTAACTAATGTTAGCATCTTTTCCACTCCAAATCTTTAATTTGAATAATAAACATCTCGTTTTTACTTTCTTAAAACTTAGTTAATGACTTGTTGTATAAAGTTAATGACTTCATCCAAATGAAAATATTCTTCATGAGAAATATCATCAAACACCTTCAGTTCCTTATTCTTAAAATAAGCTGATAATTTTTCCTGTAAGGAAGCATTTAAAACTTGTTCCGCGTTTGATCCAATAATATAAACCGGCCATTCTACATTTTTTGCATATTCTGCAGTAGATATATTATTTGAAATAAAAACTTTTAAAGGCCCCCAGAAGACTGGAATAATTTTATTATATAAATCCGAAACATCCCTATAACCTGCAGAAATAATCAAAGCTTTACATTTCCTTACACTTGCCAGATAGGTTGCCATTCCTGCCCCGTAACTGTGTCCAATGACTATCAGTTCGCTGTCGGGATAGTGATTTGGGGCCCAATCATAAAGTTCTTCTGCCGATTGTTTCATGGTTTTTATATTCATTTTACCCTTACTGTCCTGGCTTCCATAATAATCCACAGCAATAAACGGACAATCAAAACAAGAAGAATACTTTCCAACAGAATTGTATGCAATATAATTGGAACCGCCAAAAAATAATATCACTTTATTGCTGTTTTTCATATCCAGATGATTGCCATAGCCCGTTAATTGATCATTAAACTGAATAAACTGTGGTGTGCATAATATATCTGTCATTTTTTTGCTCTTTTATAAAAGGCGTAACTTATCGTCTGCATAATATAATTAGATCTAAATTCTATTATCAAAAACCACATTATAATTTTTAATATAATTCTCATAATAACATTTTCTTCTCCATTTCACCTTTCCTCAATTTCCCTTTTCTCCTTCTGTGCCACTCATTCCAGAAAGCCAGATAGCCATTACGAGTAAACTCATCATTATCTGGCAATATTTTAGGTGTACAAGCATTATAAAATGCTTCCACTTTATCAGCAAACTGATAAACCGCTTTTTTATAGTCCTCGATATTGACAATTTCTCTTGTTCCATCTTCCAGTTCAAGAATAACCTTATCTCCATCATGAATAACAGACCAGTCTATTCCATTAGGACAACCAACAATTTCAACATTTTCTAACTTCTCATCTGGTATATAAAAATGTCCACAGCAAGGAAGGATTTGATTCTCTGTATATATTATATGATCTTCCGTAAGTGTTTTTAAAAGATAAAGTGCTGTGGCGCTTAATGTCGCATGGTATTCCAATTTCATTTTACCTATATAGGCAACTGCTTTCCCGTGCAGGCAAAAATCATTCGGATTGTCTTTACTGCCATCAATCCACTCAAAATTCTCGGCATCTATATAAAAAGTCCCCATACAAACCTCTCCTTCATTAAAACAAAAGAAATTTTATAATATATACCTTTCAGAATGTCCATTTTAAAGATTATTCATTTAAAAATTCACTAAAAAAACTATCATTAAAGTTTCCATCGATTCCCCAGTATCTGTGTCTATCTAAGCCATCCATATTCCCCAGATATGTTCATTTGCCTTGTAATAAATCATATTTACTGACCCTGTCTTATTGCAGTGATAGTCCATTTACCATCAAGTTTTTTCAGTTCAAAAGAATATGTATGCAGTCCATTGCTCTCATCCTGGTAAGAAATTTTTACATAAGCTATATCTGTCTGCTCATCAATCACAAAATCCATACCATCCGGAAATTCCATCACTGTATTAAAAAGTGCATTGTATAAGCCATCTTCTTCAAAGCTTATATGCCTTGCATTTTTATCACTGCACAATTCTTCTAAACGTTGATTAACTTCTTCTGTTCCCTGTTCAACGATTAGATTCAAAGACAAATACTGAAGTATCACATCTTTAACACCTGTCGGGTAGTCTGGAAGAGCAATATCTGTCTGAACTAGCTTAAAAGTATTATCTTCATATTTATAGGTCCTGATTACAGAATAATATAAAACATCATAGCTCGACCGATACTGAATATAGCCATCAAATAAACCATCATTATCTGTATCTGTCAGTTTGTCCTCACCAGCTCCAGTTGCAGATGCACTGTAGCATAACTCATATGGTTTTTTATCTTTCAGCCCGATAATTTTAAAACCCTTAAGACTGACACCATTGGTCAAGCCACAGTATAAATATTTCCTGGAGTCACCATTCATTTGAATCAATTCAACATGATATACCATATATCCGCCGCTTACCAAATCATCACCTAACTGCTTGATAACACCATTTTCGTCTGTAAGTATATAAAGATCTTCAACGTAATTGTCAAATGGGTCATCACCAGAACTACCTGTCGCAAGAATAATCTCACTTATCCCATCCAAATCCATATCTTCAACAGCAAAAAAACAAATATCAGATGTATTATCAGGATCCAGTTGCTTTATGTAATCTTTATAATTTTGAGGTATCTCTGAACGAATTGCACTGTCTGTAACTGTCTCCTCAGAATCAGGAGAAGTACTTGTGTTCTTGTTGATGGTTACTTTAATGTTGTCAGATGAATCGAATGTATATTCTTTACCATTGGTATCTGGCAACGGATTATCTGTATTCCTTGTCACATTATTACTACAAGCATTGAGCAGAAAAATTAAGCTAAAAATACTTAACAACAAAACAATTCTTTTCATCATATATTTTTCCTCCAATAAAAAATTACAGGCTAGCTAAGCATAAAAGCGGCAGCAGGCAACAGGTATTAAAGCCTTACATGCGTTTGCTTTTACGCCTTGTGCCTGAGTTGTATAGATGTTTGATATTTAAAATAATAACATATAGTCTGACTATTGTCTCAATAATTATATACTTATGATTTATTAGATTCAACTATCTAAAAAAATACACTGTACAACAGTGTCTTTAAAACTTTTCGCATACTTAGACTAAAGTATGCTCTTTACTATTTTATTTATTATATTTTTATATTAATATTTATCTGTAGAAACCAATGACTGTTGTTTAATAATAAGTGTCAGGAGGTATAATTATGGGAAAATACGGAATAGTTTTAACAACATTTGAAAATGCGCAGCAAGCTAAACCTGTCATAGATGAAATGATCAGATGTAAACTGGCAGCATGTATTCAGGAAATAAATATAAAAAGTCATTATACATGGAAAGGTGAACTTTGCCATGAAGATGAAATTTTAGTCTTGTTCAAAACCAAGAAGGAATTATATCCTGAACTGGAGAAAAAACTCCTTGAAATCCATCCATATAATACACCAGAAATCCTGTTTGTAGATGTAGAAAAAGGAAGTTCAGCTTACTTGGCATGGATAGATGAACAAACTCGTAAAGCAATTGATTAGCAGCTGATAAACTTTTAAACTGCCCCTTCTGTTTAGTACTCATGACATGCCTACACATACTAACCTAAAAAAGCGGACGCATTGTCTTTCTGAATTACGTCCGCTCTTAATTCTTTCTTATAACATTGAAACAAAGTGTCCCATCGCTTGCTTAACTTCTTCAATTGACTCCGGTTTTAAAAGAGCAAAATATTTAGGCATTGTAAAACTTCTCTTGCCCCTTATCCATATTTCCTACTCCTTTCTTGATTAAATATTCTTTTGTTTTTTCAAGTTGCAAAGACAATCTTTCCGTAACTCTTTACCTGCCTTATTCCCCTACAACTTTTATCGAACTGCCATTTTTTAATGCGCCTTTATCATTGAAGCACAATAAGGTCAGCAACTTCACCTGGAGTAGAATAAGATACATCAATCTTTATTGTATTTAAAGTTTCATACATCGGAAGACGGCTTAGACTTCGCTCCAGAACATCTGCTTTTCGGATACCTGCATTGATGTCCTTGTTTAACCGTCTGGTTAATGCTTCAACTGTACAAACCAATGAAATCACTTTGACATCACATTCCTGCAAATCTAACCTTGCCAACAAATCATCAATAATGGTCTGTTCATGCATGACCCAGCAAAAGATAACATTTTCATAAGCACTGCAATGAATAAAATTATTAAGAAGATAACTAATATTATCCATTACCATCGCTTTTGTTTCTTCTGTGACTTGAAATGGGCTGGAATCCCAACACCAATCTCCATCCAGAAATACAGCATTATTCAATTTTTCTTTAAGCAGTTGTCCTATTGTAGTTTTGCCGATACCCATAGGGCCACCAATCAGATATAATTTTTTCATTTTTCTCCTTCAACTCCTAATTCCAATAAGTACAGTACTCTTTCCAGTGTTGAAAATGATGCTCTTTTTTCAAGCACTTTCTCCCTCGGTTAAGATATTTTTATAAGAAGCATCTACTCCAATTACTCCGAGCGGTGCAGTAATAAGAATTGGCAATACAGCAACGGTCAAAATTATATTTCCTGCCGTAACACCGGCAGCCAGAGGTAATCCACCAATTGCTGCTTGTGCAGTAGCTTTAGGCAAATAGTCAATAGCACAAAATAATTTTTCTTTTGTGCTTAATTTTGTTCTGAAAAGACAGGGAAATACAACACAAATACGAAATGTAAGAGCGACAAATATAAGTGCAACCGCTGTAATTCCAGCCTTCGTTACATAGCTGATGTCAACCGCCACCTGACCAAATGTCAACTCACCTTTCTTTCATCCCCGATATCAATACCACTGTTTCAATGAAGCTTGAATTTTTACAATGGATGTCTGTCGTCATATTGGAAATAGTGACAGTATAGCCATGAAAAATTCACGTATTACACTGTTCATCAGTTCAGGTTTGTCAGTGTCAGTATTGATATACTGTCATCCATAATAACTTTAAAAAGATCTATACACACTTGGATACCGGGATTGATTTTTATTTCCTTAAGAATTTGAAAATTTGATAATATCAAAAATAGTATGCTTATCATATCTTCAAAATTCTGATTTGCTTACTTCTTCGCCTTTTTATCTATGTATATGCTGGCAATGATTATTGATACAAGAATAACTGTAATATATACTATTGCAAATACAAGCATATTCTGTTCTTTCATCAAACCTCTGTCGACCTGATGTCCAAGATATGCCATAACAAAAAGCATAACAGAACACACAAGGCATATGAAACTAACCGCACGACATAATTTTTTTGTATCGTATTACTTCTTCTCCTGTTCTGACATTGTATTAAAACCTGCGATAAGCCATTGTCCTTTGCCACAAAACAAAACGATACTTAATATAAGAAATAAAAATGCCATTATCAAGCATGCAATCATCGTTTTTCACTCCATTCGCAAATTTTGATTTAATTTGGTTTATGACGATCCATTCTGTTCTCGATGCATCTTTCAAAAGATACGATTTTTCATCTCTTAAAGTCTCAATATATTTACACTTTTTTATAAAAGTTATATGTTCTCGTATTTCAAAGCTGCATATCCTATTTTATAATTTTAGAACTCTTTCTTTTTTCAATTGACTCCACTCAACACGGCTTATTGCATATACTTTGATGATTTCATTATTCTCATCTTCAAGCACATCAACCAGATGACAGCCATAAGCTATCGCCGTTCGATATGATGGAACATTCGTATACTTCATATAGGAATAAACGATATTAAAAGGCGTATTCATAAACGTCCAGTCTCTTACTGCTCTTGCAGCCTCACTGGCATATCCTCGCCTCTGACAATCTTTTCGAATATGATATCCTATTTCTGGCTTTATCTGCCCATTAATGATTTGCATTGTAAGACCACAATCCCCAATCACTTCACCAGTCTCTTTCAAAATCACAGCCCACAAGCCAAAGCCAAAAATATTGTATCTTTCTATATTTTTTCTTATCCATTCTCTGACTCTATCCTCGTCAAAGGTATATGGATAGTGCGTCATAATATCCGAATCTGCAAAAACAACATATAAAGCATCAAAATCATCTTCAGTCATTTCCCGTAAAATTAATCTGTCTGTTTCTATAACCATGCACTAAACTCCTTTTCACCGTCCAAAATTCCTTCCAACTTCAATACAGTCTTTTTTCACTTTTTTATTAACAAATTCAAATAGAAGATATAAGATTCTATCATATTATTTATTTACAATTTGCTGATTATTTCACTGTAGAATCTTACTGCTCCCTGAATCTCATCTTCAGTAGGATTCTCCTTATTAATTCCTCCAATAAGCTTAAGTGGTCCATATGTGTCATAACCCTTACAACAGTAAGTGCCAAGAACATTACATTTTTTCAAAGAAAGAATGTTCTTTATGCTTTTTGCAAAATCCTGCCCTGGCTTTCCGCAGGTGTACATAAGAAATACATTTTTACCTTCTGTCATTTTCTCTTTGGTTACTTGTTCGATTTCTTTATAAAATTTGCTATAAGCAATACCAGACGCAATTCCAATAAGATCATATTCTTCCAGTTTAATATCATCTTCCTTTACATTAAGAACTACGACATCATATTCTTTTTTAATCGCATCACAAAGTTTTTTTGTATTTCCGTGGTGCCAGGATTCATATAATATTGCTGTTTTCATTTTCATTCTCCTTCATTTTCATATTCTTTATCAAGCTCTATTTCGAAAGAATACAGAAAGTCTTTCATTTCATTGATGGCGTCTTCGCTCATATTATCAAGCAACTTTCTCCAGACTTTTCCTACCCGCTTATGATATTCCAAGTGTCCTCTAAAAGCAGTCTCTCCTTTTTTAGTTAGATATAAGGAAATCTCAGCGCCGGATGATAGTGATTCCTTTCGTTGGATATATCCTTTTTCAACCAACTTGCTGACCATTTGCGATGCAGCACCTTTAATAACACCCTGCATTTCAGAGAGAGACTTAAGGTTAATTCCAGGATTTTCTCCTATATACTCAATTGTATGGATTTCTTTTCGTGTCAGAAGAGACTCTGTGCCATAACTTCTTAATATATCTTCATTTCTGATATATTTATGGATAATACGATCCATAGTCTGCGCAATCTCAATATAATATTCACTCATTATTTACCTCCACAATTTGTTTAGTATCTAAATTGTTTAGTACATAAATCGTATCAGCTTTTTTTATCAATGAGAAATTTTAACATTTAAATGAAGATGCGGGTCAGACTAGTAAAAAACTTGCCTGCAGGAAAGCATTCAGTTCATTTTTTGTTGCAGTATATATTAACAAAAAACCACCGTTTATTTACCGGTGGCTTGCATTATAATCATTTATTTAGATTTATTCAAGGAGATTTTTCAAATGGCGGATTTGCCTTAAAGTTTCGCGGTATTCTACCTCTAATAATTCTGGGTCATCCTTTTTGGAAGGCATAGAAATTTTGCTTATTAGCTCCGTCAAACGCGTTTCTAATCGTAAAATTTCTTCCTCAATCTGCTCTTTTTTTCTGTCTCTAACTTCAGTCCTGCTGGCCATATACTCTTCATAGCTACCCTTAAAGGTTTTAAGCTTGTGGTCTTCGATAATCATGAGCTGACTGGCTACTGAATTTATAAAACGCCGATCATGAGAGACAAAGAGCAGGGTGTGCTGATACTCTCGCAGAACTTCTTCCACCACTTCCAGAGAATTTAGATCCAAATAGTTTGTAGGTTCGTCAAGGATCAATAGGTTAAAATCACTACATATAATTTTTGCAAAGGAAGCTTTAACTCGTTCTCCTCCACTTAAAATCCCAACCTTTTTATACACGCTGTCTCCTTTGAAAAGAAGGCGGGCCAATAATATTCTGGCAAAACTCTCCTCGTAAACGCTTTCTGACATAACATTGTCAAGAATACTCTTATTCTCCTCTAAGATACTTAGCTCCTGACTGAAATAACCAATCCTTACGTTAGGAGCAATCTTTATTGGGGACTCTTGATTTAGAATCATTTTTAGCAAAGTGGTTTTTCCACACCCATTGGGACCTATTAAAGCTACCTTAGCTCCATTTTCCAGATAAAACTGAGCATCTTTAAAGATAACTTTTTCACCAAAGCTCTTGTTGAGCCCTTTTCCTTCGATGATAACTTTGCTATATATTTTCTGAACATCCCCAATGTCTAACTTAATTTTTTCGATTTTTTTAGGTTTCTCCTTAACTTCCAGATGCTGAATTCTTGCTTCCATATTCTTAATAGCGCGGTCCAAATTAGCTTTTGCTTTTTGATTGCCCATCTTGTGGAGTCTGGCCTCAGAGTTACCCATTCTTCTGGGAGTCTTTCGCATTGATTTTACTTTTTCCCGAGTAGATATTATGACCCTTTCTAACCTCTTCTTTTCCTTAACATATTCCTCATATTCAAATTGAGCTCGCTCTCGCTCTTTCGTCTTTTGCTTAATATATTCACTATAGTTGCCGGAATAGCTTTTGATTTTCCCATCTTCTATTTCGATTATTTTGCTGCAAAGGCTATCCAGCAAATCTCGATCGTGAGAAATCAAGACTAAGGCTCCGGAAAATTCGGCTAAGGAGTCTTCAACTAATTGAATCCCTTCAATATCCATGTTACTAGTGGGTTCATCAGCAAAAATAATAGCATTATTTTTACTTAGGCTGGTCGCGAGCTTAAAGCGGGTTTTTTCTCCTCCACTCATACTCTCCCGATAGATTGGGGGAACTTTAAATTTTGAAGCCATTTCTTGCTGAATCGTTTCTTCTTCAGGGGGCTCCAGTTGGGAGATACATGAACATTTCCCATAGAGTTTTACCCATCCTTCATCAGGTTCTATTCTTTGGCTTAAAAGATTCAATAAAGTTGTTTTTCCTGCCCCATTTACTCCCACAATACCAATGCGATCTTGATCATATATACGTAGATTTTCAATATCTAAAATAAGACGGTCTCCATATGATTTTTTTAGATT
>JAAYML010000020.1 GCA_012521395.1 Candidatus Epulonipiscium sp. | reverse complement strand
TTTGGGCGGCATTATTGGAGGAATCCTTGGGGCTAAATTATTAAGCAAACTTTCAGCAAGCTGGCTTCATAAGATTTTTGGATTTTTTATGATTGTTGCTTCTATAAGGATGATTACAGGATGATATTATTTATCATTGGTTTGCTCTCGGGATTAATAAGTGGGATGGGTATTGGAGGAGGAACGGTTTTAATTCCTGCCCTGACTATTTTTTTAAATTTTGGTCAGCAAATTGCTCAAAATATTAATTTGCTTTATTTCATACCAACTGCCCTTGCAGCTCTGGTTATTCATGTAAAAAATAAAAGAATTAAAAAAGAATTGATTACTTTCCTGATTGCAGGTGGTATTATTGGGGCATTTGCAGGTTCTTATATTGCCGTTTCATTAGATGCTGTAATTCTTAGAAAATTATTTGGTTTTTTTCTTCTTTTCATGGGGATAAGTGAGGTCAGGAAGAAATAGAATGAATTTACAAGCTAAAAAAACTGTAATAATATAAAGTTAAAAATTTACCTTTGTTCAGGGGGAAAAATGAATACAATTAAAAATAAACTCATGGATTATGGGATATGGATTTTGCTGACCCTGTCTATATTACTTTTAATTATTGCTTTAATATTGGTTTATCAGACTTATGATTTACTGGCAGAATACAATTCATTTAATGTAAGTCAGAAAGAAATAATTCCTGTTATTGGAACCAATGTGACAAAAAGAGAGGAAATAGAACTGGTCGTAAGAAGAGGAGACAGCTATAAAAAAATAGAAAATTTTTTAGAAAGTAATAATATATTAAATCCTGGGGAACTGAAACGTTATTTAGTGAATGAAAAAA
Source organism: Candidatus Epulonipiscium sp. (assembly GCA_012521395.1). Taxonomy (GTDB): domain Bacteria; phylum Bacillota; class Clostridia; order Lachnospirales; family Defluviitaleaceae; genus JAAYML01. The sequence goes on along the minus strand of JAAYML010000020.1, from coordinate 22,808 downwards.
TGAGTTTGGAAGGGATTGTTTTCGAAGGCAGTTATCATATCCCACGGCCTAGTTCTCCAGAAGAAGTGGTGAGTATTTTAACCTATCCTTATAAGGAGTGGGTGGAAACAGAATATAGCAAATATGAAGGAATCGACAAAAGTCCCTTAGAAATTATTACGATTGCTTCAATGATAGAAAAAGAAGCGGCCTTAGATGAGGAAAGGCCAATTATTGCAGGAGTCATTTATAACCGTTTAAATAAGAATATGAAGCTGCAAATTGATGCTACAGTCATTTATGCTTTAGGAGAACACAAGACAAGATTATCCTGGGAAGATTTAGAAGTCAATTCTCCTTATAATACATATATTGTTTATGGGCTTCCCCCGACACCGATTTGCACTCCGGGTTCCAGATCCATTGAAGCAGCTCTCAATCCTGCTTCTCATTCATATTATTATTATGTTTTAGCCGGATATGGAAACAGCCATCACAATTTTTCTGAAACATACGAAGAGCATTTAAAAAATGTACAAGTATATTTGTCAAGCATAGAAAAATAGCATGAAATTCATACTATTTTTTTATGGGAATATTGATTTTTTCAAAGGATTAGTTTTCCTCTAACAAATTATGGATATGTGTTTGGACTTTTCTAAATATCATGTTATTCCTAGCTTTTTTTTCTGTTATTTTGTTTAAATCTAAGAGTTTGTCCTTATTATTGGTCTTTGTATAGAGTTCTGCAAGGAGGATGTAAATTTTACTTAAATCAGATTCGATACTTATGGCTTTTTCAAGTACCAGAATGGCTTCGTCAAACCGGTTGGCTTTATATAAAGCATTTCCCCATTTGAATAAGGTTTCCTGTAAACGATGAAAGTTTTGCTCGTATTCGATTAAAGTGTTTAAATTTGCAGGTCCGTACTGGAGCTTTAAATCTGTATTATTTATACCGTCTAAATTGAGCATTGGCTTATTGAAATAATCAAAAGCTTCCTGTTGATATTGATAGGCTTGTTTTTCATACGTAGAGTTTATATCATCTTCTTTAAGCTTAGGAAGTCCGTCAGGAGATATTTTTATGTAATTTAAATCATCAAGAGGCTTTCTTCTTACAAACATGGCTTTTCTTTCTTTTTCTAAAAAATCTTCATTTTCTTTCTGGATTTTTTTATCGGCTTTACGGAGCCTGATGTTATAAAAAATAATAAATAAAATAAACAGACTAAAAAAAACAGGTAATTTCATAAGCCTCTTCCTTTTTATTATGATGTTTTTAGTTATTATATTCTTTTTTAATGAAAATGAAAAGTAGTTTTGATTATTAATCTTCTGATTAACTCAATAAAAGTAAAAAATTACATTTTATTTAATAACTTTTAAAAAAGTATTAATTATAATTAAATTAATTATAACTTGTGTTTTTTATATGATTTTTTTGATATAATTAACCATTGAAATATGATATAGGAAATTGTGTATAATTTTAAAAAAATCTAGATTTGTTGTTTATTTTTTTATGCTTAAAAGGTGGCGCTATGACGACAAAAGAGGTGACAGAAAAGTTTCTTAAGATCAGGGATCAGTTGATTCAAAGAGACTTTAAAAATTTAAATGAAAGTCAAAGACAGGCTGTATTAAAGGGTAAGGGTCCACAAATGGTTATTGCAGGTCCTGGGTCAGGAAAAACTCACGTGATTATGCACCGGCTTTTATATTTAATGACTTACGGGCCAGTTTATCATACAAATTTAATTCCTCAGGGGATAACAAAAAATGATTTAGAAATCATTAAAGAAAAGCCTGAGTCTGCTCAGGCAAGATCTCTTTTATATTCTTTTGCAGTCAGGCCAGAAAATATTTTGGTCATTAGCTTTACAAAAGCGGCAGCAGATGAAATGAAAACAAGATTTTCCTTTTTAGCCAGCCAGCATAAGCTGGATTATGGAAAAGTAACTTTTTCGACTTTTCATGCTTTGTTTTTTAGAATCTTAAGATCTGTTTATGGATATTCTTTAAAAGAAATCCTGGAGGAAAATGAAAAAAGAATAATTTTCAGGCAGATTGCAGAAGCATTAAAAATTGAATTTGAGGATGAAGAAGAATTTATATCCGAGTTACAAAATGAAATAAGTCTGATCAAAAATGATTTGATAGACATATCTTACTATAATTCTATGATATTGCCTTCAGAACAGTTTAAAAACTTCTATTTAACCTATGATAGTTATAAAAGAAAAAATAATAAAATTGATTTTGATGATATGCTTTATGACTGCTATGATTTATTGAAAACAAATAATAAAGTCCTCGATTTTTGGAGAAATAAATTTAAATATATTTTAATAGATGAATTTCAGGATATCAGTAAGGTACAGTATGAACTGATTAAGCTTTTGGCTGCTCCTGATAATAATCTGTTTATTGTAGGCGATGACGATCAAAGTATTTATAAATTCAGAGGTGCCAGACCTGAATTCTTGCTAAACTTTCCTGAAGATTTTAAAAATGCCGGAAAAGTCATCTTAAATATTAATTACCGTTCTACAAAAAAGATTGTTTTAGCAAGTAACAAAGTTATTTCAAAAAATAAAAAAAGGTTCGAAAAGAAAATAACTGGTATCCATGATGAAGGAGCAGACATTGTATTGATTCAATCAGAAGATATAGAAAATGAAGCCCTGCATATTGTAGAATGGATTCAAAGTTTAACAAGAAAAGAACTGGCTTATAAAGATATTGCTGTTATTTTCAGAGCCAATCTGCAGGCAAGGGCTTTGGTAGATATAATGTTTGATTTAAATATTCCCTTCTGCCTTAAAGATGAAATAAGGAATATTTATGAGCATTGGATTGCTAAAGATTTGATGGCATATTTAAGATTATCGCTGGATGATTATGATAATGAAAGTATCGAAAGAATATTAAATAAACCCAAAAGATATATCAGCAAAGGTCTCATTTTTGAAGCTAAAAAGAAAAAAGGCAACTTATTAGACAGCTTATATTATCTTCCTGGTATAAGAGGCTGGCAATTGGAAAAATTAGATGAACTAAAATTTCATTTATCCCGTCTAAAGAAAAAAGCACCTGAAGAAGCCATTGCTTATATAAGAAAGAATATTGGTTATGATGATTATATTTTGGAGTATGCCAGTTATAAAAACATCGGCACAAGGGGCCTGATGGAAGTTCTTGATGAAATTATGGAAGGTGCAAAAAGTTTTAAAAACTGCACAGACTGGCTAAGGCATATAGGAAAGTTGGAAGAAGAAATAAAAAAAGGGAAAAAGAGAGGAGTAGGGCAAAATGATGGTGTTGTACTGTCTACCATGCATGGGGCAAAGGGGCTGGAGTTTGAAGCAGTATGTATAGCTGGTGCTGTAGATGGAATTATTCCTCATTATAAGAGTCAAGGAATTAGCGGACTGGAAGAAGAAAGAAGATTATTTTATGTTGCTATGACAAGGGCAAAAAAATATTTAGCCCTTTCTACAGTAAAAAAGCGTTATGAGGAAGAAGTTAAGCCTTCATGCTTTATTGAAGATTTAAAAGAAGATCTGAAAGCGAAATAAATAAAAGTAAATGGATATAAAAAACAGAATATATTTTTATGATGGATGATTAAGGAGGGACTTTATGCTGTACAGCAAAAAACGGAGGGGGAAACAAAAAAGTATAAGTATCATTCTTGTTGTGCTATTAATTTTAGCGATTATATTAAGTTCTATTCTTCCTGTTATTGTATATGGGGAAGAAAAAGACAATCTTAAAATAAAAGGCGAAGTAGGTTTTAAAAATAAATATATCATCAATATGAACACGCCTTTGATTTTGGAAATAACAAATGAGGGCAAGGAGTTTAATGGTACGGTTCAAGTTAAAGTGCTTACGGGTGATTATGAGATTAAAGAATATGTGATTTATGAACAAAACATTACGCTTCCACAAGGATCAACCAAAAAAGTGACAATGAACATCAAACCCGTCAGCTTACAAAAATATTTTACGGTGAGTTTGGTTTCAGATTCAAAATCAAAAGAAGTCGCCAAAAAGATAATCTATGCAACACCTTTTGAACCTTACAGAGGTTTTGTTGGCGTTTTATCAGATGATTTTGAAAGTGTAAGCTACTTAAAAAATCTGAAACTGGATACTGCACGCAGTGCGTTTATTGGAAACAGACTGGTTGAATTGACTGAAGAAACATTTCCGGAAAATCTGGATTTATTCAATAACTTTGAAATGATTATTATTAATAACTTTGATACTTCTAAATTAAGTGATGAGCAACTGGATAATCTGAAGACATGGGTGTTATCCGGCGGAGTCATGGTTCTTGGGACAGGCGTTAATGCATCGAAAGTTCTGAGAGGTTTTGATAAAGACTTTATAAATGTAAAAGATAATGGCATGATTAGCATTAATGACTTTGCACAAATGGAAGAAATAGGTCTCCACGCCTTAGAAGTGTATGCAATGGATGTAGCGGATTTAGAGATTGAAAATGGAACTGGTATTTTATTTGCAGGCAATCTAGCCATTAGTTCTTTAATCAATAGAAGTGAAGGCAGTATTGTGGTTCATCATTTTGATTTAGGCTTAAATCCTATAGCTGGCTGGCAGGGTAATTATTATATGCTTACGGAATTGTATATGAATGTTCCTGATGTGATTGAATTTGCTTCTCAAGATAGAGATAGTTATTATAGTTATAATTATGACTATTATAATTATAGCTTGAGATTATTTCCAAGACCAAACCAAAATTACTTATTTGTTATCGCAGGGATTATTATTGTTATTTATATTTTTCTTATAGGTCCAATACTTTATATCATTTTAAAAATTAAAGATAAAAGGGAATATGGCTGGTTTATCATACCAGTTGCTTCCGTTGTTTTTTCGTTGCTTATTATTTTAATCAGCAGGGCTTCCATTTTACGGCATCCTCTGGCAAGCAGTGTTGGAGTAATTTCTTTAGGAGAAGGCGAAACCAGGGGAACAATGGAAGTGAGTATGGGAGTTTTTACACCTAAAAGCGGAGAAAATGTGATAGAAATCTTAAAAGGCATTAAGCCTCAAATAGGCAGTTTTTACTATTATTATAATTCGTATAATACAGATTCAAAGAAAGAAAAAATCATAGGTAAGGTCAATATTGGGGAACAAGACAAGATTACTTTTTACAATACCAATAGCTGGGCCATGAATGAAATTACAGGCAAAACAAAATTTGATGCCTCAGGTCCTGTTAATGCAACCATTTATTTTAAAGACAGTGAACTGGTTGGAGTCATTGAAAATAATCTTGGCTTTGATTTAGAGCATTGTATTCTTGTATTTGATAATAATTATCGTTATATAGGGAAGATAGAAAATAATAAATCAGTTAATATTGATGTAGCTTTAAAATATAATACCAGTAATAAATATGATGTTTTGAATCAAATATTTGGCATAACTTTTGATAAAAAGGATTTAAAAGAAAAGTGGGGAGATATCCCAGAGGAAGAACTACAAGAAATTATACAAAGAAGACATATTTACGAAGAATCTTTTGATAGATATTATAACTATAATACGATGCAATATTACGGCCAGAATTCTTCCAGCTATGATTATTTTAAAGATAATTATGTTGTTCTTTACGGATTTAATGATGAGGAGTTATTAGAAGGAATAAAGGTAAACAATCATTTGGTGGAGCATTATAAACAAAACTTATTTGTTATCCCATTAAAAATTGATTCTGAAAATATGGATTATATTGAAATTCCATATGGTTTTATAAAACCATTTATCACAAGTGAAGCAGGATTTAGTTATGACAACTATGATGATTTCGTATGGATTACCAGTGATGGCGCTGTTGATATAACTTTCCCTGTGCCTTCTGATTTGGATGTTAAGGAATTCCAGGTTCAGTATTCAGAAACCATCAATGTAGAAAAAGCTTTAATATATAATAATGTTACAGATGAATGGGAAGAATTAAGTGCTTTACCTTATAGCGATAATGCTGAGGATTATATTAGTGACGAAAGCATGATACAATTAAAATTTGAAATACAATTAGTAAATGACGTTCCAAATGCCAGACTTCCGGTTCCTTATATTTACTTGAAAGGAGATAAAAAAAATGCTGGAAATTAAAAATTTATATAAAAGATATGGCAAGTTTCTTGCAGTAAATAATTTATCTCTTTCTATTGCAGAAGGCGAGATCTTTGGATTTGTGGGACCTAACGGGGCTGGTAAAACAACAACTATGAAAATCGTAGCAGGTTTATTAAAAGCAAGTGGTGGTCAGGTTCTTATTAATGGAATAAATGTTATATCCCATCCTGGTAAACTTAGGGAGAAGATAGGTTATATGCCTGACTTCTTTGGTGTTTATGATAACTTAAAAGTGGATGAATATATGGATTTCTATGCAGGTATGTATAAAATCCCTTATAAAGACAGACCAGCAATTATTGATAATTTATTGGAGATTGTTGATTTGTCTCATAAAAGGGATGCCTATGTAGATAGTTTATCCAGAGGGATGAAACAAAGACTTTGTCTTGCGCGAAGTTTGATTCATGATCCGGATATCCTTATTCTGGATGAACCAGCTTCTGGTCTTGACCCAAGGGCCAGAATAGAAATGAAAGAAATTCTAAAACAGCTTAGAACTTTAGGAAAAACAATTATTATTAGTTCGCACATTCTTCCTGAATTAGCAGAGCTTTGTACTTCGATTGGGATTATTGAAAATGGTCAGATGGTGGCTTGCGGTAAAGTCAATGAAATCATGCAGCAACTCACCCATAAAAGGATTATTAAAATAAGATTACTGGATAAAATGGAGGAGCTTATACGAATTCTGCAAGAACAGCCAGATATTCATAACATTTTTGAAAAAACAGATGAAGTGGAATTTGAATTTGATGGTGATGATATACGACTTTCACAGTTGCTTAAGCAAATCATGGAAAAGGATGTCCTGCTTACTGCTTTCCATGAAAAAGAAGGTAATTTAGAAGACATCTTTATGAAAATCACAAAAGGAGGGGAGTAATATGATGATAAATCCCGTATTGCGCCGGGAGTTAAAAACAAAATTAAGAAGTTGGAAAGCCCCTGTTTTATTAATGGTTTATCTGATTATATTAACGGGATTTGGCGGTTTAGTATTGTTATTAACCTTGTATACTTCCTATGATAATAGTTTTAACCCTCAGGATACATTAACGGTATATGTTCTTTTAGCAGGCTGTCAGATGGGTTTAATCATCTTATTAGTTCCTGCCTTAACGGCTGGAACCATAAGCGGGGAAAGGGAAAGACAGACTTTGGATTTACTAAAGGTTACAAAAATCTCATCTTTTTCGATTATAATGGGCAAGCTTTTAGCTTCTATCAGTCAGATTATGCTGATGGTGCTTGCTTCCATTCCTGTTTTTAGCATTATCTTTATTTTTGGAGGCGTATCATTAAAGAATATTGCATTATTGTTTTTATATTATATTGTTATATCCATTACCTTGGGAAGTGTAGGAATATTTTGTTCGACTTACTTTAGGAAAACAACCGTTGCAACAGTAGTTACGTATTTGTTTATTCTGATTTTCTGCTTTGGGAGTTTGATTGTATATGCTATTGTACAAGAATTTGTTTATTATATTTTTTCCTATTCAGATGGTCTAACCTATTTTCAATCGGTATTATTGATTGGAGGAAATCCATTTTTAGGCTTCTTATCTGTTATTGAGAATCAGTTAGGCACGGATACACTGTATTATTTTTTGAATGCCCATAATAATCCTCTGAATATTAATATTAAATTATGGCAATTTAATTTGGTATTTAATTGCTTAGTAAGTGTACTGATGATATTTTTAAGTGTTCTTAAAATACGCCGTTAGGCAATGAAAAGGTGATATATTTGAAAGAATTATACAGGGCTCTTAAACCTTTAAAAAGAAAGTTGATTTTAGAAAAATGGCTGCATTTAATCTTACTAAGTACCATTATTGCTATGGGATTGAATATTGGGCTTCTTATTTTATCTAAATTTACGTTGATTTCTTATATTTATTTAAAATTTATAGGGATTATAATTCTTTCTCTGTTTACAGGCTCTTTAACGCTTCTTTTTTGTCTGCCTGATATGAGGAAGCTGGTAAATAAAGGGGATTCTTTAGGCTATAAAGAACGCTTTGTGACGGCTTTTGAAATACTTAGTCATAAGGGAAAACAATTAAATTCCTTTGAAAAAATGGTGGTTGAAGATGCCATTGAAAAAGCCAGAAAAGCTAATTTTAAAAGAGAATATCATATATCTTTGCCTGAAAAGAAGTTGAAAGTTTTGGCTGTCATGCTGATTGGGGCAATGATTGTTGGTTTTGCTCCAAGTCCGGTAAAAGAAAAGCTGGAGTATCAGATGCGGCTTAAAGAAGTGATTGAAGAAAAGACAAAGGAAATTGAAAAGGTACAAAATGAATTAAAAGAGAATAAAGAATTAACAGAGGCACAAGTAAAACAAATTAATAAAGAATTAGATGAATTAAAGAAAAACATTAAGCAAGCAAAGAATGAAGCAGACATTGTAAGAGCTCGTCAAAAAACCCAGGAGGAGCTAAAGAGAATATCTAAAGATTCCGTTCAAAGAGATTTGAAAAAAATAGGAGAGAGTCTGTCTCAGCATGAATTAACAAGAGAATTAGGGGACCAATTACAAAAAGGAAATATAGAAGATATTAAAAGAAGTCTTGAGGAACTAAGGCAAGAACTTGCTAATATGGACCAGAATCAGTTAAAGGAACTGGCTAATGCTTTTAAAGAAGCGGCTGAAAGTCTTGAAAGTGATTCTGCCTTAAGGCAGGCCCTTTCAGATTATCAGGAAGCCATTACCAATGGGAATTTATCTGATCTCCAGGAATGCTATCAGCAGCTATCTGAGCAGTTGGCCCAGAGGGCTTCTGAAAATGAAGACTTAAGAAAAGCGATAGAGAAGATTAATGAAGCAATGAATAAAGACAATAATTTATCCCAAAATCAAGGACAAAACCAGAGCCAAGGTCAAAATCAAAACCAAAGTCAGAATCAAAACCAGGGTCAAAATCAAGGCCAGGGTCAGGGCCGGGGCCAAGGTCAAAGTCAAGGACAAGGCCAGGACCAGGGCAAGGGTCAGGGGCAAGGCCGGGGAAGAGGTCATGTTCCCAATGAAAATATTTATTCCAGACAAGCAGAGGATAAAGAGGACTTTGATGCTTATGTAGAAGGACAAAAAAATCAAGGTGGACAATTCCATCAGAAAGAAGAAAAGATGATCGGAAAAAAAGGCGAGTCGGTTCCTTATCAGGAAGTTTTTCAGGAATACAAAAAAGAAGCTTTAAATCTTTTGGAAGATGATAATATCCCTTATGGAATTAAAAATCTGGTGAAAGAGTATTTTACATCTTTAGAATAAGATCCAAAAATAAAACAGAAAACTGTCAGGTTTGCTTTATTATAACTGACAGTTTTCTTCATATCATCTCGACTAAATGGAAGGACTTTGGTAAAATACTTATATTACACAATATAGAGGTGTAAATATGAAATTTTATAATCCTTGGGCTTTTTTAGGCCTTGTATCAATTCCTATTATCATAGTAATGTACATATTAAAACAAAAATATGAAGAAAAAAAAGTTCCGAGCCTTTTCTTATGGGAAAAGGCCTTAAGCTATTCTGAAGCTTATATGCCCTGGCAAAAGCTCAGAAAAAATATATTATTATTTCTTCAGCTAATGCTTGCCGGATTACTGGTTATTATCCTGGCAAAGCCATATATAGAAGGCGGGATGATAAAATCAGAAAGCTATATTTTAATACTGGACCAGTCTGTCACGATGCAGGCAAAAGATGAAAGCCCAAACCGATTTGAGGAAGCTAAAAATAAAATGTATCAGTTTATCAATAATTTGGAACCAGCGGCTAAAATATCGGTTGTGGTGATGGGGAAAGAACCTTTTATTTTAGCCAATCAGTCAACGGATAAAAATGCTGTGATTAAAAAGATTGAAGATGTAAAAGTGTTAAACAGCGGGATAAATTTAGAGAATACAGAGACTTTAGTTAAGGCGATTAATGACAATATCAAAAGCAGTATATATATTTTTTCTGATAAGGATATTAAAATGACGGATTTAAATTCTAATTTAATAAAAGTTGGAAAACATTATGAGAATTGCGGGATTACATTATTATCCCATGCCAAAGAGGAAGAACAAATCGCAGCTTTAGTTAAAGTAAAGAACTTTGGAAATGAAAACAATGAGCTTTCGGTTGCCCTTTATGGTGATGAAAAGCTTATTGACATAAAGAGGGTTGAATTGGCAGCAAAAGAAGAAAAGAATGTTTTTTTTACCGGGATATCTAAAGAGATTAAGGTTTTAAAAGCTCAAATTGATTTAGAAGATATCCTTGAAGTGGATAATGTGATGTATGATGTGGTATATGAAGATGTAAAGGAAAAGGTTCTGCTTTTAACCAGGCAAAATATCTTTCTTGAGCAGATTCTTTCCCTGCTGCCACAGGTCGAATTATATAAAGGCGATTTAGACAGCATGGATAATTTACAAGGCTATTATCTTTATATATTTGATGGCTATATGCCTGAAAAGTTACCAGAAGACGGGCATATCCTTGTGTTTGATCCTCCTTTGGAAAATCCTTTACTGGAGGTAAAACAAGATATTGAAGTCAGTACACTTTATCCTTCAGGAGGAGAACTTTTGGCATTTTTAGATCAAATTAAATTTGATATTGCCAAAACAAAAAAATTATCTGTGCCCCAATGGGGACAAGTAATATTAAATTCTGAAGAAACGCCTCTTATTATTGCTGGTGAACGAGGCGAACAAAAGATAATGGTTTGTGGTTTTGATTTGCATCAAACCGATTTGCCTTTAAGAACGGAATTCCCGATTTTTATTTATAATACGATACAGTGGTTTATTCCTGAAAAAATTCACAATTTGGAAAAGATTATTGCAGGAGATACGATAGAGTTTCAAATTGCACCAGAATCTAAGGAAGTCAGTCTTGTAAAACCTGACGGGACTTATGAAAGGCTGGCACCTCCTTTTCCACTTCAGCCTTATAAAAATACCAATGAAACAGGCATATATACCCTGGAACAAAAAGGAGAAAAAATAGACAGTTTTCACTATTTTGCTGTTAATCCTTTAGTTGAATGGGATTTTGCAGGCAGTTTTGCGGAAAGCAATGGAGAAGATGCAAAAGAGAATTCTCAAACTTATGACAATATGATAGAAGGAAATAGAAATTTAAAAAATATTTTATTGATAATGCTTTTAGTATTGATGTTTTTAGAATGGTGGGTGTATGTCCGTGGTATTTAATTTTATTAATACTCGCTATTTACTGTTAATTCCACTTTTTATCTTTTTTCTATATTTTACATCTAAAAAGCTAACTTTATCTTCTTATAAAAAGTCTTTTTTACTTTGTCTAAGATCTATTATTGTAATCCTGTTAATTTTTTCTTTATCGGGACTACAGGTTAAAAAAATAGTCGATAAGACAACGACTATTTTTGCAGTAGATTTATCGGACAGTGCCAAGTCTGCTATAAAGGATGCAGAAGCCTTTATAAAAGGAGCAATGGCTTTTAAAGGCAGTCATGACCAAGTAGGTATCGTTGCTTTCGGAAGTAATGCCGGGGTTGAAGCCAGCCCAAGCCAAGAGCCTGTTTTTACAGGCTTTTCTTCTATACTTAACAGCAATTCCACGAATATCGCAGAAGGGCTTCAATTGGCTTCTACTTTAATTCCTGAAGAGTCTAAAAAACGTATTGTCCTTATTTCTGATGGAAAAGAAAATATAGCGGACGCTCTGAGTCAGGCCAAATTACTAGCCAGCCAGAATATTACAGTAGATGTTTTGCCTATGACAAATCAAATTGAAGAAGAGGTACAGTTAACGGAGTTAAATGTTCCAAAATACTTAAGTAAAAATCAGCAATTTACTGTTCAAGTAACCGTAGACAGCTTAATCGATACAAAAGGGGTACTTAAAATATACAATGGGAAAAATTTAGTGGAAAGCCAGGAGGTACAAATCCGCAAGGGTCAAAACCGTTATGCATTTTCTGATTTGGCCAGTGATGGCGGAAGCAGAATTTACAGAGCAGAAATAGAAGCTGTTGTGGATACACTTTTACAAAACAATGTCGCTTATGCTTATACTTATGTTGAAGATATTCCTCATATTTTATTAATCGAGCAGGAAAATAGCGGGGCCGAGATAAAGGAGATATTAAAAAATTCTGAGTTAGTAATCGATGTGGTCAATCCTTTTACCATCCCGCAGGAAGCAGATTTACTTGCTCAATATGATGGAATTATTATGGCCAATATATCTGCGGATGATTTAACAGAAAAATTTTTAAACAATCTGGAAAACTATGTAAAACATACAGGTGGCGGATTAATCGTATCGGGTGGAGAAAATGCTTATGCTTTAGGCAATTATTTTGATACGCCTCTGGAGACAATTCTGCCTGTTGATATGGAATTAAAAGATAAAACGAAAATCCCGGATATGGGGATTGTACTTGTTACAGACCGGTCTGGCAGTATGATGGAAGCACCTTATGGGGTTTCAAAATTAGAATTGGCAAAAGAAGCAGCAATTCGTTCTACGGACGTTTTAAATGAATTTGATAAAATAGCGGTGATTGCTTTTGACGATCAACCACAGGTCATTGTTGAATTACAAGAAGTAAAAGGAAATCTGGGGGCTATACAGGATAAGATTGCAGGTATTTCAATTGGTGGCGGTACAAGCATTATCCCTGCCCTTCAAAAGGCATATGATATTCTCTCGGATGCAGATACGAAAGTCAAGCATATTATTTTATTAACAGACGGTCAGGCTGAAACCAGTGGTTATGACGATTTGATAAGTCAAATGAAATTAAAAGGGATTACCCTATCCACTGTAGCTGTAGGCCGTTATTCGGATGTAGTGCTTTTAGAAAGATTAGCCCGTGAAGGTGGCGGGAGATATTATTATACTGATGAATTTTCTGATTTACCAAAAATTTTCATGAAAGAAACGATGACAGCCAGTAAGACTTATATTCAAAATGAAACTTTTTACCCTAAACTGACAAGACTTTCTCCGATTGTTGAAGGCATTGACACCCTGCCTCCTTTACACGGATATATTGCAACAAGTCCTAAAAGCCGTGCAGAAGTTATTTTCAGCAGTGAAAAAGATGACCCGGTTTTAGCCGTATGGCGATATGGCTTAGGAAGAACGGCTGCATGGACTTCTGATATGCACAATCAGTGGAGTTTGGACTGGCTGGCTTCTTCTTCAGGGGTAGAAGTTTTTAGAAATTTAGTATCCTGGATTATCAGAAAGCCGATGAGTGACAGTGTAATGGTTGAAGGAAAGGTGGAAGGGGAAAATATAAGATTGAAAGCTTCAATTCCCAATATGGGATCAGAGGCGGAAATTAAGGTTAATGTTGTTGCGCCTGATATGACAGAGCATGAGATTTATTTAAAAGCTTCCGCACCAGGGGAATATACAGGGCTTTTCCCAGGGAATAATATAGGAGCTTATATCCTTAATTTTCAAGTCAATCAAAATGGAGAAGAAGAAAGTATTCATACTGGAATAAATGTTCCTTATTCGCCTGAATATGATATTAATAAAATTACACAAGATACAGGCTTACTCAATCAAATTGCCCATATAACGGGTGGAAGAGTATTAACGCAACCAGAAGAAGTTTTTAAAGAAATAGAATCTACGATATATGGAGAAAGAGATATTGATGACTTTTTGTTAATCCTTGCCTTGTTATTCATTCTTTTTGATATTGCCTTCCGCAGGATAGGAGTTATCAATAATAAAGTTGAAGAAATAATCATTTCGGTGATTCAGTTCTTTAAAAATAAGAAGAAAAAGGAGAAAAAAGTACTGATTGTAAAAGAAAAAAATAAAGCTCCAGAAAAGACGAGTGTTCCAAAAGTAAAAAAAGAAAAGAAAAAAGAAGATAAGAAAGAAAAAGAAGAAGTTAAAAAGATTGAAAATACTACATCTGCTTTATTAGCTCAAAAAAGAAAAAGGACAAGTTATAAAAAATAACAAACTATATGGTTGAATTGCCGTATATATTTAATAATAGAAGATCAAATGAGCTATGAGAAGCAAAGGAGAATGATATATGGTAGAAGAAAAAATGAAAATTTTAAAGATGTTAGAAGAAGGAAAAATTACAGCAGATGAAGCCGTTAACTTGTTAAATTCTTTAGATGGTAAAAGTAAACCCAATCTGGACAGGGGATATGAAAGTAAAAACATGCAGAATAATACCCAGCCAAAAAATAAAACAGAATCTTCTTTTACCATGGACCTTGAAAAGAAAATTGAAGTTTTGTCAAGAGATTTAGAACCCAAAATAAAAAAGGCTGCAAAAACGATTATGGATACGGCGGATTCTTTTGCAGAAAAAATAGCAAAATCCTTTTCTTATTCTCCTGCTGGTCCTCAGTCAAACGATATGACTTTTGAAATGTATGTGTCAAAAGGCGATAATACGCAGTTAAGACTAAAGAGTAAGAATGGGCCAATTCATATAAAAGGCTATAATGGAGATAAAATTACGGCAAAAATTAAGTATAGCTGTAAAGGCGGCAGTCAAAAAATTGAACTTCTTAAAGTTGACAATACTTATTATTTAAATTATGATGAAGCAAACTTTACATTTGTTGCAATAGAAGCTTTTGTTCCGGAGTTTTTATTTAGCAGAGTATTTTTTGAGAGCAATAGTAATGTATATGTGGATGCCTTATCTGGAGACGAGATAACGATTTTAACCAATGACGGTTCCATTGAGCTAAAAAATATATCAGCGAAGAATATGAAGTTGGAAAGCGCAAGAGGAAATATCTTATTAGAAAATATAACTGGAGAATTACTCCGGGCAGAAAGCTGTAATGGCTATATTGATGTAAAATTAAGTGATATTGCAAAAATGGATTTATTGACTTCTAATGGAGAAATTAATATTGATTCATCCATCAGAGAGCTAAAAGCCGCTAATTATTATGAATGGAATGCCGAAACTTCCAATGCAGCCATTAAACTAAACAGCTTCAGAGGTTTTGATATTGGGTATGACTTTAAAGCCCTTACATCATTAAATGGCATTCATGTTCATATACCTAGTGTGGATTTTATAGAAAACGAAAAGAATTTTGTGAAAGGAATGACTAAAAATTATCCTTCTGCATCAAAAAAAGTAAAGATAAATTTGGAGACTTCTAATGCTCCAATTACGCTCTATTAAAAGACTCCCGTAAGGGAGTTTTTTAAAATAGAGATTATTGTAAAACCTATAAAAATATTATATAATAAATTAAGACAATTTATACATAATTCAATAATAAGGCGCAGCCTTTTTTCTTATTTATAAGAAAAAGAACCAGTAAATTGAACAATTGTCTTAAAAAAATGTGTATTTCATCGGAGTGAGTAAAATGTCAAGCTTAGACGATAAACTATACGAAAAGACTGTAGAATGTCCTGTATGCGGGAATGTATTTAAAGTGACAGCAGTCAAGAGAAAAGCTTATGTCGTTGAAAGCCGGGATACTGATTTTTGTGTTAAATATAAAGATATTAATCCTTTATTTTATGATGTGTGGATTTGCCAGTTATGCGGATATGCTGCTCAAAAGAGTACTTTTTCTAAGATTACATATAAAAGGTCTCAATTAATAAAAAAACATATAACCCCCAGATGGGTTGCTAAAAAAGAACCAGCAGTGATTGAGTATGAAGCTGCGATTAATAAATATAAATTGGCTTTAATCAATGCACAAATCAGTAAGGCAAAGGATAGTGAAATAGCAGGTATTTGTTTAAAAATTGCCTGGCTTTATCGTTTTATGGGTAAGAAAGAAAATGAGTTGCATTTTCTTAATCATGCGTTAAATAAATATGTAGATGCTTTTTCAAAGGAAAAGTTTCCGGTTGAAAACATGGACGAAGCTACAGTAATGTACTTAATAGCAGAACTTTATAGAAGAGTTGGAAATTTTGAAGAGTCGGCCAGATGGTTCAATAAAGTGATTAGTCAAAGAGGAATTCCGGAAAGAATTCTAAATTTAGCAAGAGAGCAGTGGAGTTTATTAAGGGAAGATTTAAAAAATGAAAAAAGCAAAAGCCAAAAGAATAATGATGAAGTATCCGAAGCTTTAAAATAAAAATTTTAAAATTTTTACATTTTTTATTTTTTATTTTGAACAATTGTAATATAATAATATAATTAATTAAAACTTGCTTTAGGAGAGGACATAACATACAATGAAAGTTGGAAAAATTCCCCCTAATCTTTTAAAGGAGTATGTTTTTAGTAATTTAAAAAATCATAAAAAAGAAATTATTTTAGGTCCAGGAATTGGAGAAGATAGTTCTGCAATCCAGTTGGCAGAAGATGAGATTTTTCTTGTTTCTACGGATCCTATAACAGGAGCCGATAAAGATATGGGTTATCTTGCCGTTCATGTTTCATGCAATGATATTGCTTCTTGTGGAGGAGAGCCCATTGGTGTATTGTTGACAATATTGCTTCCAGAAGCTTCAGATAAAGAAGATTTGATAAGAATAATGGAGGATGCCAATAGAGCTTCAAAGGAAATAGATGTTCAGATTATAGGAGGTCATACTGAAGTAACCAATTCAGTAAATCGTCCTGTCATATCTGCAACGGCTATTGGAAAGGTGAAAAAAGATAAGTTGGTTCGAACAGAAAACGCAAAAGTCGGGCAGGATTTAATAATGACAAAATGGGCAGGCCTGGAAGGCACAGCAATCATTGCAAAAGATTGCAGGGAAGAGTTGCTGAAGGTCTTTTCTGAAGATTTTTTAAATAGCGCTCAAAATTTTGCTAATTATTTATCTGTCGTTTCTGAGGGGAAAATTGCAGCAGATTTTGGAGCAACATCCATGCATGATGCTACGGAAGGTGGCGTCTTAGGGGCTGTATGGGAAATAGCAGAGTGCTCAGGCGTAGGCGTTGAAGTATATCTGGATAAGATACCTATAAAAAAGGAGACAAAAGATATCTGCAATTATTACAATATTTCTCCTTATCAGTTAATTTCAAGTGGTTGCATGATTATAACGACTTATGATGGAAACCGTCTTGTTGAACAATTAAAAATGAGCGGGATTGAAGCACATATTATTGGAAAAATTACTGAAAAAGACAGAATTTGCATTCAAAACAATGAAGTTTTGCCCTTAAGACAGCCGGATGTGGATGAATTATACAAAGTAATAAAATAAGCCTACATGGAAAATGGGGGAGGACCTTATGAATTTAAAAGAAAGGAAGCGAATAGAGAATATACTAACCCGTTTCAGGTTAGTCGCTTTCCTATTTGTGTTTTTTATGGTTCCTTTAAATATCAGCATGAGCAGGCAAATGGAAGCACTATTATTAAATAGAATGTTTGTTTTTATAACATACTATTTAATTTCTGTAGGCATTGGTTTTTTACTGTTTAAAAATATAAAGAATGAAAAAATGTTTGATTTAGCCATTGGTATTTCTACAGTTTTTGATTTTATTGCTATCCCTTGGGCAGCTACAGTAATCTTGCCAGTTTGTGACCTTCCAATTGAAGTTGTTTATATTATTGTGCAAATGACGATGTTGATTAGATACCGTACGAATTTTTATTCTCTGATAGGCAATGCGCTTGTGTTGCTTAATATATGGTTGTATGAATTAACTATTGGAGCAAGTTTTTACTGGCGCTTTTGGAGTATAAGAGGTTTATTTTGGACGATTATATTTGGCTTTAATCTGATTATTTTTTGGAAACTGCTTAAGAACTATGACGAATTGCTGGAGCAAAAAGAATTAGAGAATATCACCATCGAAGATTCCAAGCGAAGTATTGATAATTTGATTCATATTAACAAAATTAGTGCCTCCCTGAATGAATCTTTGTCTCAAAATGAAATTATTAAAATATTACTTAGCAATGTATCTAAAATGGTTAATAGCGAAGACTGTGCCGTTTTACTTTATTCCAAAAAGGAAACTGACGGCTATTTATACAATTATAGAAAATTTAAAGAATCCAGTAGTAATAACAGAGAAATTATTAAATATGAAATTATTAATATTGGTGATGAAATTAAAAAAATCAAAAGTATGAAAGATTATAAGCATGTAATAGGAGCTCGTCAGCCTTTTTACATGGCTGATTTGGTCAATATATATCATATGAATGCAGTCGTTTTAAATTCCGAAAGAAAATGGCTCTATATGTTTAAAATTATGTGCAGTTTAAAAGAAGGAGGCTTTTTGCTGATTGCCACGGATACGCAATTCCGTTCAGAAACTGGGCAAATGATTTCATTATTGGTAGGCCAGGCAGGGACATCTTTGTCTACTGCTGTTTTATATAAATCGGTATATAAGAAGGCCAATACCGATCCGTTGACAGGTGCAAAAACAAGAAGATTTTTAAAAGCCTTTCTTAGAAAAGAAATCGAAAGATCTCAAAGACATAATAAACATTTTTGTATATTATTCTTTGATATAGATAATTTCAAATCATTTAATGATACCTATGGGCATAATATAGGTGATGAAGTACTAAAACTTATTTACAGGATTACCAAAATGACTATCCGTAAAATTGATTTAGTCGCCAGATACGGGGGAGAAGAGTTTGTTGTAGTTCTCCCTGAAACAGAGTTTAAAAATGCATTCATAACAGCAGAAAGAATAAGAAAAAATATAGAAAAATGCCCAATCAAAGACATACTCGATGTAGACAGAAATGTAACGGTTAGTATAGGGATAGCAGAGTATGGTGTGGATGGCTTTTCTGAAGAAGAACTGATTAATAAGGCCGATTGGGGCATGTATCAGGCAAAATCTAAGGGTAAAAATCAAGTATGTTCCTTTAGGGACTATAAAATAGAATATGAGCAATCTCAATCTATGGAAGACATTAATACTGAACAGGAGGATAGCAAACTATGAGACTTAAAATTTTAGAATTGTTAGAAAAGAACAGCCGTCTGGCAACAAAAGATATTGCCATTATGCTAGGCGTGCCACAGGATGAAGTGGAAAAAGAAATTAAAGAAATGGAAAAAGAACAAGTGATTTGTGGTTATAATACTTTGATTAACTGGGATAAAACCAATAAAGATTTAGTGACCGCCTTAATTGAAGTAAAAGTAACGCCTCAAAGAGGTGAGGGTTTTGATAAAATTGCTGAAAGAATTTATCGTTTTGATGAAGTAAAAGCAGTGTATCTAATGTCAGGTGGTTTTGATTTAACTGTTATTGTCGAAGGTAAGACTTTAAAGGATGTGGCTTTATTTGTTTCACAAAAACTTGCTACCCTTGATTCTGTTTTAAGTACCAGCACCCATTTCGTACTTAAAAAATATAAAGATCATGGGATTCCTTTCGAAGAGATAAAGAAAGATGAAAGGATGGTTGTTTCCCCATGAAAAATTTAATAGCGACGAAGGTAAGTAATCTTCCACCTTCAGGAATACGTAAATTTTTTGACATTGCTAGTCAAATGGAAGATGTTATTTCTTTAGGCGTAGGGGAACCTGATTTTGATACACCCTGGCATATACGTGAAGAAGGTATCTACACTTTAGAAAAAGGAAAAACCATATATACTTCCAATTCAGGTCTTCTGGAATTGCGCCAGGAAATCAATAGGTATCTGTCAAGACGCTTTAATATATCCTATGATCCTCAAGATCAAATCCTCGTGACTGTCGGGGGCAGTGAAGCCATTGATTTAGTGTTAAGGGCAGTATTAAACCCTGGAGATGAAGTATTAATTCCTGAGCCTTGTTTTGTTGCTTATAAACCTTGTACGATACTGGCTGGCGGTGTACCCGTTACCATTACGACAAAGGCAGAAAATGATTTCCGGTTAATGCCGGAAGAATTAGAAGCAGCAATCACTGAGAAAACAAAAGTTTTGATTCTTCCTTATCCCAATAACCCAACAGGGGCTATTATGGAAAAAGAGGATTTGGAAAGAATCGTAGAAGTACTGAAGGACAGAGATATCCTGGTCGTTTCAGATGAAATCTATGCTGAGCTGACCTATGGCAGAGAACATGTTTCCATTGCATCCCTGCCAGGTATGTATGAAAAAACTTTAGTGATTAATGGATTTTCAAAAGCTTATTCGATGACTGGCTGGAGAATGGGTTATGCCGCAGGACCAAAAGAATTAATTGCGGCAATGACAAAAATACACCAATATGCAATTATGTGTGCCCCGACAACAAGTCAATATGCAGGCATTGAAGCATTAAAAAATGGGGACACTGCCGTTGCAGAAATGAGAGAATCCTTTGATAGCAGAAGGAAATTTGTGGTGAATGGCTTTAGAAGTATTGGAATGGATTGCTTTGAACCTTTAGGTGCCTTTTATGTTTTCCCTTCTATTCAAAAGTCAGGTCTGACTTCAGAAGAATTTTGCAGCAGACTTTTATACGAAGAAAAGGTTGCTGTAGTTCCGGGAACGGCTTTTGGCGACTGTGGTGAAGGCTTTATCAGATGTTCTTATGCTTATTCTATAGACAATATTAAAGAAGCCCTAAGACGAATTGAAAAGTTTATGAAACAGTTTACATAAAAATCAAAAAGACGGTATTTTAATTAAAAATCAAAATACCGTCCTTTCTTTAATCTTCCTTCTTTTCTTTACAGTCTGGACAAACACCGTAAAAATATATTTTTTCATTTACGATATCAAAATTCGTGTCTTGTTCAATTCTTTTACGGATATCGTCTAAATAAATTGACTCCATATCCACAACTTTTGTACAAGATATGCAGATTAAATGAGGGTGCGAATGAGTTCTGGCATCGTATCTGAAGCAATCTTCCCCAACGTTTAATTCTTGAATAAGATTAGCTTTTTTTAAAGCATCCAGGGTCTTATAGACTGTTGCCAGGCTCATTGTCGGATGAATAGATTCTAAAGCCTTATAAATTGCTTCTGCGCTGGGATGCTCGTCGGTGTTGGTCAGCATTTGAAAAATGGCCAGTCTTTGTGGTGTTACCTTCAGATTCTTTTCTTTTAATTGCTGAGCGAGTTCTTTCATGGGAAAAACCACCTTACTGATAATAATTTTTATATAATAATAATATTAGATATTTGAATTTTCGTCAAGTGACAAAACTATTGCTTATTAGCGAAATATTGGCATTTTATTATGCTAATTTTTATATAATCCGTTGTATTTAATTATTTAATATGCTAAAATAAATAGGTATGGCGAATGGTTTTATTTTCTATAATATAAAGGTGGGGTTTTATGTCAATTAATGTAGACCTTATTAATCCTTTTGTTCAGGGAACACAAGCGATTTTAAGAGATGTATGCCAGGAAACACCCAGACTCGGAAAAGTTTATTTAAAGAAGTCACCTTATGCCAGTGGTTCTATTGTAGTTGTTATAGGACTTACTGGAGATATAAAAGGACAGGTTATTTTTAGTCTGGACAAGCAAGCAGCTGTAACGATATCATCAAAGATGATGATGGGATTAGAAGTTGAAGAATTAGACGAAATGGCAAAAAGTGCAATTTCAGAATTAATGAATATGATTTTAGGTCATACGGCAACGATATTTTATAATAAAGGAATTTTTGTTGATATTACACCACCTTCTTTATTTGTTGGAAACGATATTCAGATTTCTATTTCCAAGATACAAACCATATGTATTCCTTTACATTTAGAAGATGGTGCTATGTTTGAAATTGATGTTGCTATTCAGGAAAATTTTAGTCAGTGAGATGGTTGTAAATGAACATTGTCTTATTAGAGCCAGAAATACCACAAAACACAGGTAATATCGCAAGAACTTGTGCTGCCATTGGTGCTGATTTGCATTTGATTAAACCTTTAGGTTTTTCAATAGACGATAAACATTTGAAAAGAGCAGGATTAGACTATTGGCATTTATTGAATGTTTATTACTATGAAAATTTTGAGGATTTCAAGTCTAAACACCCCGATGGCTTGTATTTTATGGCTACAACAAAAGCTCAAAAAGTCTATACGGAAGTAAAATATACAAAAGATTGTTTTATTATTTTTGGTAAGGAAACAGCAGGTATTCCTGAAAGTATATTAATCGATTATCCGGAAACCTGCATCAGGATTCCCATGAGAGAAGAAGCCCGTTCATTAAATTTATCCAATTCGGTAGCCATTGTTGCTTACGAAGCAATGAGGCAGTTAAACTTTGAAGGTTTATTAAAAGAAGGAGAATTAAGAGATTACAAGTGGAACGAAATCCCCGGTAAATAACCGGGGATTTTTTTATGGTAATTAGCCTCTGAAAGTGTTTTTCAGTACACGGGTTAGTAGTTTAAACATGTATAGGCTATTAACTCGTGAATTTTTATATTGAAACTTTATAAAATGTTGAAAATTAAAAATTTATTAATTAGAATAAAATTATATGAATTCGTATAATTTAATAATAATTTGATTAAAATCCCTTGTGCTTGTCTTAAGCCAATGGAGCATCTTATTTATATCTGACGGGTATAGAAGGAGATTAGTTACAATTAAAACAGACTTCTGTTTTAAATGTCAGATTGGATTTATGTCAATATAGTAGACACAAAAACTCAAATTTTTATGCAGTTTTTCTTAAAGCATCTTCAAGCTGTTGAGGAGTCATATAACCGATACTGCTATGAAGCCTTTTTCTGTTGTACC
>JAAYML010000019.1 GCA_012521395.1 Candidatus Epulonipiscium sp. | reverse complement strand
TCTACAATTGTCTTTCTAAATTCTTCTGTATAATACTTTTGCCCTTTTGCCATTGTAGACACTTCCTTCCCTTTTTATATTTTAAGGCGTTCGGCTTTTTGTGTCTACACTAATATACTAACACCAAACTATGATGAGACGCTTGTTAAAAAGTTGCTCTCTAAACATAAAGACTTTGATATCTTTCTGGTACGTATCCAGGATATCAAGAACTTAAATCCGGAATTTTTGCAAGTCATAGATGAGATTCCTGTTGTTCAGGATACAAATAATATATTATTATCAGGAATTGTAAAGGCTTCTTGTGTTAATGGAAGACAAATAGGCATACCTGCTGATTTATGGGTTGAATGTTGGGGCATCGATTCTAACCTTGCCGGAGAACTGGAGTTTGATCCTAAGGAAAGTATCCAATGGACTTGGGATGATTTTTTAGAAGAGGCTGCTAAACACCGGAAAGACATCAATCATGATGGAAAAGCGGACATATGGCTAAGCGATTGGACAGGACCTAATATTGTAGCTTATATATACGAAACATCCTCCGGTACGAGCCCCTTAGCGAAAGAGGAGTGGAGGAATATATTAATTAAAATTAAAGAAGCTCAAAATAAAGGTATTATCATTAGGGAAGAAGAAAAACTGGCAGGAGAGGAAGGACGGTTTATTTTAGAATATTCAGACTTACATAAATATGTTGCGGATCATCATGAGGCAGATTATGTATTCTTCCCTAACATAGATCCAGAGAATCCTGTTTATATTTTAGATGGATGGATTTATTGCATTAATCCTTATTCAGATAAAATTGATTTGGCAGCCAGATTGTTATGTGAAGCAATAAAACCACAAAATTACATACCCACAAATAGTAGCATTCTTCATAATAATAATGCCTGGTATAATGAATATAATGATGATGAAATTATTTGGGCCAAACAAATATCTTTTGACGATGAAAGCTTTAGCAAGTATAGTCATGTAATTAATCATGCGATTCCGAAATCAAAAAGTCTTTACGAAACACCTCTTTATGACTTAGTAATAGAGTATTTTGGAAATAAAGCAGATGTCGATTTAGTAGCAGAAGAGCTGATAAAGTCTTATTCTTTTTATAAATGATAATGTTAATTATATTTTATTATGTTCAGACAGCCACTAACTGCTTTTCCAATAAACAAACAGTTGTAAATGGGAAAGTTGAAAAAGGTAAACTTCAAGCAGAACTAGCAAATAAATTTAAAAATGCTTCAGAAGCAATAATGTTTAAAATAATTGAAGATAGAGAAGAATAACATTATAAATTGCGGTAGTTTTCCTGACAGGACATTCCTGGATGAATGTCCCTTTTTTATTCATTTGCGTTTTTTGTTTTCTTGTGTCTCAATTTGCATTATGATATAATTATTTTTATCAACTAATCATTTAACGAATGAACGAACTAAAATATGACAGAGCACCATGGAGCATTAAGGACATTTTGATGGCTATAAGGGCAAAATGTCCTTTTATTTGATTTAGTTAGTTTATTTTTTGATAATATAAATTTTTTTAGAATCTCTTCTGCTAGTTATAAATTATTGGTTCCTTAAGGAGAGAATTTTAAATGGAAAAAATGAAAAAGCTTGACATAAAAATTTTTATTATCCCCTTACTTTTAATTACAATAATATTTATTGCTACAGGTCGGATGGTTTTTGATAGCGTCAGGGAACACTACTATCATTATTTAAATCAGGAGTCTGTCAAACTTGCCCAGGGCTATTCCCATAGCCTGGCCAAGGCTTCAGAAGCCAGGGAAGTGGTTAATCAATTATTAGAAGAACGGCTAATTGTTGCCGGTGATGCCGTTGTTTTATATGACGGACAATATAATAATGAGCTATTTGCTCGCTTGGCTAATATTTTAAAAGTTGATGAAATTGATTATTATGAGGCAGGCGGAAAGTTAATATATTCGAATTTGGAAGAATTGATTGGCTGGGAGGCATATGAAGGTCACCCAGTTTATGATTTTATGAAAAGTAATGAATTAAGCCGAATTGATCATATAAGACGAGATTCCATAACCGGTAATTACTATAAATATGGTTATTTTAAAGTATCAAATGGAGGACTTGTCCAGATTGGTGTAAGAGCGGATAAGGTTTACAGCTTTTTAGACAGGTTTAATATCCAGCAGTTACTGGATGAGATGAAAGTTGGCGAAGAAATTAGCTTAATTTATTTTATGGACAACGATTTTAATATTATAGGCAGTTCAGATACACATATGATTGGAGAAAAGTTTAAAAATGAAAAAGTGATTCCCGCTATTTTAAATAATGAAGTGTACAGTTTTGTAACTGAACAAAATGGAAAAATGATCTATGAGATTTTTCAGCCGGTATATTTTGAAGGAAAAAAAATAGGTACGATTGCTATTGTAAAGTCTCTGAACAATGCAGAAACAATTATAAAACAACTATCTGTTTTAGGCGTGGTTATTTTAACAGTGATTTACTGTTTAGTCCTATTTATTATGTTTTCAATTTACAAAGTGAGCGGAAGATTATTCCATTTAGCCTACTATGATTCTCTTACGGGTTTACTGAATAAGCACTATCTTAGAGAGTTAATTAATGAGGAATTAAAGAAAAAAGAAGACAGCAAAAAAGCTTTTTTATTTATTAATTGCAGGCATTTTAAATTAATTAATTTAGTTTATGGCTATGACTATGGGGATGAAATTTTAAAAGCATTGGGTGAAAGGTTAAAAACTGTACAGGATAATAACAGGATTCTTTTCAGGTATTCTGCAGACCGTTTTGTGTTGTTTGTAAAGAATTACAAGAAACCTGAAGAACTGATTTCCATTTCGAAAGAAATAACAGGCCTGTTTAATAATTCATTAGTCGTACAAGATATAGAACAGCTTTTAGATATACAAGTGGCTATGGTTGAAATGGACAGGTACAGATATAAAGATATTGACAGGGTTTTAAAAGATGCATCGATTACATTAAGCTATATAAAATCGAATGACTCTAAAAAGTATGCTTTTTTTAATGAAGCAATGGAAAAGAAACTTCAAAGGGAAGATTTAATCGAAAAAGAAATTAGAAGCATTATTCTTAATGAAGACGACAAAAAAATGTATCTTGAATTTCAACCACAGTTTGATTTAAGGAGCAATAAAATTGTCGCCTTTGAAGCTTTGGCACGTATGAATATTCCTACTTTTGGTTTTGTGTCTTCGCTTGAATTTATTAATCTGGCTGAAAGAAAGCAACTGATTGTTCCTCTTAGCAATCTGATCCTGAAAAAAGCCTGCGATTTTCTAAAAGACCTGACCGATAAGGGGATTGATTCGGTTAAAGTGGCTGTTAATATATCGGGTATACAGTTATTAAGGGATGATTTTATCAGCAATATTATGGAGATCATAAAAGAAAGAGGTATTGACCCTTCAAGGTTGGAATTGGAAATAACGGAATCTGTATTTTTTGACAGTTATGAGGTCATTAATGAGAGATTAAAAAGGCTTAAAGAAAACAAAATAGGAATTGTTTTAGATGATTTTGGGACAGGCTATTCTTCTTTTTCCAGGTTAAGAGAATTGCACGTGGACTGTTTGAAAATTGATAAGAATTTTGTGGTGGGCATATCTCAAAAAGAAGAAGACGAAATCATCACAGGAGACATTATTTCCATGGCGCATAAGCTGGGTCTTTTGGTTGTAGCTGAAGGAGTAGAGCAGGAAGAACAAAAGACTTACCTTATGAAACATGGTTGTGATATTATACAGGGTTATTATTATAGTAAGCCTCTTTCTAAAGAAGAAGCTATCAAATTGGTGTTTTCTAAAAACTAATAAGTTTTAGATTATAGGTGTTAAATACAGGCCTAAAAAATTTAATAATAAATATCATTGATAAATTATTATTTCATTAGGGGGGGGATAAAGTGAATTCAAAAATAATATCAAAAAGTTTATTATCTAGCTTTATTATGGTGTTTCTTTTGATATTATTTCCTTTAAAGCCTCTGGGTGCTGTTGATAGCGAATTTGTGGATTCAGAAAGTGGTTTGAAACTGAGGGTGATTACGGAAGAAGGGGATACTGGTACGGTTGAAGTTATACGGCATGATTATACAGAAAGTTTTTATAATATACCAGCTACTATTGAATATAACGGAATCGTTTATACTGTAACAAGTATTGGTGAGTATGCTTTTTATGATTGCAAAAGCCTTACATCAGTAACGATTCCGGCAACTGTTCTTGCGATTCGTTCTCATGCATTTTATTTATGTGATAATCTTGTATCTGTTGTTATTTCAGAAGGTGTTCAGCATATAGAGGAGAGTGCTTTTAATGGTTGCAAAAGTCTTTATTCAATTTTCATTCCAGACAGTGTTACAAGTTTAGGTGAATATGTATTTTATGATTGCAATAATCTTGAATTCATTCAATTTTCTTCTGATTCCCAGTTAAGGGAAATAGGGCAAAAAGCATTTTATGGTTGTACAAGTCTGGTATCAATTATTCTTCCAGAGAGTCTTCAAACTATAGGAGAGAGTGCTTTTAATGCTTGTAATAATCTTAGTTCAATTTATATTCCTCAAAATGTTATTGACATAGGAGGATATGCATTTTATGACTGTGATACGCTTGAAAGAGGAGAATTTGCAGATGAGTCAAAAATAAAAGTCATAGGCGCCAATGCTTTTTATAACTGTAAAGGACTTAGAACAATAATTGTTCCAGAGAGTGTAACGGATATAGAAGCGTATGCCTTTTATAACTGTGAAAATCTTACATCCATAACGATTCCATGGCAGGTTACATCTATAGGCAGTGGGGCATTTGATAGTTGTTCTAGTCTTAGAGAAGTTTTAATGCAACCGTTAATAGCTCCAGCTATTGAGGAAAATATCTTTAATAATTGTGCATCTGATTTAGTCGTTTTTGTTCAACCTACAGCACAGGGTTATTTTGATGGTATCTGGGCTAATTTCAATGTTCATCAGATTAAACTTATGAGTATAGTAGCACCTGAACCTGTTACTGGTATAAAAAACGGAGCTGTAAAAACGGTTCAGGGTTTAGGTTTACCTAATACT
>JAAYML010000018.1 GCA_012521395.1 Candidatus Epulonipiscium sp. | reverse complement strand
TATGTATTTTAATGAATAAGTATTTAATTTGTAAAGAACAATTCTTCGATTTATAATTATTTCAATATTTTTTACACATATCAAGAATGAGCGTTCTTTATAGGAATTTATAATATACTTATTAATAATTCTAAAAAATACTTTATTTGAGCTTTTTTTAAAATTTATTTTCTTTTTTTAAAAATAATGATAAAATATAATTTGTTATTAATTCTTTTAAATCGTTTATTTTACAGTTTACCCGATGTTTTTTTATTTTTATATTTATATAGCTTATTTCCAAAATGAGGAGTGATAAAATGAATTTGATTTACAAGGGTAAAACAAAAAATGTATATCAGCTTGAGGATGGTAATTATTTATTAGAATTTAAAGATGATGTAACGGGTGAGAATGGGGTTTTTGATCCTGGAGCTAACTCTGTTGGTTTAACCATAGAAGGTGCAGGGAAATCTTGTTTAAGAATTACAAAAATGTTTTTTGAATTATTAAAAGAAAAAAATATTCCTACTCACTATATTGATGCAGACATTGATGCTTCCACCATGAAAGTACTGCCAGCCAAAACTTTTGGAAATGGATTAGAAGTTATTTGCCGCTTCAGAGCGGTTGGAAGCTTTTACAGACGTTATGGAATGTATGTTAAACAAGGACAGCCTCTGGATGCATTAGTAGAGTTTACGCTAAAAGATGATGCCCGTCAGGATCCTCCTATTACGGAAGATGCATTGGCTATGTTAGGTATTTTAACAAAAGATGAGTGCCAGACCATAAAAGAATTAACCAGAAAAATAGCAGAAATCGTTAAAGAGGAATTAAAGAAAAAAGGTCTTGAGCTTTATGATATTAAATTTGAATTTGGAAGACATAAAGAAACGGGAGAAATCATTCTGATTGATGAAATATCTGGTGGCAATATGAGGGCGTATAAAGATAATGAATATATTGAACCTCTGACTTTAGAAAAGATTCTTTTAGATGAATAAGTCAATATATGGGCTGTTTTTAGCAATGTGAGTGAGATTCTTGGAATCTCACTTTTTTTGTGTGGAAATTTATTAATTTGTCACTAAATCTTTTTATTCCTTGTTTTGTGTAGTATTTTACAACTTTTTGTTATATAATAGTTTTAGATTTATATTATTTTGTTTATGAAAGGATTTTTCAGAGAGGAGTCTATGATGAAAAAGCTCAATCCAACCTTTAAATTTAAAAATATTTCTTTATATTTGTTCATTGTTTTTACTGCCTTTGTTCTTATAGGCTGTACGGGTGCAAATCAGAAGAGTTCAGAAGAGTTTATTGGGGTTTCAGAAAAACCTGATTCTGTTAATATTTTTAACCAAAAGACAGCTTCTGTTTTGGGAGAAGAGAAGGAAGAAGAGATAGTAGAAGAGAATCAGGCGTTAACGCAGGAGCTTAGAGTTCATTTTATTGATCTGGGTCAGGCAGATTCTGTCCTGATACAGCAGGGAAATGAATTTATGCTCATAGACGGCGGCAATAATGAGGATAGTGAATTATTGGTAAGTTACCTTAAGGAACAAGGGGTGAATCATATTAAATATTTAATTGCTACCCATCCCCATGAAGATCATATTGGCGGATTGGATGCAGTGATTAATGCATTTAATATCGAAAAGTTGATTATGCCTAATATTACTCATAATACAAGGACCTTCGAAGATCTTTTGCTGGCAGTTCAGAAGAAAAATTTGAAAATTACAGCCCCTAAAGTAGGTGACAGCTATGAGCTTGGGGAAGGAAACTGGACCATTTTAGCGCCTTATCCTAAGGAATACGAAGATTTGAATAATTATTCTGTTGTTATTTCCTATGCATATGGAAGTCATACTTTTTTATTTACAGGAGATGCTGAAAAGGAAGCTGAATTTGATATGCTAAAAGAAAATGTTGCAAATCCTGAAATATTTAAGGCAGATGTTTTAAAAGTCGGACATCATGGAAGCAGCAGTTCGACTTCATTAGAATTTTTAGATGCAGTAAGCCCAAGTTTTGCAGTTATCAGTGTTGGAGCGCAAAACGACTACAATCATCCGCATGAAGAGACGATTAAACGTTTGCAGGAAAGAAATATTGAAATTTTAAGAACAGATTTAAATGGTAATATTATATTTTTTTCTGATGGAAAAGAATTAACTTATATAACAGGTAAAAAAGCAGATGTGACAAAAAAGACAACGATCGATAAGCTACCGGAAAGGGCAATTATTATTTCTCATTTAGATAAAAAAGAAGAAACCGTTACCGTGCAAAATTGTTCCAATCAGGATCTGGATTTGTCAGATTGGTATTTGCTGTCGGTAACGGGTAATCAAAAATTTATTTTCCCTGATGGCTATATTTTAAAAGCTGCTTCCAGTGTTGTTATAGCGAGTGGAGACAGTAAAGGCGATTTACATTGGACTGCAAAAAATGTCTGGAATAATTCAAAATCGGATCCTGCTGAATTGTACGATAATATGGGAAATTTAATTTATCGATGGAATGATTAGGGGTGACATATGAAAGTTATTATTGATCGTTTTGAAGAAGACTATGCTATAGTGGAATTAGAGAACAAAAAGATGATTAGTATGCCTAAAGAACTTATACCTAAAGGTGCAAAAGAGGGTATGGTTATCAATATATCTATTGACCTGGATGAAACTAAGAAGAGAGAAGAGATACTTAAAAAGTTAGCTGATAGTTTATGGGATTAGTTTGATTTTCCGCTATCAATCTTAAGGCAAATTCATTTGCTTCATTTTCTTGTATACCTTGAAGAAACACGGAGTTTTCCCAGGCAAATATTGTATCCTGATTAAAATGCAGAAGAATATGTCCAAGAATGTGGGCCAAAAGAAAGTTTTGGTCCTCTTTTTTTAAGTTGCTGTTAATTATGATAAAGGGAATATCCAATATTTTTACGTAGAGGCCTTTCGTTTTTTCAGAGTAAGGATTAAGCTTAACAATAATGCCCAGGTGATTAGCCAATTCAATGGGATTCGTTGTGTCATATTTGCGGACGAGATTCTTAATCATTTCATTCATTTTCTTCATTTGAATCACTCCTACTTTTCACACAAAGATCCTCACGCCATAAAGTAGCCATACTATAATCATCTTGTGTTCTCTTAGCCCTATCACCCACTCTATTATATCATACTTTAGAAAAAATAAATACAAATATATGTAATTTTTATTATTTTTGTAAAAAAAATAAAATTATGGTTGACAGTATACAATATAGAAACTATAATAAAAGTATACATACAGGAAACAGGCATAAGTCTTAGAATTCAAAGAAGGGAGAGGGAAAATGAGGACAGAAGAAATACTTATAAGAAACTGTACTGCGGAACATTTACCGCAACCGTATAATTTATATGCGGAGCTTATTGGTGTGGACAAGTTATATATTCTGGCGAAAGAACTAGGGGGAACGACTATTTATATTCCAAAAACACAATACCTTTTGAAAGAAGTGATGGAAGTCCAGCTTAAAAAGGAATTTGACGGGGGAAATTATAAGGAATTGGCACAAAAATATAATGTTTGTGAAAAGACCATAAGAAATTGGTTAAAAAAGAAAAAAAAGCTGAAATAAATAAAATGTTATTCCGGCTAAAAATGTGGTATAATAAAAAAATGTAGAATAATCTTTATTTATGATTGTAGGTGTTATTGATGGGGGAATTAGCAGCAAAAACGAAGAAAGCTTTTAAGTCTGTTTGGAGATTTATCCGTTTAGGCTTTTTTACGAAGAAAAGGCCGGAAGACTATGACCTGTTTGAATTCGATGATGATGTCAAAAAAGCCAATTCCCTTTGTGAAGAATTATTGGATACTGGGAAAAAGAAAATCCTTCTGCTTAAGGAACTTGAAGAATTAACTAAAAAAGAAAAGGAATTAGAAAAATTTAAGGCATTAACAGAAGAAGACATAAAAAGAATCCGCAAGCTTTTATTTGATCATAAAGCCATTACAGATGAAATGGAAGCCCTTAAGGGCAGATTAATCAGTCGGAACAGGATTTTAAGTACCATTGCCCATTATGAAGATAACTTTCCGGATATCATTGATGAAATCAGAGAGGCAGAAGAAAAGCAAAGCAGGATTAAAAGAGATATGGATTATTTAATTGGTGAAAAAGAAGCGCTTATATACAGTAGAGAACAACTGGAAATGGCTCATGGATTTTTAGAAAAGTTTTCAAAAGGTCTGGTTGTTTTATTTAGTCTGGTAGCTGTCATTTTTGCCTATATTACTTTAAGTAAGGATTCCAGTATTTTTGTTCCTTTGTCTCTTACAGCAATAGGGGTCATGCTGGTAGGTACAATGACTTATTTTTTTAAAAGAAGGGTTGTTTATGAACTTAGTAAAAACGGCTTAATGCAGGCAAAAGTGGTAAAACTCTTAAATGGAGCAAAAATCCGCTATGTTTATTATACGAATTATTTAGATTATGAATATAATAAATATAATGTGGAAAGTGTAGAACAATTACAAAGAAGCTGGGAGCTTTATAAGAAAAACAAGCATCATGAAAAAAGATACAATAATATTAATATCCGAATGCAGCAAATCGAAGAGGAAGTCCTGAGCCTTTTAAAAAGTAAGGATATTTATGTAGATTATTTCGAAGATATTAAACGCTGGAGCAGAATAGAAGAAAGAAGAAATGTCCTAAATAGCATTCAAAAAGAAAAAAATATTGTGGAAGCTAAATTGGATTATTTGGATAAGTATCAGGAAGAAATCTGGGCTCAGTTAGAAGAGCTAAAAGAAAAAGATGAGACGGAAGATAAAATTATTGAAAAAGTTATCAGTGAACGCTTAGAAGAGTTAAGTTAACAAATCCTTGACAAATATTAAAGGCTTTTATACAATTAAACAAATAAATTGTGATAAGCGATGAAGAAGAGGAGTATATGGTCATACCCTTACAGAGAGGAGATCCTTTGGCTGGAAGATTTCCAGGGAATATGCCATAGAAGGTAGCTTCGGAGCTTTTGTATTGAAAGTTTAGTAGATACAAACGGTTTGACTCGTTATCGTCAGTAGAGTGTCTTTTTATATTATTTTGAGTGTATAAAATAATATAAAAAGAAATGAAGGTGGTACCACGGAATCTCTTTCGTCCTTTATGGGCTGAAAGAGATTTTTTAATGATAGGAAAAGTAAGATAAAGAGGGGAGGGGTTATGACTTTAGTAAGTGTGTTTGCTTGGTTTTATTATTTTTTACAATCACTATAGATAAAATTATGATAGAAAGGAAATCAGTATGAAAAAGAATTTAGAAAAAGTATATGATCCTTCTAAGGTAGAGGATAGATTGTATCAAAAATGGTTAGAGAAAAAGTATTTTCATGCTGAAGTGGATTATTCAAAAAAACCTTTTACGATTGTCATTCCGCCACCCAATATTACGGGTACTTTGCATATGGGGCATGCGCTTGATAATACCCTGCAGGATATTTTAATCCGCTGGAAAAGAATGCAGGGTTATAACGCGCTTTGGATGCCAGGTACTGACCATGCCAGTATTGCCACTGAAGTTAAGATCGTTCAAAAGATGGCTGAAGAAGGTTTAACTAAGGCCGATCTTGGCAGAGAAGGTTTTCTTGAACGGGCATGGAAGTGGAAAGAACAATATGGTGGTACGATATTAAAGCAGCTTCAAAAGCTTGGAAGCTCTTGTGACTGGGACAGGGAACGCTTTACCATGGATGAAGGTCTTTCAAAAGCAGTTTTGGAGGTGTTTGTCCGTTTATATGAAAAAGGCTGGATTTATAGAGGAGCAAAGATTATTAACTGGTGTCCTGAATGTCAGACCACGATTTCGGATGCGGAGGTTGAGTATGAAGAAAAAGCAGGTCATTTCTGGCATATCCGCTATCCTTTAAAAGATGGCAGTGGCTATATTCAAATTGCCACCACCCGCCCGGAAACCATGTTGGGCGATACAGCTGTAGCTGTACATCCTGAAGATGAAAGATATAAAGATTATATAGGAAAAACAGTTATTTTACCTTTAGTGAACAGAGAAATCCCCATCATTGCGGATGAGTACGTTGACAAGGAGTTTGGAACAGGAGCAGTTAAAATTACACCTGCCCATGATCCAAATGACTTTGAAGTAGGTTTAAGACATAATCTGCCTCAAATTAATATTTTAAATGATGATGGTACATTAAATGAAGAAGCTGGAAAGTATGCAGGCATGGACCGCTATGAAGCAAGAAAGCTGATTGTGAAAGATTTAGAAGAACAAGGCTTTTTGGTTAAGATTGAAGATCATGTACACAATGTAGGTCTTCACGACCGATGCAGTACAGTGATTGAACCAATGATTAAAATGCAGTGGTTTGTAAAAATGGAAGAGTTGGCAAAACCAGCTATTGAGGTTTTAAAGAAAGGCGACTTAAGATTTGTTCCTGAACGCTTTGGTAAAGTTTATCTGAACTGGCTTGAAAATATCAGGGACTGGTGTATTTCAAGACAATTATGGTGGGGCCACAGGATTCCTGCTTATTATTGCAATGACTGTGGCAATATTGATATAAGTCGTGAAGCACCAAAAGTATGTTCTAAATGTGGCAGCAGTTCCTTAAGACAAGATGAAGATACCCTGGACACATGGTTCAGTTCTGCCCTATGGCCTTTTTCAACATTAGGATGGCCAGATAAAACTCCTGAATTGGAATATTTTTATCCTACGGATGTATTGGTGACAGGTTATGATATTATTTTCTTCTGGGTTGTACGCATGGTATTTTCAGCTTTGGAGCAAATGGGAGAAGTGCCTTTTAGAGATGTATTAATCCATGGACTGGTTAGAGATTCTCAGGGGCGAAAGATGAGCAAATCTCTAGGAAATGGCGTAGATCCTTTAGAAATTATTGATAAGTATGGTGCCGATGCCCTTCGTTTAACATTAGTCACTGGAAATGCACCGGGTAATGATATGCGTTTCTACTATGAAAGAGTAGAAGCCAGCAGAAATTTTGCCAACAAGATATGGAATGCTGCAAGATTTATATTAATGAATTTTGAAGATGAAGATGAAATTCATGTTGAACTTAAAGATTTACTTGCAGCAGATAAATGGATTTTATCTAAAGTAAACACTCTGGCTAAAGAAGTTACTGAAAATATGGATAAGTATGAGTTGGGTATAGCTGTTTCAAAATTGTATGATTTCTTCTGGGAAGAATTTTGCGACTGGTATATTGAAATGGTAAAACCCCGTCTTTATAACAAGGAAGATAAAACAAGAAAGGCAGCTTTATGGACGCTTAGAACCGTTCTGATTAATGCCTTAAAACTGCTTCATCCTTATATGCCTTTTATTACAGAAGAAATCTTTACTTATATTCAGGATGAAGAAGAAACCATTATGCTTTCAGCCTGGCCTCAATATAAAGAAGAATGGAATTTCTTTGTTGAAGAAAATGAAATTGAATTGATGAAACAAGCTATTAGAAATATTAGAAATATTAGGGCTGAAATGAATGTACCGCCTGCTAAAAAGGCAAAAGTTTATGTGGTTTCTGATGATGTAAAAGTCCAGGATATCTTTGAAAGAGGAAGAACTTTCTTTAGTCCTCTTGCTTATGCCAGTGAGCTTGTCATTCAAAAAGACAAAGCTGGTATCAGTAACGATGCTGTATCCACAGTGATACCCAACGCCACCATTTTTATTCCGTTTGAAGATTTGCTAGACATCCAAAAAGAAATTGAAAGACTTGAAAATGAAAAGAAACGCCTGGAAAAAGAAATTGAGAGGGTTAATAATAAGTTAAATAATAAAGGCTTTGTAGAAAAAGCGCCTCAAAAAGTAGTAGAAGAAGAAAGAGAAAAAGGTATTAAATATGAAACTATGTATAAGCAAGTGACGGAAAGACTTGAAGCACTTAAAAGTAATAAAAAACAAGACGATTAAGTCTTGTTTTTTATTTATATATTTTTATACTAATAATATAATATATAATATATTTACTTATTTTTGTGACAGCATACTTTATGGATGGAAAGCGGGAGATTTCGTTGAATTATGATGCAGTAACCAGTTATCTGGTACAGATTGAACGTTTTGGTTCACGACCAGGACTGGAAAGGATAATAAAATTGTTAAATTTTTTAGGAAATCCTGAAAAAAATTTGAACGTCATTCATGTAGCAGGTACCAATGGGAAAGGCTCGGTATGTTCTATGCTGCAGTCTGTTTTGATGAATGCAGGATATCAGGTGGGGATGTATACTTCTCCTCATTTGGAAAGATATAATGAACGATTAAAAATAAATAATCAGGATATTAGCAATGATGACTTTACTGATATTGGCGAAAAGGTTATTTGGGCAGCAAAAAAATGTGTAGAAAATGGCACAGAACATCCAACCGTATTTGAATGTTTAACAGCCATGGCTTTTTTGTATTTTTATGAAAAAAAGGTGGATTTCGTTGTATTGGAAGTAGGTTTAGGCGGAAGGCACGATGCTACAAATGTGATTAAAAAACCGCTGGTGTCAGTCATTACTGCTATTGGAAAAGATCATCAGGATGTTTTAGGAAATGACATCGAGTCCATTGCTTATGAGAAAGGTGGAATAATTAAGAAAAATTGTGCGACTGTATTGTATTTCCCAAATAGACTGGTGTATAATGTTATTAATGAAATTTGTCAAAAGGAAAATTCACCCTTATTTTATAATTCCAATATAAAATTTAAGGATGTTAGACATAGTCTGGATAAAATGTTTTTTTCCATTGAAACCGATTTATATACTTACGATGGATTAGAGCTTTCTCTTTTAGGAGAACATCAGCTTTATAATGCTGCCACAGTCCTGACTACAGTAGAAATACTAAAAAAGCAGGGCGTGGTTATTCCTGAAAGTAGTATCAGACAAGGTTTGAAAGACTGTTACTGGCCAGGAAGGATTGAAATTATAAAAAAAGAGCCCTTAGTTATCCTGGATGGCAGTCATAACGAGGAAAGTGCCCAGGCCCTTTCCCAATTTTTAAAAGATTATTTAAACAATAAAAAGATTACTTTACTGATTGGTATCTTAAAAGATAAACCTTATAAAAAAATTATTGATACAATTTTACCCTTTGCCAAAAAAGTGATTATTACAGAGCCGGATAGTCCACGTAAGCTGTCAGCCAGCGAACTGGCAGAGCTGGTTAAGGCTTATCCGGTTGAATTTATAAAATGCCCGGATATTAAAGAAGCAGTCGAATTAGCAGAAAAATTATTGTCAGAAGAAGATGTTTTAGTTTGTACAGGTTCCTTATATTTGATTGGAAAAGTGAAATCTTATTTGTCTAAAAGGGGTAGGTAATATGATTAATTTCGAGGAAGAATTAAATAAATATCAAGCTTCTGTAGAAGTAGACAATATAGAAGAAGTGATACAATCGAACGGAATCAGGGATATTATCGACGTATTAACCAGTATCGTTAAAAAATACGAAGAAAAGCAAAATAATAAGGAGTAGATACCGTGATTTGCGTAGGATGTCAGAGGGAAATACAAGACAATCTCATAAAATGTCCTTATTGTGAATTTGATATAGCTTCTTATAAAAAGATCAAACGTCTTTCTGCACAGTTTTATAATAAAGGTTTAGAGCAGGCAAAAAACAGGGAATTGAGTAATGCCATTGAATCCCTTAATACAGCCATTGGTCTGGATAAAACCAATATAGATGCAAGGAATCTTTTGGGTCTGATTTATTATGAAATTGGTGAAATTGGCATGGCTTTAACCCACTGGGTGATTAGCTCCAATTTAAAAAAAGAAGACAATCTTGCCATAAACTATATGGATAAAATTCAAAAAAATACAATGCAGTTGGAAGCTTACAATGATTCGATTAAGATGTTTAATCAGTCATTGGAATATATTAAGCAAAAAAATGAAGATTTAGCGATTATCCAGTTGAAAAAAGCCCTCCAGCTGAATCCTCATTTTGTGAAAGCGCATTGCCTTCTAGCCGCCTGTTATATGAGTGAAAAAGAACAGGATAAGGCCTTAAATCATATAGAAAAAGCTTTACAAATTGACGTTTCAAGTTCTAATGCCATTAGGTATTTAAAAATGTTAAAGCCTAATTTTTCAGTCGCTTCTTTATCAAGGACTGCTGAAAGAAGACCAGCAACCGTTAATCTTAAAAGTAAAAATATTTCAAGAAGCAGTTCTCCTCAGATGGGACAATTATTAGGATTTATAGCAGGAGCAGTTTGTACATTTGCCGTTCTTTTTACTCTGGTAATTCCAGACAAAACCAATGATCTCAAGAAGCGAATTAGCGAGTTGGATAGTGAGCGACAAAGATTAGAAGAAAGAATTAATGAAACCATTGAAGAAAAAAATGAAATCATTACGGCTTTAAGAGAAGAAAATAAGAGTTTACAAGAAAGCAATAATCAACTGCAGCAAAAGCAGTTAGCTATGGAACAGGAGGAAAAAATTAATCAGGCAGAAAGCCTGTATGGAAGCAGAAAATATGAAGAGGCTGCTGAACTTTTGTATTCCATTGATGAAGCTTTTCTTTCCCCGGAAACAAAGATTAAATATGAAAATTTAAAAAATAATGTTTTTCCACAGGCAGCAAGAATTCATTATGACAGAGGCAGAAGTTCATATTCCAAAGGTAATTATGAAAATGCAAGGGCAGATTTTGAGAAATCCCTTCTGTATAAACAGGATGCGAACTATTCTGATAATGCTTTATATTATATTGCCAGGACTTATGAACATGAGCAAGATTTGGAAAAGGCTAAAGAATTGTATAGTCAAGTCATTGAGCGTTATAATGGTACTGATGGTGCCGCCAATGCAAACAGACAACTAGTAAATCTTGAATAAAATAATACCAGGTTTTTGGTATTATTTTTTTTATTTTAAAGGAATAAACCATTTTATGGAGAATATATTAATTGTTTGGAAATTTATTCAGGCATTTATCTTTATTTTTCTATCATGCAAAAAAGAAAGAAGAAATGAAAAAGGGTGAGTAGGATGAATTTTTCATGTTCAGTAAGAACGGATAGTTTAATCGTAAAAATTAAAGGAGAAATTGACCATCATTCTTGCGATTTCATCAGGGAAAAACTAGAAAGAGAGTATGCAAGGCATAATGTAAAAAATATTATCTTTGACTTTTCGGATATTCATTTTATGGATAGTTCCGGAATTGGTGTTATTATGGGCAGATATAAAAGTGTCAATGAAAGGGGCGGAAAACTTGGAGTATATAATGTTAATCCGCAGATTGACAGAGTTTTTCAGCTTTCTGGTCTATATAAAAATAAAATTGTTCATTCATTCAAAAGCTTGGAAGAAGCAATAACAAATATCTAGTAGGGGGAATCGTCATGGAATTTCAAAACTCAATGAAGATATCTTTTTTAAGCAAATCCCAAAATGAGGCTTTTGCCAGGGTTGCCGTAGCAGCTTTTGTTTCTCAGTTAGATCCTACAGTTGAGGAAATATCTGAAATTAAAACGGCTGTTTCAGAGGCTGTAACCAATGCAATTATTCATGGTTATGAAGATAAAGAAGGAGAGGTTCTTTTAACTTGCACGATTCAGGATAACCTGGTTGAAATTACGGTTTCGGACAGGGGGGTAGGCATAGAAGATATTGAAAAGGCAAGAGAACCTTTATATACCTCAAAACCGGAACTGGAACGGTCTGGCATGGGTTTTACAGTGATGGAGGCTTTTATGGATGAAGTTGAAGTTGAATCGGTTAAAGATTCAGGAACGACTGTTAAGATGCGTAAGAGACTTAAAAGTCTAGAATAGCTAAAAGAGGTGGGCAGATGGATAAAACAATAGAGTTGATTAAGAAGGCACAGGCCGGGGATACAGCTGCCAGAGACAAAATCGTTGAAGAAAATATAGGTTTGGTTTGGAGTATTGTTAAACGTTTTAAAAACAGAGGGTATGAAATAGATGATTTGTTTCAGATAGGAAGTATAGGACTTATCAAAAGTATAGATAAGTTTGATGTCAATTATGATGTAAAATTTTCAACTTATGCCGTTCCAATGATTATGGGGGAAATTAAGCGTTTTATGCGGGATGACGGTATGATTAAAGTCAGTCGTTCTTTAAAAGAAACTGCTGCAAAGGCTAAAGCGGCTAAAGAAAAACTGACAAAGGATTTAGAAAGAGAACCTTCTATACAGGAATTAGCCGATGAAATAGGGGTTGAAGTAGAAGAACTGACCATGGCTTTAGAAGCCAATTGTGATGTAGAATCGCTTCAGTCAGTTATTTTTGAAGGAGAGGGGAATAACCCTATTACTTTAATTGACAGAGGAGATTTTGATTATCATCAGGAAGCAAAAATGATTGATAAGATCGCTTTAAATCAAATAATTGAAAAACTTAAACCTAAAGAAAAGCAAATTATTTTAATGAGATATTTTAAAGATAAAACCCAGACAGAGATTGCAGATATGATTGGTGTATCTCAAGTTCAGGTTTCAAGAATTGAAAAGAAAATATTAAAGTCTATGAGGGAAATGTTCGGTTAAGGGGCATTTTCTTTTTTTTGTACTTTTTATAAGTATATAAAGAATTGTCTTTTAAAAATAAAAAAATAGTATAAAAAAACAGATTAGAGGAAAGTTAATTTATAGTAGAGGATTTAAAAAATAATGCTTTCAGGATTATGATTTAAAGATAAAAAGGAGGGTAAGATGCTTAATAAAAACACTCTGGGAGGAATTCTGTTTACAATAATACTTCTTATGACAGTCTTTTTTGCCATATGTTATTATTTCTTTTTTTCAAATGAAAAACTTCCATCCAGGGGAGAATATGTAGAAAATATCATAGAGTTGGAATATGGGGGTAATCAAGGTGCAAATTTATATCAAACCATATAAAAATACTAAAATTTACAAAAAGAAAAAAATTTTACTTTCAGATATTGCAGAAATTGCTCCTGCAAATTTGAAAGACATATCTTTAGAAGATATTTTGATATTAGAAATCAAGGAAGACAAAAAACAAAATTATCATATTTCAATTATTGATATTATTAAGGCCATTTGCGAAAAATATCCTGATGTTAATATTGTCAATGTTGGAGAAAAAGATATTATGATTGAGTATTTACCCGATGATAAAAAGGAAAACCCCCTTATAACTTTTTTAAAGGTCGTTAGTGTATGCCTTATTTTATTTGCCGGTGGAGGCATTGCAATTATGACCTTCCATACAGATTCAGCCCTTCCGGATGTATTGATAAAACTTAATGAGATTTTTACCGGAACGAAAACAGACAGGCCTTACTGGATTGAAATTCCGTATTCTATTGGAATAGCAGTTGGGATTATTGTTTTTTTTAATCATTTCAGTTCTAAAAAGATAACCGATGACCCAACGCCCATAGAAGTTGAAATGGATTCTTATGCTGACAGTATAGAAAAATGTATCATTAATTCATTTATTGAAAAGAAGAGAGGAAATTAATAATGTTTTGGGGTTATTTATTTAATGTCTTGGCCGGACTGGCAGGAGGCATTGTGATTTCAGGAGGGGTTTTTGCCTTTATAGCAATCATCGGTATTATTCCCAGATTGATAGATAAGACCAAAACAGTCAAATTTATCCTTTTATATGAGACGGTCATTATGCTTGGCGGTATCCTGGGAACATTTACGATGGTATGGGACTTATCTTTTCCTATTGGGAAAATTGGTTCAGCCATCATAGGTTTTTCTTTTGGGATATTTGTAGGCTGTTTGGCCGTTTCTTTAGCAGAAATTTTAGATGTTATACCAATTATCGCCAGAAGGTTATTCATTAAAAAAGGCATCCAGTTCTTTCTTTTAAGTGTAGCTATAGGAAAAATGATAGGTTCTTTAATTTACTGGATTATACCAGGATTTGTG
The DNA here is from genome assembly GCA_012521395.1 of Candidatus Epulonipiscium sp. Lineage (GTDB taxonomy): Bacteria > Bacillota > Clostridia > Lachnospirales > Defluviitaleaceae > JAAYML01. Next base: position 469 of record JAAYML010000018.1, on the reverse strand, counting down.
CAATACAAGTGAAAAGGAGGATGAATGATGAATCAGATTCAGAATATGAAAAAAGAATATTCTCAAATGGTTACAAGAGTTTCCCCCAAGTCTAATTTGTTAAGGGATTGTGCCAGGGCTTTTTGGGTTGGTGGCCTTATATGTACCATTGGACAGCTTATTACCAATATAATAAAAAGTTTTGGCTATAACCAGGATGAAGCTAGTATGCTGACGACGATTATCCTAGTCTTTTTAGGTATCCTTTTGACAGGTCTTGATATATACGATTCTATTGGAAAATATGCAGGTGCAGGTTCTATCGTACCTATTACTGGCTTTGCCAATTCCATTGTTTCACCAGCCATAGAATATAAAAAAGAAGGGTATATTTTTGGTGTTGGTGCCAAGATGTTTACAATAGCAGGACCTGTCCTTGTTTATGGTACAATTGCATCCGTTATCGTTGGTATTATTCATTATTTGTTTA
>JAAYML010000017.1 GCA_012521395.1 Candidatus Epulonipiscium sp. | reverse complement strand
TAATATTTCACAAGCCCAAAGTGAAGTGTTAAAAGAAAAACAATTGAAATATAAAATTTCTCCAAACGAATTAAGGATTATAGAAATCGTAGGAACAAGCAGAAAACCAAAAATGATGAAAGACATTGCAGAATTGATGTCAATGACTAAAGGAGGCATGACATTTCTTATTGACAAGCTGGAGAAAAAAGGCGTTGTCAGAAGGAGACAAAACGATTTTGACAGAAGGGTATTATATATTGAGTTAACAGAAGAAGGAGAAAAAATCTTCGAAGATTATAACAGAAATAAGTACGCAATCTTATATAAATGGGTTGAAAATATGAATGCTTCAACCAAAAAAATTATGACCGAAGAATTCCACAGGGCTTTACAACTGGCTGAAAAGTCTGTTTAGAAAAAATAGTACTTTTTGATGTATAGAATTTATCACCTCCATCCAAACTAGCTTTGAATGGAGGTGTTTTTAATGGACGATAAAAAATTAAGATTAAAAAAAGACATTGACTTAAGCCGTAATTTTAAGGATGAATTAAGTGCAGAGCTTACTGATAAAACAACGGAAGATAATAAAAAAGATCAATCTGAAATGGCCTTTAAAATAATTGAAAACTGCAATCCGGATGATTTTGAGTAAGGAAAAAAGTAAAGTCATTATGACTTTACTTTTTTATTGGAATTAAATAACTGTTAATTTAATTTGACAGTTTACATATTTGAATATACAATTAAAAACAGACCAGAGTATAACAGTGAAATTACAGAAAGGATGGAAAGAATGGGCTCACTAGTGGACAGCTTTTCTTTGCGTGAGATTAATTTTGCTAAAACAAGATTAAACATTTTAAAGGTGGTAAAAGACAGGATCACTCAAAAAGATTTTGATGATATTACAGTCGATGAAATTTGTAAATATGCCGAAATATCCAGAGGCACTTTTTTTAATTATTTTCCCAGTAAAAATCACATTTTTAATTATTATATAAGGGTATGGATGATACAATTAGGCCTTGAAATGGAAAAGCAAAAGTTTAAAAGTTCACAGGAAAAAATTAAAAAGATTTATGATAAAGTGATAGAAGAAGACACAAATTATCCTGGTTTTATTGAAAATTACTTAAAATACTTATTAGAATCAAAAGAAATCAACAATGAGATAAAATTAACCCAGGCAGAACTTGCCTATAAATTTTCTTTAGAAAACATTAAAAAAGAAAATATGGAAATGTTTAACAGCTTGTCGATGGAAAAAATATTTGAAAACTTTATAAACGAAGGCGTAAGTAATGGAGAATTTAAAAAAGATATTAATAAAGAAAATACTTTATTATTGCTGCTCTCATTATTCTTTAGTCCGGCTGTCATGAAATTTATCAATAAATCCTTTGATTTAAAGAGATATTACGAAGAAGCTCTCGACAACATATTCCATAATGTGTAATAAAAATAGCATTGTATTTTATAAATTTTTATGTTACAATTGTTTACGCCCAAAAAGAATGCACGCATAGCTCAGCTGGATAGAGCATCTGACTTCGGATCAGAGTGTCGAGGGTTCGAATCCTTCTGCGTGCGTTAACCCCTATGTTTATAGGGGGTTTTTTTCTATGGGGAGAGGAGGATGCGTATGGAGACCTATATGAGTGCAGTAGGTTTTGGAAGTATAAAGAAAAAGAAACAATGGGACAAGTTAATCGAAGAAGTGTTAAATCATGCGGATAAACGTTATGTAACCAATCATGATGAAGATCATGTTTTCATAGAATACTATAAAAGCTATGGAAAAAATATTGGGGTCGTTTTAAGAGGTCTATTAGATAATGAAAAGGATATCGATTTTGAAACCTGCGATCCTTATTTTGAATCAAAATACATCATGGAAGTTTCAGAAGTAGAAGTCGAAGAAGATGAAGAGGATTATTTTTATTTTGCTGCTACGGAAGAAGAAGAAAGTGGTGTAGAAATCGTTTTTCAACTCCAAAATATTATAGAGTATCTGGAAATTAAAGATGACAAACATGCCAGTATTGAAGGGATTAAAGTAGTAGGTCTGGCATCAAAAGGAACCATTATTCTTCCCGTAGAAAAATCAGAAAATGATTTAGAGTATGAAAATGAGCAAAAAGAATGGAGAAAAGAACTTTTAAAAAGAATCAAGGCCGGAGATGAAGAAGCAAGAAAAATTTTAGAAACAGAAGCAGAAGAAGCGGCTGAAATTATAGAAGAAAGACTTCGGCATGAAGATATTTTATCCGTAATAGAAGGCTATTTTATTCCGGTTGATTATCTGGAAGCAACCTATTCTATCTTAGGTGAGATAAAAGAGATAGAGCTTATTATTAATGAAGAAACCAGGGAAGAAATTTATTGGATGCTGGTAGAAAGCATGGGCATGTCCATCGAAATTGCTATAAATGCCAATGAATTAGTGGGTACTCCCCTGGTAGGTATGAGATTTATGGGCATATGTTGGATGCAGGGAACAATTGTATTTTCCTAAAGTCTTAATAATCCTTGACTATCCGCTTATAAGTCTGTAAAATATTAAAGTGGCTATTAATTATTGACCAAATTTGGGTCAATTTTAATATTTGTTTCCGTAGCTCAGTAGGATAGAGCGACTGCCTCCTAAGCAGTAGGCCGTGGGTTCGAATCCCGCCGGGAACAAAGATAAAACCTCGTATATTTAGGTATACGGGGTTTTTTATTCATTAAAAACTTTTCATATCAAGTAGGTATCTATTAGTGACAAAGGCAAGGAATAACTTTATAATTGAGGTATACATAATCTAAAAAGGGTGGTTGGATGAAAAGGTTTAAACATTTTTTACTGGGTTTTGTGGCAGGAGCACTCGTTTTTACAAGCCCGCAAGTTAAGGCTTTTGACGGTTTACAAACCATAAAAGTATTATTTAGTAATATACCCATTTACATAGATGGAAACAGAGTAGAGCTTTCCCATAAAGCCATATTGCATGAAGGAACCACTTATTTACCCATGCGGGATATTGCAGAGGCCTTGGGAAAAGAAGTTCTCTACAATAACAATACAAAAGAAATTTATATTTATGAAAAAGAAGGTAAAAACAGTGATAAGTCAAATACAAAGACAGATAATAATGATCTATCCCGAAATCAGCAAATTTCCGGGGAATTTAGCGTAAATGGCATAGCCCTTGGAGACAGCGCTGAAGACGTATCTGATGTATTGGGTGAGCCCAACAGGCAGGATGTTTCTGAATATGGTTTTACCTGGTATATATACAATAAGGACTATAGCAACTATATGCAAGTTGGTATAAAAGATAACAAAGTTGTTGCCCTTTATACGAATTCAGTATCCAATTGGAACTCTAAAAAAGGAATTCGTTTTGGTTCAACGGCCGCTTCTGTAAGAAAGGCTTATGGACAACCCCTTAGTTTTATTCAAAAAGGACAATACAGATTTTATTTTAATTATAAAAAAGGCGAAGCCGAAACCTATTCCATTGATGATGCATTTGTTACATTCTTTTATGATATTCATAATAATCAAACAGTAACATCCATACTAATAATCGATAAAAATACAGAGCTCTCCCATGAAAGTCTTTATGGAGAAGCTAGTGAAGAACTTAGAACAGCCTATACTTATCAAATTTTTGACCTGACCAATGCTGTACGGGTAAGAAATGGCTTAAAAGCTCTGACATGGGATGAACAGGCCGCTAAAAGCAGTTACCTTCATTCAAAAGATATGGCAGAAAACAACTTTTTTGACCACGATAATTTGAAAGGAGAAGATCCCTTTGACAGAATGAAAAAGCAAGGAATACATTTTATGATAGCGGGTGAAAATATAGCAGGAGGGCAGACTAATGCCATTTATGCCCACGAAGGCTGGATGAATTCAAAAGGGCACAGAGAGAATATCTTATTTGAAAACTTTGAAAGGCTTGGAGTAGGTGTATACTTTGGAGGAAGATATAAAATCTATTATACACAAAATTTTTATACTCCATTAAAAAGATAAATTTTAAAAATAAGGAGTTTACCCATGGAGGATAAAGCAATTACTTTTATGAAAGAAGCTTTAAAACTGGCCGAAAAGGCCAAAGAAGCAGATGAAGTTCCGATTGGTGCTGTTATCGTTTACAATGACGAAATTATAGGAAGAGGCTACAATCAAAGAAATTCCCAAAAAAATCCCCTGGCCCATGCAGAAATCCAGGCTATAGAAGAAGCGGCAAAATATATAGGGGACTGGCGCCTGGAAGGTTGCAGCATCTATGTGACTTTAGAGCCTTGTCCCATGTGTGCAGGTGCCATTGTGCAGGCCAGAATCGATAAAATTATCTTTGGTACAAGAAATCCCAAAGCAGGCTGCGGCGGTTCTATTTTGAATATCTTAAATGAGCCCAGGTTTAATCACCAGGTCGAAATTATCGAAGGGATTTGCCAGGAAGAATGTAGCCAAATTCTTAAAACTTTCTTTACCCAAATGAGGAATAAAAGGTTAAAAATGGAGGTTGACATATAATCAGAAAGATTGTATACTAAGAAATGCCACCATTTACCCCCAAATGCCACCATTTGTAGGTAAATGGAGCACTTACAAGTATTTACTAGCATTAATATGTCATAAAGTTTCCGTGCTAGCCGGGGAGTTAGCGGTGCCCTGTACCTGCAATCCGCTACAGCAGGGGCGATGCCTGCCCGAGGCAGTATTTTTTAGGGTCTGGCTTTTGCAAGTGGCGATGAGAATCGGGTCTTGCGCAACAGAAGTTTGTGAACCGTGTCAGGTCCGGAAGGAAGCAGCACTAAGCAAATATCTCTGTGTGCCGCGAGGTAGCCTAATTTGAGCTAACTGCAAAAGTAACGCCTGGGGAGCGCTGTCGACGGCAGGTGCACGGATTTATTATATTCATACAACAGATGGAAAACCGTCTGTTTTTTTAATGCCTAATAGCCTTTTTGAGGCTGAATTTTTTTATACTGCCTTTTGGACTTTTATTATATATAAAGTTATATTTGTGGTACAATAATAAAAGTAGTGGCGCTTTTAGTTTTTTGATAAAAGGGGTGGATTTATGTCCTATATGGCTTTATATAGGAAAAAACGTCCAAAGACTTTCGAAGACGTTATAGGACAAGAACATATTGTGATAACTTTAAAAAACCAAATAAAGGCCAATCGCATTGCCCATGCATATTTGTTCTGCGGAACCAGGGGAACAGGAAAAACTTCAACGGCAAAAATATTTGCAAAAGCCGTAAACTGTGAGAATTCCCAAGACGGGGAACCCTGTGGCCACTGCAGTTTGTGTCAGTCTATAGACGAAGGAAGAACGATGAATATCATTGAAATAGATGCGGCTTCCAACAATGGGGTTGATAATGTCAGAGAAATAAGGGAAGAAGTAAAATATACCCCTACAGAAGGAAAATACAAGGTTTATATTATCGATGAAGTTCATATGTTATCGACGGGCGCTTTTAATGCTTTACTCAAGACTCTGGAAGAACCCCCTGCCCATGTTATTTTTATATTAGCCACAACCGACCCTCAAAAGATTCCCGCCACAATACTGTCCAGGTGCCAGCGCTTTGACTTTAGAAGAATATCCACTGACAGTATCACAAAGCGGCTTAAAGCCTATATGAAAGAAGAAAATATAGAAGTCGAAGACAAAGCCCTTTCATATATTGCCCGCTTAGCGGAAGGTTCTATGCGGGATGCTTTAAGTATTTTAGACCAGTGTATTTCCTTTAATTACGGAGAACGTATCAGTTTTGAAAAAGTCCTGGATGTTCTGGGTGCAGTTGATTATAAGGTATTCTTTGAATTTGCTTCCATCTTAAACAAGAAAGAAAGCTTAGAGACCATGGAACTTATCGACAAAATCGTAATGCAGGGAAGAGACCTGAGTCAGTTTGTCATGGACTTTATTGCACACCTTAGAAATCTTTTAATTGTCTCCAGCAGTCAGGAAGCAGAAAAAATCTTAGATTTAAGTCAGGAACAAATTGAGCTTTTAAAAGACCAGTCTAAAGAAATAGCTTCTTCAACCATTTTAAGATGGATAAGAATCTTTTCAGAGTTATCCAATGAATTAAAGTATACGGACCAAAAAAGAGTTATGCTTGAGGTAGCAGTTATCAAGATCTGCCAGCCTCAAATGGATGACTCAAAAGATGCTCTGCTTGAACGGATAAAAGTACTTGAAGAAAAACTGGCAGAAGGCATAGTCGTTCAGGCAACAGAAAAGCCAAAAACACAGGAAAATAAAAAAAGCAGTCCAAAAGCAAAGCCCAAAAAACCCAAAGCAGTTCCTGAGGATATCAAAAAGGCTGTAAGCTTGTGGAATGACATTAAAACAAGTTTCAGTGACTCTCTAAATGGTCTTCTTATGGATACAAAAGCGGCTTATTTAGAAGATGATGTGTATTACATCGTTTTTAAAGATGCCTTTATAATAGAAGCAATTAAAAAATATAAAGATGAAATAATTGCCAGGATTGAAGAGCTTCTAAAAAAAGAAGTGAATGTCCATTTTATTTCAGCAGAAGCTTATCAGGAAAAATATCAAGAAATCTATGGCGATTCCCCTGAGAAATCCGAAGAAAGGGACCAAATAGAAGAAGTCATTGAATACTTTGAAAAATTAGGTGTTTCATACGAAATTAAGTAAGATATTTATTTTTTGCTTTAATCATGCTATTATATTTGTTATAAAGGAGTAAGAGGAGGATAATTATGGCAAAAAGAAATTTCGGCGGAATTCCAGGAAATATGAATAGTCTTTTAAAACAAGCACAAAAGATGCAAAAAGAAATGGAAAAAATGCAACAAGAACTTGAAGAAAAAGATGTTACGGCGACAGCTGGCGGAGGAGCGGTTGAAGTCGTATTTACTGGTAAGAAAGAGTTAAAATCTATTACCATAAAACCAGAAGTTGTGGATCCTGATGATGTAGAAATGCTTCAGGATTTAATCCTTGCAGCAGTTAACGAAGGTCTTCGCCAGGTGGACGAATTAGCCAACCAGCAAATGAGCAAGCTTACAGGAGGATTAAATTTACCGGGAGGACTCTTTTAGATGAACCATTATGGAGACACAATGTCAAGATTGATTGCTGCCCTTTCAGATCTTCCGGGGGTTGGCGTAAAGACAGCACAAAGATTGGCATTTCATATCATTAACATGCCGGAAGAAAATGTAGAAAATCTTTCGAAAGCCATTATAGAAGCCAAGAGGAACGTAAAATACTGCAGTGTATGCTGTACCCTGACGGATAAAGAAAAATGTGACATCTGTTCCGATGTAAGAAGAGACAGCAAAACCATAATGGTCGTCGAAGACCCAAGAGACCTGGCAGCTTACGAAAAAACCAAAGAATATAAAGGACTTTATCATGTCCTGCATGGAGCCATATCTCCCATGCTAGGTGTTGGTCCTAAAGATATAAAAATAAAAGAGTTGTTAGAAAGATTAAAAAGTGATGACGTCGAAGAAGTCATCCTGGCAACCAATCCAAATATAGAAGGCGAAGCAACCGCCATCTACATCAGCAAACTCATAAAGCCTTTAAACATAAAAGTAACCAGAATCGCTAATGGCGTTCCTGTAGGCGGAGACTTGGAATACATAGACGAAGTCACCTTGTCCAGGGCTCTGGAAGGGCGAAGAGAGATGTAGATTTTTTAAATGGCTG
>JAAYML010000016.1 GCA_012521395.1 Candidatus Epulonipiscium sp. | reverse complement strand
TTACGAATTTCATCAGCCATCGTCGCCAACTGCTGTATTGATTCACCTACAGCACTGGTATATTGGTTGTTTTCTTCGATTTTTTGACTTTGTCGTTCAAGAGCCTTTTGGCCATCCTGGGCAAGCTCTAATGACATTTGGGCTTTTTCTGCTGCAACTTCTGTTTTAACTGTGGCTTCTGAAATAATATCGTTAACTTTAGCAATGGCATCCGTTGTTTCATGAACCATCAGAGCTTGATTGCTGTTACCTTGAGCCATTTCATTAATAGTGGTAACCACTTGAGTCAGGCTTTGAGCTGTTTCTTCAGTCGTTGAGGATAATTGGGAAGAATGGGACGCTAATGATGTAGCAACTGTTTGGATATTGCCTATAAGTTCCCTTAAACTTTGGCTCATTAATTTAAGACTATGATAAAGTTCACCAATTTCATCCTTTGTCTTTATATTAACGTGAATATCTTTCAGATGCCCTTCAGCAATTGTTTTGATAATAGAGGATAATTCAACCAATGGCTTAGTAAAACGTTTAGAAAAATAAAGACCAAATAATCCTACAATAATAGCAGCAGTAATCAACATAATGACAGAAAGATTCATAAGCTTATAGGCCGAAGCCATCGCAACTGAAACGGGTGTTTCCACAACAATTAACCAGCCAGTCAATTCGTTTAAAGAATAACTGACAATGACATCTTCACCATGAATATTTTTGGTTTGTAAGGTGTTATCTTCTTTACCGGCAAAAGCTGCCTGCACAAATTCTAACGTGCTAAAATCTTGTTGGTTCTGTACATATTCTATATCCGGATGGGCCAACACAGTCCCTTTCCTTGAAAGAACATAGACGGTTGAACCATTCTCTGAAAGTTCTGTGACAAAGTTGCTGATTTTTTCAAGCTGGATATTGGCCTGAAGAACACCTATTATGTTGTTATTTATATCCCGAACAGGTGTAGCAATAACAACCATTAACTTTCCAGTAGTTTTCGCTAAAATAATATCAGATACATACTGTTCATTCCCATTGATAGCTTGCTGATAAAAATCTCTTTCACTAACACTGGTTAAATCGTCATCATTACTTTTAATAACTTGTTGCCCTTCAGTATTATCAAGCGCAATCACAAGATCAGGATTTACTTTAGCGGCATCCACTAAAATCTTCTTTGCATTATCTAAATCAAAATCCCGAATTGCTGGTTGATTTGCAATGGTATACAACGTGTTAAAATGCTTCTCAAGTATCCCGTCTATTTCAGATTTAACAACTTCCAATTTTGCTGACTGAGTTGATAAGTATTTTTTCGAGCACTTATCCCAAAAGATGATATAGATACTGATGAAAAAATTAAGAGCGGAATTAAACTAGTAATTAAAAGCATTAAAAATAATCTGGTTCTTAGTTTCACATGATGTCCTCCTCATCGTAGCTTTTACAAAAATAAAACCATAAAGTGATAAAAGTAAAATTTTAATTTCAAAAAATCTCAAAAAAATTCCTTCTTGACCTCTTTCCTGATTAAATTTTCTAAAGCTCTTATCCCGGTTTTTAATTAAAATAACTTTCTTAAGTACATTTTTATGAAGTTTTCAAAGTCCTATGAACCTTTATGTTTGTATATATTTTTCATATGATATCTAATGCAATGAAATGGTTAAGCAATATCAGTAACCCTCTAAAATAAAAGCAATAAATATCATAGGAAAGTTAATAGAAAAATAAAAAAGTCGCATTTAGCGACAAAAAATAGAATCACGGCAGCCTGGCAACCATCAGCAAAATCTGGAAGGCCCATAGCTTTGCGTCCTTAACTTTCGTTAAGTTTGCCTTTGTCGCAATATATATAATTTTATATTAATTATATTTTATAATATCATATTGCTAATTTTAGGACATGTTTCGACTAATTTCAGTATAATTCGCAAACTAATAATAAAAATTTATATCAATTAATTATAACGTAAGTATATTTGTATCTTCTTTTCCAGACACGAAAATCCTTAAACAAATCTCTTGCTTTCGAAGTTTGAAAAACATAAT